>JAUYJC010000332.1 GCA_030688735.1 Deltaproteobacteria bacterium
TCGGTAGCTCTGAACGGCTGGCCGTGGCCAATCCGTGGGAAGATTCAGTACGGCAGGAATACCCTCCAACTGCTTCTTCCAGTACGAAAGCTGACTCTCTAAAACCTCTCCCTCTAACCACTCCCGCTGCCAGACGGCAAAATCCGCATACTGTATGGGCAAGTCCGAAAGCGGTGAGGGCTTCCCATCACAGAACGCCTCATAGAGAACCGATAGTTCGCGGTGAAGCACTCCCATCGACCAGCCGTCCGACACGATGTGATGCAGCGTCATCAACAAGACGTGATCTTTTTTTCCAAGCTGGAGTAAACGGGTGCGAAACAGCGGCCCTCGGGTTAGATCAAAAGGCCGTCGGGCTTCCTCCTGGGCAAGCCGTTGGGCTTCTTCTTCACGCTCGGCCTCGGGGGTTTCACTGAGATCCACTACGGGTAGAGCTAGCTTCAGCGATAGCGCGATGACTTGAACGGCTTCGTCTTCCACCATCGAGAAGGTTGTCCGCAGCGCTTCGTGTCGATTAACCATCTCCTGTAAACTTTGCTCTAACGCACTAGCATCCAACACCCCCGTGAGCCGTATGGCGCTGGGAATGTTGTAAACCGAACTCCCCGGCTCATACTGATCTAAAAACCACAACCGCTGCTGGGCAAAAGAAAGGGGAAGGTCTCTC
Organism: Deltaproteobacteria bacterium; assembly: GCA_030688735.1. Taxonomy (GTDB): domain Bacteria; phylum Desulfobacterota; class Binatia; order UBA9968; family UBA9968; genus JACPFE01. The sequence goes on from JAUYJC010000332.1 coordinate 668, forward strand.
GTCCTTGAGACAGGCTGTATAGGACGACTTTGGAGACCCTGCTCCTGGCGGTGGGTTTCTTCGACCCGATCGGCCAAGCCGGCAACGGTCGGATTTTCAAAAAGGAGCCGCAATGGAATTTCCATCCGCAAGGTTACACGCAATCGTGAAATCACCTGCGTAGCCAACAGAGAATGGCCCCCTAAGTCGAAGAAGTTGTCGCGGACGCCAACCTGCTCGATCTTGAGAACCTCTGTCCAGATTCCGGCCAATATCTCTTCGGTCGGGCTGCGAGGAGCGACGTAGGCTTGCTCCAGTTCGTCTCTGCTTCGATCCGGCGCCGGCAAGGATTTGTGATCGATTTTTCCGTTGGGTGTTAACGGCAGGGCATCCAAAAACATAAAGGCTGAAGGGATCATGTACTCAGGAAGTTTGGCTTTGAGAAACCCCCTGAGCTCACTGACAGAAGAATTCTGAGAGGCGGCGACGAGGTAAGCCACTAGGCGCTTGTCCCCAGGCGCGTCTTCCCGTGCCACAACCACCGACTCCCTCACACCAGGGCACTGACTCAGTACGCTTTCGATCTCTCCCAGTTCGATCCTGAAACCGCGGATCTTCACCTGATGATCAATCCGTCCAAGGAACTCGATGTTGCCGTCGGGCAGGTAGCGCGCCAGGTCGCCGGTCTTGTACAGCCGTTGCACTGGCTCTCCATCCAATGAATGGTGGATAAATCTCTCCGCCGTCAGCTCCGGCCGGTTGAGATACCCTCGCGCGACTCCGGCGCCGCCAATGTAGATCCCTCCAACTACGCCGATGGGCACCGGATTGCGGTGGGCATCCAGTATGTAGATCTGCGTATTCGCGATCGGTCGGCCGATGGTTTGCCGGCCATCAGCGCTCCGGCACGTCCATGTTGAATAGGTCGTGGATTCGCTGGGTCCGTATAGATCATGGACTTTGCGCACAGACGTCGACTCATAGATTCGCCGCGCCAAATCGGTGCGCAAGGGTTCCCCTGCAAGATTGATAACACGCACCGAGGGTGGGATTGCATCTAGTCGCAGCAGTTCATTCATCGCCGATGGCACGGTGTTCAATAGGCTCACCGTGGCTCTATTTGGGATTGTGGCTAGAGCAAGAGCATTCTCCGCCAGGATGATCGTCCCGCCGCAGGTCAAGGGAGCGAATATCTCGAACACCGATAGGTCGAAACAGATCGAGGTGGCAACCAGAACTCCGCATAGCTCATTTTTAGTAAAAACGGAATGCGCCCAGGATAAAAACGCCACCGTGTTGCGGTGTTCGATGGCAACTCCCTTGGGTTTCCCAGTAGACCCCGAGGTGTAGATCACATAGGCGAGATTGCCCGCCGTGGTAATACTTTCAGGATTGGCGTCGCTTTCCATGGAGATCAACGCCCAATCCCTGTCCAGCCGTACCCGCTGAATGCGCGGATCGAGCTTGACAAATCGCCGTTCGCTATCGTCTATTCTCGATTCTCCACCCGCAAATAAGCCTTCCTGGGTTAGCAGAACCGATACCTGCGCATCTGCCACCATGAACTCCAGTCGCTCCGCTGGATAGCTGGGATCCAACGGCACATAGGCTCCTCCGGCCTTGAGAATACCGAGTATTCCCACCACCAACTCCAACGAGCGTTCCATGCAGATCCCAACCAGCACTTCGGGACCGACACCGAGCTTCTTGAGATGGTGAGCCAACTGATTAGCCTTGGCGTTCAGTTCCCGATAGGTGAGCTGTTCATCCTCAAACACCACCGCTACCGCATCTGGGGTCTTCTCTGCCTGCTCTTCAAACAGCTCATGAATACACTTATCCTTGGGATAGTCCCTCTGGGTATCGTTCCACTCGACCAGGAGCTGATGCCGCTCTGGCTCGGTGAGAATGGGCAAGGCAGAAATGGGCCGGTCAGGATCCGCCACAATGCCTTCGAGCAAAACTTGCAGATAACCGAGCATACGAGTGATGGTCGCCTCGTCGAACAGGTCCGTGTTGTATTCCAGCGTAGCCTTTAGGCCACCCGGTTGCTCCTGCATAGAAAGGCTTAAGTCAAGCTTCGCGGTGCCGCTCGCAACCTCGACGGGGCTCAGGGCAAGTCCTGGAAAGGCGACCGAGGATCGGGGAACGTTTTGAAGCCGGAACATCACCTGAAACAATGGCAAGCTGCCGAGGTTTCGTTCCGGCTGTAGTTCTTCGACAAGCTTCTCGAAGGGCATTTCTTGGTGTGCGTATGCATCCACTGCCTTTTGCCTGACGCGCTCCAGAAGCTCACAAAACGTCGGATCGTTAGAACAATCAGTGCGCAGCACCAGAGTGTTAACGAAAAAACCGATTAACTTTTCGACTTTCACCCGAGTCCGACCCGCGATTGGAATTCCAACAACAATATCCGTCTGCCCCGTGTAGCGATGGAGCAGCGTTTGAAACGCCGCCAGCAGGGTCATAAATAGAGTAGCCCCCTGCTGCCGACTCAGAGCCTTGAGGCCATCGGAAAGTTTGTTAGGAAGCGTTAACGATTGCTTGGCGCCTGGAGAAGTTGACGTCGCGGAAGGCTGGCGGTCGGTAGGCAATCGCAACGGCTCAACGCCATCGAGTTGTTTTTTCCAGTAGGATAGCTGGGTTTCGAGGATCTCTCCCCGGAGACGATTGCGTTGCCAGATCGCATAATCGGCATACTGGATTGGCAGTTCTGAAAGCTCGCATAGTCCACCTGAGACTACGGATCGATAAAGATCAGCGAGTTCCTGCCAGAAAATTCCTGACGACCAACTATCGGAAGCAATATGATGGTTTACGACAAGCAAGATATGCTCTTGCTCGTCCAGGCGCAGCAGCATGACGCGCAACATGAGATCGCGAGACAAGTCGAACGTCCGGCGAACGTTCTCCGCAAGCAACCGTCGCGCCTCGGCGTCGCGGCCAGACTCTGGCCATGCGCTTAGGTCAATCAAAGGAAGTTCGACCGGCCTTGTCTCTGCGATGACTGGTGTCGGATTTCCGCCGACGGATATGAAATTCGTACGCAGGACTTCGTGGCGCGCTACGATTTGATCCAACGCTTTTTGCACCGCCGTCATGTCGAGAACACCGCTCAAACGATAGGCTCTCGATTCGTTGTAGGCGGGACTCTCAGGCTCAAGTTGATTGAGAAACCACAGCCGTTGCTGCGCAAAGGAGAGCGGCAGCTTGGCGTTTCGCGGCGCCGGCTTAAGCGCCCGACCGCCATGATCCCGCACCGTTCTCAGTGCTGTATCGATGTGCTGAGCCAGAGCCGCCACGGTGGGCGCCTCCAAGATCAGCCGCAGAGGCAGCTCGATATGAAACTCGTCGAATACCCGAGAGACGATTTGGGCGGCCAGCAGGGAGTTTCCGCCCAAATCTAAAAAGTTGTCGTGAATGCCCACTGGGGCGACGCTCAACACCGTCTCCCAGATATCCACCGTTGTCTTTTCGGTCGGGTTTCGCGGCGCCGCCGGGGGCAAAGGGAGTACGGGCCGCGCTGCGGACGGCTCGGGCAGAGCGCGCCGATCCACCTTGCCGTTCGGCGTCAGCGGGAGCGTATCCACGAACACGAACGTGGAAGGGATCATGTGCTCCGGAACCTTCTTGGCGAGGGCGCGCCGCAATGCTGTGACCGTCGGCAAGGGCGCTTTGCGCGGCACAAGGTAGGCGATCAGCTGGCTCGTCCTTTCCCGGTCTTGCCGCGCGACGGCGACCGCCTCTTTGATATTGCCCAGCGCCAGTAACGCCGCCTCGACCTCGCCCGCTTCGACCCGGTAGCCTCTAATCTTGACCTGAAAGTCTTTGCGCCCGACGTGGAGCAAGCGCCCATCCGGCAACATCCGGCCAAGGTCGCCGGTAAGATAGACACGTTCGTCGCCCCCGTCGGGGTCCGGCCGAAACTTGGCGCGCGTCAGCTCCGGCCTCTTCCAATATCCAAGCGCCAAATAGCGGCTCTTCACCGCTATCTCTCCGATTTCGCCCGGTCCCGCCTCCTTGCCATCATCGTCGAGTAGATAAATCTTCATGTCCCGCGCCGCAGTGCCGCAAGGGACAACGCCGTCTTCCATTCGGCTCTTTGGGTCGATGATATACTCGCAACAACTCGACACCTCGGTCGCACCGAACGAATTGACCAAAATGCAATCGGGAGAAAAATAGCGCCGGCACAGCTCGATGTCGTTTCCATGGAGCGGCTCGCCGGAAAAAGAGAGCATCCGAAGTCTGGGGAAACGATCCGCCTCGCCGAGAGCCAGCGCCAGATGGCGGAACGGAGTCGGTCCGATGCGGCACAGCGTGATTTCCTCGCGCGCCAGCCATTTGGCCAGCTCCCGCATCCCTTGCCGCTTGATGTCGAACGGCAGGATGGCCGCGCCGTTCAACAACGCAGCAAAGGTATCGTACGTCCCGCCGTGAACGCCGAACGACCTGAGCAGCGCGATCCGATCCTCCAGGCGGACGCGACCGCGGTTGGTATGCCGCATGATGAGGTGAAGCACGTTGCGGTGATTTTGCAGCACGCCTTTGGGCTTTCCGGTCGAGCCTGACGTGTAGAGAATATAGGCGGGAGTATCTGGCGCGGCGCGCGGGCGCGGATTGTCATCGGAGGCCGAACGATCAAGCTCGTCGATATTTACCAATGCGAGTTTGCCGGCGGCCAATTCGGCGGCCAAGGACAGGTTTTTACTGTCGGTGACGATCAGACCGGCCGCGGTGTCTTCCAGGATCTCCCGATGCCGCAGGATCGGGAACGATGGGTCCAGCGGGACGTAAATTCTCGCCGCCTTCAATGCGCCAATGATCGACGCGATCATCGGGGCGCCGTTGTCGAGCAGCAAGAGGATCGGCTCCTCCGCGCTCCCGTGCCGCGCCAGGATGGCATGGGCCACGCGGTTGGCCTTCCGGTTCAGCTCGTCATAGGTAAGTTCAGCCCGATTGGTTTTAACGGCAAGGCGGCCGGAGTGCGCGGCTACGATTTGTTCGAAGCGATCCGGGATCGACTGCTCGATTTCCTCTTTTGGGAATTCCACAAATGTTCCCGTCGGATGAAAACACTTGTCCCGGATAGCCTGCTGCTCCGGCGGGAGTTTAAATACCCGGTCAATCACGCTGTTCTCCGCGGCTCGGTTTTCCGCTTTCCTCGGCGATTAGGCGTCGCGCCTCGTCTTCGGAATGCGATTTCAACTCAGCCAGAATGCGAGCCCCCTCTTCCCCAGCTCCCCTTTCAGACGATTTCTCCATGATCACGATAGTCAATTCTTCCACCGTCGGCTTCTCAAATATCGTAAGCAGCGGCAGATCCATCTGGAAAGCCTGACGCACGCGGGAAATCACCTGCGTGGCTAGCAGCGAGTCTCCGCCTAAATCAAGAAAGTTGTCATGGACACCGACCTGATCGATGGATAATACTCCGGCCCAAACTTCAGACAAAGCTGTTTCCACCGGAGTCCTTGGCGCGACATAAGGCATATCAAGCTCGGGGCGGGAACTGCCCGGTTGTGGAAGCGCCTTTCGATCTAATTTGCCGTTGGGTGCCAATGGAAAATTTTCCAGGATTATGAATTTCGATGGAATCATGTGTTCCGGTATTGTTTTGCCAATGCAAAGGCGAAGCTCCGAAACCGTTGGCGCAGGGCGGGATTTAGGGAGCAGGTAAGCCACTAATTTTGTCTCTTTGGACGGCTCTTCCCAGGGGACAACAACAGCTGCTTTGATCGTTCCCAGATTGACAAACGCCATTTCGATCTCTGCGAGCTCAACCCGATGACCTCTGATTTTCACCTGGGAGTCTTTGCGTCCAAGACATAACAAACAACCGTTGGGCAACATCCGGCCGATATCGCCGGTGCGGTAGATACGCTCATCACCTCCGGCAAAGAATAAGACCGAACGGCTCAGATCAGGTCTGCGCCAGTACCCGGGGGTCAGGTAGCGGCTTTTTACAGAGATCTCGCCGACATCACCCATGCCTACTTCGCTTGCCGCGTCATCCAAAATGAGTATTTCGTTACCTGCAACTGGATATCCGACCGGCACGATGTGACCATCGATGTGGGAAGTTTTATCGAAAAAATGCCAACGAATAGTGCCTGTTTCCGTGCTTCCGAGGCGGTTCAGGAAAATACATACGGAGGAAAAATAGCTTCGATAGGATTCGAGATCACTTCTCGAGACCGGCTCCCCTATCAATTTGATCAATCGTAATTGCGGAAATCTTTCGGCCCCGGTCAACGTCTGGAGAAAATAGCGGAAAACCGTTGGGACAGAGCAAAAGACAGTGAGCTGATTTTGCACCAACCAATCGTGCATTCGCGCAGGCCCCTCTTTTTTGATGTTAAAGGGGTAGAGCGCCGCACCGTTAAGCAAGGCGCTAAAGATGTCATGAGACGCTCCATTAGCACTAGCGGAAAACAGTAGGGTCATTCGGTCGGCGGCGCAGAGATGCAGCCCATTGGTGTAATTCATCACAAAGTGAAGCACGTTGCGGTGGTTCTGTACGACTCCTTTGGGCTTCCCCGTTGAACCTGACGTATAAAGAATCCAAGTCAAAGTGGCTGGTGAGATCGATGTAGTGGGATTGGCGGCGGGGTGTTTCCAATCAATCTCATCGAGATTGATGATCGGAATCTTGCTTAGAGCCAACTCCTGGGCCAGACGGAAGTTTTTGGAATTGGTGATCAACAACCTGGCCTGCGAGTCCTCCAGAATATAAGCAATGCGAGCGTGGGGAAGACTGGCATCCATGAGCACGTAGATCTTCCCGGCTTTCAAAATTCCTAACATAGTCGCTATTGTCGCAGCATCGGTTTCTAGAAGCATTGCGATGGGCTCTTCTTGTTTATCGGAGTAAGCAAGCAGCGCGTGAGCTATCTGGTTGGCCCGTTGGTTGATCTCGGCATAGGTCAGTTCCTGATGCGCGGACCTTACCGCAACCCGCTCAGGATACATCCGCACGATCTTCTCAAACCGGGCCGGGATCGACGTCTCGACGTCCTCTTTCGGAAACTCAACAAACTTTCCCGAAGGATGAAAGCACTGGTCCCGGATCGCCTGCTGCTCCGGCGGGAGGGAGAAACCTTGTTTCAGAGAGTCACTCATTTCTATCCCCGCTTGAGCTTCGCGCCCTCTCTCCAGCAAGCTGTTTGCGCGCTTCATCCTCCGTCATCGCCTCTACCTCACGCAGCATCTGCGCCAGCTCTGCGTCGCTGCCCTGCTTCGCTTGGTTCTGTGTGATGATGGCCGCCATCTCGGCCACCGTGGGCGCATCGAACAGCGCCTTGACTGGTAGCTCCAGCTGGAATGTTTGGATTACCCGGGAGATTACCCTGGATGCTGCCAGCGAATGACCGCCGAGATCGAAGAAGTTATCGTGAATGCCAACCTTATCGAGAGAGAGGACTTCGGCCCACAATTTTGCCAAAATTACCTCCTGCGACGTTCTCGGTTCAACCAAGGGAGTCTTCAGTTTAAACCGTTCTATGTCCGGGAAAGGCAACGATCGTCGATCAACTTTGCCCATTCCCGTGAGCGGTAGCTTGTCCATTGCGATAAACGTCGTAGGGATCATGTAGCTTGGAAGAAGGCGCGCCAATGCAAGCCGCAATTCGTTTCCCCTTGACACTTTTTCATCAACCGGGACAAAATAGGCAACTAGGCGTTTGTGTCCTTGTCCGTCATCGTGGTCGACCACCGCCGTTTCTTTAATATTGCCTAAGCTGAGTAGCGCGCCTTCGACTTCGGAGATTTCTACTCTGTTACCGAGAATTTTGACCTGAAAATCCTTTCTCCCCAAATGCATCAAGCAGCCGTTGGCGAGCCTTCGGCCCAAATCGCCGATCCGGTAAGTAACATAGTCACTGCCATTTGGATCGGCAGTAAAGGATGCTTCCGTAAGAGCGGGATTATTCCAGTAACCCGGCGATAGATATTGACTTCTCACTGAAAATTCTCCGATTTCATTTTCGCCAACGGCTTTACCGTCGTCGTCGAGCAATCGTAACTCAACGTCTTGAATTGGATATCCGACCGGTACCACTGGTTCTGGAATCGGCATCGAAGCATCGATGATATACTCACAAATCGTCCCAGTCTCATTGCTTCCCAGTCTGTTAACGATAACGCAAAACTGGGGAAGGTGTTTCCGAAACAAGTCCACGTC
>JAUYJC010000355.1 GCA_030688735.1 Deltaproteobacteria bacterium
TGCGCGGCGCGCTTTGCAGCGGCACGGCGATGGTCACGTAGGGCTCGGCCTGCGCGGTCGTGGTGACAGGACTGATGTAAATTTTGCCCTCCGTCGCCCTTTGAAACAGCGCCGAACCGCCCTGATCGCGCAAATCCTCGGGAAGAAAAACCTGCCGCTCGGAAAACCTCAGCAACTCCTGCCCGCGATCGTCCAAAACCACGAGCTCGGTAAAGGCCCGATCGTTTTTGAGCAGCAATTGCCCCAATAGTTTCTGCTCGTTCGCTCCCATCGGGTACAACGTCATGGCAACACCGGCGTCCTGCAGCCGTTCGATTTTTCGCATCACCAAAGCGCGAATGCGGCGGGCCGTGAGCGACGCCATCTCCTTCTGCAGCTCGGCGCTCGCCTGGAGGATCTGCCGACGGGTATAGAACGACCCCGCGACGGTATTCAGCACCAGAGCAGCGCCCAAAAGAGCGAGCCCCCAGGCCATCAAGCGTCTTCTGATGCTGGCTCTAAACGTCTTTTCCACTGTTTGCTGCTTCCAGCGAGCTACTCAAAGGTCTCGTCGGTTCTCAACAGAATGTTCTTTGGGATCTTGAGTCCGATGGCCTTGGCGGTTTTTAAATTTAGCGCCAAAAGGATTTTGTCCGGCAGCTCAATCGGCAAATCTGAGGGTTTCGCACCTTTGAGAATTTTGTCCGCCAACACCGCCCCCTGCTTACCCAATGCTGCGTAATCGGAAGCATAGGTCAATAGACAACCCCGCTTGACGTTGACCAGCAAGGAGGTCGCCGACGGAATTTTCTCCGCAATGGCCTGATTGACTAATGGCTCGATGCCCTCGGTCACGAGGGAATCCACCGGACTAAAGATCGCGTCGTAGTCTTTGCTCTTGATCATGGGCGCAACCTTTGCGATATCGGCGACTTTGTGCACGTGGATTTCCGAGACGATAAACCCCAGCTTCGGGGTCGAGGCATTGATTTCCGCGACGATCGCTTGATAGTTGACTCCGTTCGGGTCCACCGGCATGGCGACCCGCTTGATCCGCGGGTATAGCTCCCTCAGCAATTCGAAGCGCTTCGCCACCAACTCCATAGACGCCGAACTGATGCCCGCCAAATTGTTGCCCGAAGTACTGTAGTTCTTGACTAGCCTCTGAGGGTTACCGGCGCTCAGGAATACCACGGGGATGCGCGTGCCCACGGTCGCCTTCGCCGCGGCCACCGTTCCGGTGGTCGTGGTTGTAATGATCATATCCACCTTGTCACCCACCAGCTTTTGCGCCATCGATTTCAGGGCTTCGGCGTTTCCCTTCGAATTGTGATAGTCGTAGCGCACGTTCCGGCCCTCTTTATAACCCAGCTCGGCCATGCGGCCCTTGAATCCCTCAAACGCATCGGCAAACTGATTTCCCGTGTTCAAGGAACCGATGATATAAATGTTTTGGGCGCTCGCTCTGTCCGCAACCCCGAGAAAAAAAATTGCCGCGACGCCAAGAAGGATAGCCCCGCTTCGCGCCGCGGAGCCCAAAACCCGTAGAGAGAACCTCGCCGGCAGCAAAAAAACTCCGTTGAGTAAGGAATTGTTGAAATGGTAGTCCATAGAAATACCTACCTCCCTTCGAGGTCATCTGGTTGTAGAGGAGCGGCCGGCGGTTGGGGCGAAATCATTTGCAGGATCTCGTGCTTGCTAAAGCGCCACCCTCCCCCGAACTTCTTTCCCGGGATCGAACCTTGTTTCACCAGCTTATAGACCGTGCGTGGATGCACCTGAAGGAGGCGCGCAACCTGAGACGCTGTCAAAATTTCGTCAGTAGACACAGGTCCTCCAAATATTCCTCTGGCTTACGGCGGGAAACCATTTAAGCATGAATTGCGCCATCCGGCGCCCATTGTCAGGGAAATTGAAAGCTTCGGATTTACAAGCGCTTAGGATGGCAAGGGAGGAAAGACTTTCCGCGATATGCCCGCCCGACAGAGAATTCTTGGCATTAACCGCACAAATTGTCAGCGCAGGAACGCCCTGGCAGGATCAGTTCATCAGTCGCTTGGCCGCTTCGCCAAGCATGGTCAGGCCACGAAGCTCTTGATCGAATAATGGGATTAAGGCACGAACGGAACCGTCGAATTTCTGCCAAATCGTTTTCAGATATTCTTCCTGCATACGCACGCGATTGAGCACAAACTCGGGGCAATCTTGACCCAGGGCCTCTTTGTCGAGCAGCATGTTGACGATCACACCGCCAACAGGAATCCCGAAGTCCTGGAACCACCCGATGAAACGGGAGATGACGGCGATCGGCAGCGCCTCCGGCAACGTGACGAAGAAAAACGCCGTCTTCTCGATGTCGGTAAGCCGTTGCCGCGCCTGGCCCATGCGATCTCGAAATTGAAGCAAGTAAGTGAGCAGCGGGTCTTTTTCTTTCTTTTTGCTAAAGGAAAGCATCTCGCGCAGGCTGCGCGCTTCCTCGCGGGACCTGAGCATCTTGTCGACCCACAGCGAATAGACCTTCGACATGCCGAGCAAGCGCCGGGCATTGGCCGTGGGCGCGGTATCGAAAACGTAAACGTCGTAATCGTCCCTGAGCATCAAATCCACCATATTTTCAAACATGGCGGATTCTTCGAAAGCCGGATTCATCGTCGCCGACTCGACGAAATCGTCAGCCTTGGTGCTGATGTCGGCGAACTTGAGAAACCACTGGATTTTTTCCCGGATATCTTTTTTTGACCGTTCGATAGTTTCTTTAGTGTCGATCTCGTAGGCCCAAAGATTTTCCGCCACCGCCGTGGGCGCGCCCAGGAGAGACTTTTCCAACAGACCCGAAAGACTGTGCACGGGATTGGTCGAGGCCAGCAACGTGCGCTTGCCTTGCCCAGCGAGCCAGAGCGCCGTGGCGCCGGCGAGTGCCGTCTTGCCCACGCCCCCCTTGCCGCCGAAGTAAAGATATTTGAGGT
>JAUYJC010000358.1 GCA_030688735.1 Deltaproteobacteria bacterium
AGCAGCAGTTCGAAATCGCGGTCCTCGCGCAGGTTGCTGAATGCAGGATCGACTTTCACATAGGCGAGGTCGTTGTAGCCTTGCTTGATCGCCTTGTTGAGCCACTGCAGCGCGAGCTCTTTGTTGTTGTAATGAGCATACAGGCGCGCCACGTGGTAGGTCGCCCGAGGATCGTTGGGCTTGGCTTGCGCCTCTTTTTCGGCCTTGGCGATTTGCTCGTCGCGCTGTTTGATCGCCGCCAGGTTTTTCTTCGAGTTGTCAAGATTTTTTGACGCCAGCGAGTTGCCGGGCTCGATGGCGAGCGCCTTTTCAAGCTCGGCTACGGCCGCTTCATGCTGTCCCTTTTTATCATAAAGAACGCCGAGGTTATTATGGGCCAAGACATTGCCGGGCTGGGCGTCGATGGCCTCGCGATAGGCGGAAATCGCTTCCTCAACCCTGCCGGCTTTTTCATAGGCAAAAGCAAGGTTAAGGCGGGCGGGAAAGTAGCCGGGATCGGCGGCGAGCGCTTTTTGGAACTCTGCGATGGCAGGATTCAATTTGCTTTGTTCAAGCAGCGTCATCCCGGCCCTATTGCGCGCAATGGCCTGTTCCGAGGCAGCCAAGGCCTCAGCTGCCACGACAAGCAAACCGCAGAGTGCAAATACCCGATAGAGACGTTTCATCGCCTAGAACACCTCGCGCCAGCCGACCACCCTGCGAATCGTGAATTGAGGCCCCTGGCCGGTCGAAATCTCCTGGTTGGTCGTCCCGGTAATGATATACGGAGTTGCCTGGTTACCGGTATGCTTTATGTTCAAGATCGGTTTGGACGGTATGCCGCTCCCGATGGATTTCGCCGCCGCCAAGGCAGCCTGACCTGAAGGCAGTGTTGCGCCCGTGGACAGATTGAATGCCGCGTCACCTGTCGTCATATTGACCGCGTAGAGCTTTGCGGCTCCTCCACCGCTGCCGCATACTGCGGCAGTGGTCGGAGTGAAAGTCGTGAAAAGGGCCGCGAAATTAAAAACCTCGGCGCCGGCCAAAACCTTCTCGTTGCTATTCAACACAATGTACCAGCCCTGTGTTACACTCCCGCTGCCCGAAGTCAGATTCGTCAATGACGATTCGGTTAACGTGCTGCCATTGGTCATGGTCGTATTCTCTTTGATCCCATAAAAGCGGTTTGACGCCGTGTTGTTCGGGTGATAGCGATCCCCGGTCCCAAAGAAGACCCAGAGGTTGTTGTAACCGTCGTATGCAAGGGCGGGTGGGGTAAAAATAGCCTGAGCGGGGTAATATTCTCCGGCAGCCGGCGGGTTGGCCTGAGAAGCCACCGCGGTAAAGAGACGCTTGCCTGTCCAATTGGTTACGAGACCCGCGGATACCGTCGCCGGCGCCGACAGGTCAAATTTCCATAATTGTCCGCCGACGTCACCGATGTAGACCCGGTCGATGTATCCATCGTTGTTCAGGTCGACGGCAGTCGGAGATGCGGGGAAGCTGAAGTTCATGTATTGCCGGTCATCGGTGGAACCGGTCGCGTTGTAATACTCCCAAAGCTTGGCGCCGTTGGAAAGATCGATAACGAAGAACCCCTCACTGGTTTTGCTGCTGCCGGAGTAATTGGCAAACGTGGTATCGAAGCCAGCGCCGACAAAGGCAACCCACTTGTCCGTACCATCCGACATCTTGACTTTGCCGATCGCAGGTTCGGACCAGGTTTCGCCAAGATTAGCGTCAGTAAAACCCCACAGATATTGCGGGCTGGTTGTATTGGTAATGTTCAGGGCGTAGTAATTATTGCCGCCGCGCCTTTCGCCGAACACCGCTATGGTCTTCCAACTGCCCCCGGTTTTAACATCTGCAACAATCGGGCTCGAATCGACGTAATAGTCGCGCATCCCGGAGAGCGCGGTTAAATTTTTCAAATCGTCGAGCAGGTTCGGCGGTATGAAAGCCCACGACTCCTCGCCATCGACCTCGGTGAAAGCGTGCAGCATGCCGTCGTTCGCGCCAGCCAGGAGAATCGTGGCCCGAGGCGCCTGGGCCGTCTTGAAAGCCGCGTACGACGAATCCGCAGTAGGCAAGAAAGGCGGCGTCACCAACACCGGACTTGAATGAAAAATATCCCCTAGCTTCCAAGGCCTCTGTTCCGTGGTATTGAGATCGGTGTCCTCGTCATTGTAGTCCGTGGCGCCGCGAATATAATTAACGACCTTGTTTCGCGCGTCGGTCGAGTCGGTGGCATTAAGTGGAAATGGGGCGGTGGTCACCGCTAGATCAGTGGCGGTGACATTCGCGGTAGTGAAATCTTGCAGTGCGCCCCCGATATAGGTTTTGATGTTCCGGCTGCCTGCGCTTTTTGTGTTGAGCTGCGTCCCCGCATCCCAAACCGGCGTACCCGAAGGGAGGCCCTGGGCATCGATGGGAATCAGTCCGTTGGCATCCCTAGTGTAAGCTTTAAGAAAGCCTTTCCAGAAGGGTCGCGACGGATTGGATTGAAATGACGCGAGGTAGGCTCTCGCGCTGCCGGCTGTACCGGTGGTCGGAATAACCGGCGTGGCGAAAGAAAAAGTCGCGGCCATGATCTGACTTATGGCATCCTGAAGCGCAACCTCCAACTGCGCCGAATTGTTGGCAGTAAGATAGCTACCGCCGCCGTTTTTAGCCATCGTCTGGAGATCGGCAATGGCTTGCTTCTCGTCTGCGTTCGCAGCGTTCAAGCCAAATCCAATCGTGTGAACGAGGACATTTTGTGTCCCCGCATAAGTGGTCGAGTGATCTTGGGTAAAACGGTTGGTCGCCTCTACCCGAGGGTCAACTAATCCATTCCAGAGCCCGTCCGAGATCACGACGATGAAGTTAGGCTGGCAAGAATACTGTATGGGACTGGATTTTCCGGGGTAGGTTCCTTTATAGTAATTGCCCGCGTCGCGCATCTGCTCACCCAAGGGGGTCCAGCCAGCGGGGGTTATCTGGTTAATGGAGTTGATCAGCGTAGTCTGATTCGCAGGGGTCATGTCTCGGATCGGTTCGACGACATGGCCGTTAGTGCCTGAAAACCTCATCAAGCCAAAGCGCACGCCCTCCACGTTGTTCACCAGATTGGTGAGAGTGCGCTTGGCGATCGTGATCTTCGGCTCGATTCCGTCGCAACTCGAGCAGTAGTAGTAATTGATATAGTTGCCGTAATAGAGGGTGACGCTGGACCCACCGATGCTGCCGCTCCAATAGCCAGTTGTTGAAAGAGCGGTCTGGGCTGACGAACTGTTCACCGCCGATATGCTTGGTGCATAGACTGTGTAACAAGGATTTGAACTCCTGCAACTGAGCCCTCCCGCGCTCCCACTGATCATCCTTCTGTACACCGTGGTCGTTACCAGAGTGGTCCCGCGGTAGGCGATCGGGGTAAAAGTCGTGCCGCTGCTGTACGGAATGAGAGTGCCGGCTTCGTCGTTCATGCTTCCTGAACTGTCGAGCAAGATCATCACGTTGGGCGCGATGTTGTTGCCGAAAATGTCACTATCGTCCGCGAATAGCGGCCGGAGATTCCAGCCGTGCCAAAAGAGGATGGTGATGATTTGAATGATTGCAATGGTTTTTTTTATGAACATGTTGGTATTCCCCACTAGTTCACTGGGTGATGACGGCCTGTGCTTCAACCTCCCGCGCGGCGGTCTCTGCGCCCACGGAAGGACAACTAGTCCCAGAGTTGAAAGTTCCGGTCACGTT
>JAUYJC010000360.1 GCA_030688735.1 Deltaproteobacteria bacterium
GTAAAGGAGTTCGCGACCATCGTCGCTCGCAAGCCAAACAGCGGTTTGTGAGAATAGGGTCCTTATGATCCGGGATTTTCAAGCTTCTGTGTGGTGAACTTGGTCAACGCTGTTTCTGTGCAAGGACTCGGAGATTGCACCGCAGAGGCGCTGGACGTGAGAAAAAATCCCTTTTCGCGAAAACCAGCAGTTGCAAGTATCTGATTTCATTGAGGCCAAATTTGTAATTTTGATGGTTTTTGAATTTTTTCTCACGACCGCTGAGTCCGCGGAGAAAAGAGGTTTTTGATTAATAAATACTCCGGACTCTGCGTACTCCGTGTCTCGGTGGTGAACATTCGTTAACCATAAATCCCGGAAGAGCCGTATTCCGCCACTTAATCCTCGGCCATCTGCCGTCACGTAACAAGCTGGTAAAACTCACTTCTTGAAGCCTCTCAGCACTTCGTCATGGAGAAAATTAAGAGGTATTTTCTTTGCCGCTGCGACCCGTTTCAAGTCGTCGTATTCGGGTGTGGCTCGGCGTGAGCCGTCCGGTTCTTCGATGATCTTGACTCGGATGGTTCCGAATTTTGTTTTCACGCTGGCTGAGGAACGCTTGAGAATAATGCGACCGACCGGATAGTACCGGACGCCGATGGTGGAGGTTTCCTGCAGAATAATTTCGGCGAGCGCCGCGCGGCGGGCAGGCTCGCAAATGACGGTTAGCAGAGTCGCGGGACGATTTTTTTTCATTTGAATCGGCGCGAGAAAGACGTCGCGGGCGCCGGCGGCGAAGAGGCGGCCCATGACATGATCGTAAAACTGCGGGTTCATGTCGTCGATGTTGGTTTCCAGCACGACCATTTCTTCGTTGTGCCAGCCGGCGTTATCCTCGCCCATAACCAGCCGAAACAAGTTGGGCCGGTCCGGCCATTCCTTTTGTCCCGTGCCATAGCCGATTTTCTCGATGGTCATACTCGGCTCTGCGCCGAAGCTCTTGCCGAGCGTGGCAATGATCGCCGCGCCGGTCGGCGTGACGGTTTCACCTTCCAGCTGGGTCCATTCCACGGGAATGTTCTTCAGCAACTCCAGCGTCGCCGGTCCCGGAACCGGCAAGGAACCATGGCCGCCGCGGGCGAACCCGCGGCCGAGCGGAACCCGCGAAAAGTTAAAGGCACGGATATTTAGATGATGACAGCCGAAGGCCGCGGCCATGATGTCGACGATGGAATCGGTCGCGCCGACTTCATGAAAATGAACTCGATCGACGGCCATGCCGTGAACCTTCGCCTCGGCTTCCGCCAGGCGGCGAAAAATCTCGATGCCGGTTTCTTTGACCGCGGCGGAAAGCCGGCTGCGCTGAAGAATCCGGCGAATCTCTCTCCATGCGCGTGGCGGCTCTTGCTTTGGGCAGACGACGTGGAATTGTCTGGCGCGGATTGATTGGACGGTTTTTGTCGAGGCTTTGAGGTCGAACTTGAGGGTCGGGATTTTCTTGATCTCCGATGTGAGTTGGCCGAGGGGTAGGCCGAGATCAAGCAAGGCCGCGACGAACATATCGCCGCTCACGCCGCCGATCAGGTCGCCGTAGGCTATCCTCATTCTCCCGGACCGTCTTGAAGATCGAAGATCGAGGATGGAGGATCGAAGATCGCCATCTTAGTTCTTCCGGCTTTACTTTAAAAGAATATTCACCACAGAGGCGCAGAGTTCGCAGAGTTCGGAGTATTTATTAATCAAAAATGCTCTTCTCCGCGCCCTCAGCGCCTCAGCGGTTAGCCACACGGAAGCCTGAAGCCCCGCCATCCTCGATCCTCTATCCTCCATCCTCGTTTTTTACCACGGCGTGTGGACTTCCCTGCCGCTCGTTTCGACGCGGATGATCTCCGATGTGAACGGTTTTCCCGCCAACCGGTCCGCGACCCAGTTGATCATCTTGGGCCGGGAGTTTGGATTGCGAATCGAATGGCGCTCTCCTTCGTAGACGACCAGCAGCTTGGGCGCGGGAATCTCGCCCATCAGCTCGTAGACGAATTTCATGTCGCAGTGCTCGTCGTCTTCGCCGGCGACGACCATGTAGGGACAGCTTATCTTGGAGGTGATGCCCTTTAGAGTCAGCGTCTTGGCAAATTCATCGAAGGCGGATTCGTCGTCGTAGCCGGACATGTACATGTAATTGAGCTTGAAGGTCGGCGAGGACATGCTGAAGATCGCGTACTGGCCCGGTTCCATGCAGACGGCGCTCACGGCGCAGGCTTTGAAGCGCGGCTCGGTGGCGACCACCCGCGGCGCCCAGTAGGAACCCATGCTCGAACCCATGACCGCAAGACGATTGGCGTCGATCTCGGCGCGTTTGACGAGATAGTCGCAAGCCAGCTTGCCGACGTCCGCGTAGTTCGAGGCCGTGCAAGTGATTCCTCGCTCTCTAGTTTCGCCCTGGCCCGGCCCGTCCACCGAGAGCACCGCGATGCCCCGGTCGAGCAGCGGATCGTTGTTCATCGGATTATCTTCTTTGACGCCGTCCATGCCGGGTATGTACATGACGCAGGGAACCTTCTCGCCCGCTCTGGCGCCGGGAGGCAGATGCAAAAGCGCCTGCACCATCTTGCCCTGGTAGGGCAGTTCGACGCGCTCGATGGGCCGGCCGGCGTACTGGATGAACTTGTCGTAGCAGGCGCGTTTCCGTTCCTGCCAGGAGATGCGCTCGGGGTTGCCGTCTTCATAGATCGCCCACATGGCGTTCGTATAGAGGCAGGCGGCGATGTAGTAGTGCTCCCGCGCTTCGATCAAGTGACCGGCTTTCTCGGTTTCTTTGGCCTGCGCTTCCCGGCGCGCGGCGACGCGGGCGAACTCGCGCGGGATGTCGACGAACTTTTGAATTCGGCGGGTGATCTCTTGCAGGTCGCTTTGAACGCCGGGGCCGCAGTTGCGCAGAATTTTTCCGCTGCGCCCCTGATCCCAATCGATACCGCGGGTCTGAATGATCTGGTCCAAAATCCAGCGTTGCTCGCGCCAGCGCTTTATCTTGCGTTCGGTTTCTATCCGCATGTGACCTCCGATCGGTTCAAAGTTCGACGTTCAAGGTTCAAGGTCGAATGAATTCGGACTCGGCAAAGCGACTATTTCGCTCGGACGAATCGGTCGTCGACAAATTTTCTCAAGTCCGCCTGCTTGAGCTGCGGCGTCGAATCGATGAGACTATCGCGGATCGGCTCCAGCCCCTTGAGCGAAGGATAGGGCGGACTGGAGATCGCCGCGCCGTATTCCCGGTACCCGCCCTCCAGGATGCGATCTTCGCCGCCGATGTATTTTCGCAAAACCCTCAGCGCCGCCCGGCTGTCTTCCTTATAGATCTTCGCGCCGTCCGAAAGCGCGGCCATGAAGGCACTGGCTACCTCCGGCTGGCTTTGAATGAAAGAACGCTTTGTGGCTATGCTGGAGAAGGCGAACTCTCTGCCGAGATCCGGGATATGGAGCAGCGGGCGGTAGCCCAGCTCGCGGGCCAGGGTGGAAGTGGGCGGCGAGAGCACGCCGCCCTGGACCGCCCCGGCGCGCATGCCGGCAAGAATGTCCGGTATGCCGCCCATGGAGATCATCGTTACATCCTTCGAATTCAAGCCGAAATGCTCCAGAGCCGTACGCAAGGCGAGATCGCTCGCCGAGCCGATGCGCGTGACGCCGATTTTCTTGCCCTTTAAATCCGCTCCCTTCGCGATGCTCCCGTCCGTGATCACCGTAAACACCATCTGGTGCACCGTGGTGCCGATCAAGGCAACGTCGGCTCCTTGAATCCAGGCGGCCATCATCGGCGCGGGAGAAATATGGGCGAACTGAATCTCGCCGGCCAACAGTGCCTGCGCCGCCGTGGTGCCGCTGCGCATGTAAATCAGATTCGAGTCGAGGCCGTGTTTTCTAAAAATCCCTTGCTCATGGGTGATCCAGAGCGTGCCGATCCCGGCCGAGAGCGCGCTGTACGCGGTGCGGATAAGGGGCGGACGGGTCTGCGCCTGGGACGCGCCCGCGATCAAACTAAGAGTCAGAAATAAGACCCCAGGCGTAAAACGAAAACGCGCGTTCATAGCCTTCTGCCTACTTCTTTTCCCAGCC
>JAUYJC010000364.1 GCA_030688735.1 Deltaproteobacteria bacterium
TATTTCGCGATAAGAGAAAATACCAACGCCGCCGTTGTCCGCTCCTCAAACAGCACGACGCCAGCGCCGCGACGTAGCGGATACAACAACCCAAGATCGCGGGCGTAGTGAAAGAATAGTTTCGGAACCGGCAGAACGATATCGTCATCGTTGTACGCGAGGATGTGATTGAAGGACTCGCAGGAAACAACGCCGTCGCGATGCATATGGGGGACGCCCTTGGGCTTGCCGGTGGTTCCACCCGAGAAGTTCCAGAACGCCAGGTCATCGCGGTGCGTCGGCTCGACTTCGAGCCGATCATCGGCGGATTCGATCATCTCGCCCAGGCTGTAGTCTCCTCGCTCTAGATCCCCGACTCCCACGCCCGCAACTAGAAACGCCTTGGGATATCTCGATTCCCTGGCACCTTCCCGCACCTTTTCCCGCGTCGTCCTGTCGACCACCACAACCTTGGGTTTGATCAGATTCAGTAGATAGGCATAGTCATGCGGCATCAGATACGTGTATGCATGAGTGCCAACGGCGCCCACCTTCATGGCCGCGAGCCATGCGGCGACCCATTGGGGGGAATCTTCGAGAATCAACAATACGCGGTTCTCAGGCTCGACCCCGAGCCCTTTGAACACGTTGCCTACCCGGTTGGTCAGACGCCATAGATCGAGAAAGCTATAGGTCCGGTCCTTGTAGTAGATGGCGGTCTTATCGCCCCTGCCCGCCTCCAAATTCACGTCGAGATAATAGCTGCCGAGGTTGAGTTGCTCGGGTACCGAAAATTCGAATTGCTCGCCTTTGATCATTTTTAAGAAATCATCCTTAACGCTTCATGGAATCAAGGATTCGAAAACCTTTCACCGCCGCTCGGCGGCAAATGTCCGCCCTGCCCTCGCGCCCGCTTCAAAGAAATTCCTACCATCAGACGCGGCACGGTCGCAAGGATGGAACGATGGAATCCAATTGAAGTTAGGTGGAGCCCCAGGGACAAGCCCGTAGCACCTTCCAGTACGCCCGTGGGGCGGAATCCTGAGCGAGAGCCCCGGCCAAGACCGGGACTCGAGTCGAAGGATCGTCAAATCAATGGTGACGGCTCCGTTGGAGAGTGCTTAAGGTATAAGGCTCAGCGGCATCAGGATTGGACTGATCGATGCAACAATCCAATGACTTTACCGGAATAGGTTCGACGGGATTTATGGTGGTCGCAGAGGGACTTGAACCCCCGACCTCTCGCATGTGAGGCTATCCCCTGTCCCGAATCTCAAACAAATTCTACAAGAAAACCAGAGAGAACCGAGTAGCAGCGCGGTGGATACTTCGCTGAGTTTTGCAGGCTTTCAGCGGGATTACACGGACAGAGCACGGTACAGTGGAAACCCCACTGCCAGGCTTTTGTCCGTGCACCGCGCCGGATCGCGGAATGTCCACTTGCGTAACTCGCGAGCCCCAGGAAGGAAGCATTAATTTGCCTCGAGCTTTTTCGAAGGCTCAGCTAAACTAACCCGCGGGTACCGATATCAACAACCTGGGAACTAGCAAGCGAATGGGGTAAGAAAAGGATGGGACAACTGCCGAATAAGGATAGAATTGCCAGTGTCCAATTAGGCTGACAGGAGGGGGTACAAGATTTTGTTTTAGAACGAATTATCTAAGTGCCAGCTGTATTGACAATATCCGCCCACGGGGAACCATCTGGCCGGCGGAAAATTGCTCGTGAGTATAAGGGACGTTAATCTTGCCTTGACAAACGATGAGGGAATGACATAGAGATCCTGTGTTTAAAGAGTCTACACGAAATTTTCTGCGGATCAGCAACATTAAACCAAGAGGATTGTGTGATGAATCACATGTCAAGGCGGAATTTTCTAAAAAAAGCGGCGAGTGCAACTTGTCTCGGCGCGGCCAGCTATGCTGTTCCTGGTTTTTTGCGGCACGCTTCAGCCGCAACGCAGGTTACGCTGGCCTTGGATTTTGTCATTCTCGGCAGGCACGCCCCCTTTTATCTGGCACTGAAAAAGGGTTTCTGGGCGGATCGTGGCCTTGATGTTTCCATTGCTCGTGGGTTCGGCAATGTCGACACTGCCAGGAGAGTTGATAACAAACAAGCGGACTTTGGCTTTACGGATCTACCTGGAGTAGCCCTCACACGGGCTCAGGGCGCCAAGTTGCGCATGATCGCGATGATCTATCAGAATTGGCCCCATACAATTTTTGCTAAACCCGGCATTCGTACGCCAAAAGATCTGGAGGGTCATGTATTCGGCACGCCGCCCGGAAGCACTGGCACGCAGTTGATGCCGGCATTCGCTGAAGTTGCGGGAGTGAACTGGAGCAAAGTGAAAGTGGTCAATTTAGATATTGCGACTCAAAACGCGGCCTTGATCGCCGGCAAGGTGGATGCGATCTCCACCTTTCGTTTTTTCATACCATTTTTCCGTTCAAAAATGTCCGACGTAAGTGTTCTCAGCTGGGTGGACTATGGGTGGAAAATGTATAGCAACGGAATTGTGGCTCACGAACAGACTTTAGCACAGAAACCGGAAGTCGTCCGAAGCTTCGTCGAGGGCGCCCTCTTGGGATATAAACACGCCATGGCGAATCCCGATGAGGCCGTCGAGGCTTTAGTTAGCAATCGACCGGAGATTGCACGCGATGCGGCAGAGGCAGAGCAGCCGATCATAAAAGATCTGGTGGTCTCTCCGGAAGTCAACGAACACGGTGTGGGATATTTCAGCCCCGCCAAAATCCAGTTTACTTTCGACATGCTCTACCGCTACGCGGATTTGCCGAAAAAGATATCGCCAAAGGAAACCTTTACGGAAAAGTATTTGTCCCCCGTCAAACTTTAGTAATTGATGATGCCAATGCCGCCCGTGCCCGAAGGCCATAGCGCGACCGCGTCGAACGGCTGGGAAGAGTCTCGGCGCCATTCGACCCGGGGCCGATACACCGATAAATATATCCAAGTCGGCTGGTGCCTAGGTTTCGTGGGCTTGCTGCTGACCTTTTGGCAGGCCGCCACATATGTGTTTGCCATCAATCCTTACATCCTCCCTTCCCCGCTCGCCATTGGGCACACCTTGATTGTCTCTATGGGATTCCTCACGAGGCACATGTTGGTTACTCTGGCAGAGACTCTCTTGGGGTTTGCCCTTGCCAGCGTCGTAGGAGTGCTCTTGGCTATGGTTTTGGCGCACTTTCGGCGTTTGCGGGAAGCGAGCTACCCGGTATTGATATTTGTCCAGACCACACCGAAGGTAGCGCTCGCCCCCGTCCTATTGGTCTGGTTCGGCTACGGTTGGCTGCCGAAGCTCGCAATGACTTTCCTGGCGGCATTCTTTCCCATCTTGATTAATACGATGGCCGGCCTGACCAATATCGATGAAGAGCTTATCTACTTGACCCGCATCCTCGGAGCCAGCTCGACCCAGATCTACAGAAAAGTACGTCTGCGTAACGCCCTGCCTTTCATGTTTGCCGGATTCAAAGTAGGAATGACCTTGGCTATCATCGGGGCGTTAGTCGCGGAATTTGTCTCGGCGGACCGGGGATTGGGCTACATCATCGTAACCGCCCAAGGGCAGTTCCGGACCGATCTCGCTTTTGCCGCGATCTTTCTACTCGCCGTGATCGGGCTTGGACTCTTTTATTTGCTGGAGGCCGCAGAGAAGTTTCTTTTACCATGGGTACCGAGGGATACTTAAAATGACTGTCAGTTCTGCCGCACGGATCACGCCGGAGCGAATCGTCCAGGGCTTGAAGGATGCGCGAATCGATTTTATCACCAGCCTCGCACAGGACGACATCAGTGATGTCTTGCGCTTGCTCGATCAACAACAGGAGATCGCCCATGTCCATCTGTGCAGGGAAGAGGAAGGATTCGGTATTTGCGCGGGTGCGTACTTGGGCGGAAAGAATCCAGCGATCTTGCTGCACAACACCGGCTTTTTAGCCTCGGCTAACGCGATTACTTCATTGAATCTTGCCAATCAGTTTCCTCTGCTCATGCTCGTGTCTTATTCGGGATACTTCGGCGAACAGAATCCCTGGTCCGCCGGTCCGGGCGAGACGACCGAAAGTACTCTCAATGCACTAGGGATCAGATACTGGATTTTGCGCGATGCCGCGGAAGTCTGCTCGGTGTTGATCGCTGCCCACCAGCTCATGCATGCTTCCAAACGCCCCGTGGCGGTGCTCTTGCCGCCGCTAATTTGGGCTTAGTCGAGAATAGAGATGAAACGATACGACTGTCTAAAGATCATTGTTGACCATTTGAGTGACGAACTAGTCCTTGCCAACGTCGGCGGCCCGAGGCACGAGTGGCGCGATTTGACGGACCACGCCATTCTCCCCGTATCGGCGCTGGGCCTCTGCTCCTCCATGGGATTGGGTCTGGCCCTAGCCTTGCCTCACCGCAAGGTACTCGTGTTGGACGGGGACGGATCTGTCCTGATCAATCTCAACCACTTTATCACCGCCGCCGTCCATCCTACGCCGAACCTTACCCACATTATTTTTGACAACGGCTGCTACGAATCATCGAGGGCGTATCCGACCAACACTTCCAGAGGGCAGGCAAGCCTGGCGCAAATCGCTCGCGCCAGCGGAATTCCGCATGCAAGCGAGGTCTCCTCACTCGATGCGTTCACGTCTGATTACCAGGCGGCGCTCGGCCACCGAGGACCGACGGTTATTGTTGCCAAGGTCGAGTTCAATCCGAATTTTCCCCAAGGGGTGCCCATGCGCCCACCAGCCATGGATCCCATCGAATATACGATCCAGTTCGCCCGCCATATCGAGAAGACGGAAAACATTGTCGTGCGCAAAAGTCCGCGCCACGTATTCCAACAGCTGCGTTGGTAGGCCGCCGCCTGCCGGCTTCTTGGGTTTGGAGCGGACTCACAATGATCGCGCTGCGCGACATAAAAAAAACCTACGATCAAAGGGACCAAAGAATTGTGGCACTGCGGGACGTGACCTTTGACGTCGATACGGCGTCTTTCGTTTCTATCGTAGGCCCGAGTGGCTGCGGCAAGAGCACGCTCCTTCTGGCCATTGCCGGCCTTATTCCCACCGATAGCGGCGTCATTCGAATTGGCAACGCGAGCCCAACCGAAGCAAAAAGCAAAAACGAGCTTTTGGGTATGGTCTTCCAGCGGCCCGTTTTGCTGCCCTGGCGCTCCGTGGTCGACAACGTCATGCTCCCCGTAGAGATCCTTATGGAAAACCGGTCGCTTCCCGGCAACTATACACGCTATCGAGAGCGCGCCCAGGAGCTGCTCGACATGATGGGCCTCTCTGAGTTTCATCACTCCTATCCGCGCGAACTCTCGGGCGGAATGCAACAAAGAGTCTCGATCTGCCGCAGTTTGATCTACGATCCCGCCGTGATCCTCATGGACGAGCCATTTGGTGCCTTGGATGCCTTTACGCGCCAGCGACTCAACCGTGAGCTTTTGGAGATATGGGAGAAATCATCGAAAACAATTCTTTTCGTCACCCATAGCTTAGAGGAGGCGGTTTATCTTTCGGACAGGGTTGTCGTGATGTCCGCTCGACCGGGGACGGTTCGTGAAATTCTCGATGTGGACCTCGCCCGCCCGCGACCGGCGGAAGTCCGCAATTCACCTCGTTACCACGAATTAGTCGCCCGAGCGTATTCCTACTTTCAAGACCTTCTGTGAACCGGCCGAGCGGATTCTTAGCCAAACACCTAACACGGCTCAACTGCATAAAAATTGAAACGTCCGGCGCGCGATCGTGCAGCGATCGCGCGTCTCACTCCTGAAGGCGGTATCCCGAGCCGTGAAAGCCGTCGGCGCCGGGATAATCTTAACTTCAGTCGAGCACCGCAATCCCGGAGATCTCTACCATGCAATCCGGATTGTAGAGGCTGGTCACTTCGACCAGGGTGATGGCCGGGAAGTATTTGCCGAAGACCTCGGTGTACGCCGCCCCCAGGGCTTTTTTGTTTGCCAGGTAGGCTTTGAGATCGGTGATATACATCGTGAGCACGGCATAGTGATTCGCATGGCCGCCTGCCCCTTCGATAGCCAGTTTGAGGTTCTGCACGACCTGGCGAAACTGAGCGGCAAAATCGCCTTTGCCAACGACGGCGCCGTTGGCGTCAAAAGGGGCCTGACCGGCAACGTGAACGATTTTGCCGGATGTAATCCTCGCCACATGAGCATAGCCGACGGGTTTTTCCAGTCCCACGGGATTGAGCAGTTCAAATGGCATGTCGGTCTCCCTATAAATTCATGTCTCCCGGTTTCCACACCGAAATGAAATTTCTTATTTCTCCCACCATGTCTTTGGAATAGGAAACGTAAGGCAGGATCATCCGCGTCGCGCCCGCGTCCCCTGTACGCCTTGATCTTTTCCCTGATCTCGCCCACGGAGGTCGCTGGGATCAACGGCAGCTCGGCGAACATGCGGTCTGTAATCAAGGCTCTGGCGGCATGAAATCCGCCGCTCTTCCACGCAGAGTACATGGCTTCGACCTCGTCCGAAAAACCCATGTGGCTCAAGAGATTCCGGTAGTAATCCGCCAGCGCATAAAACGTGAGGGCATGGCTCAAGGCCTCGCGGGCGTCGGCATATGTCGCTCCAACCGAGCAGCGCGCCTTGCAAATGACCTCCAGTGAGTCAGGATCCTTGCCGGCTTCTTTAGCGCCTTGCCTTACCTGCTCGACGATCCGACGAACCTCTGAGGGATTGGCCATGTTGATGAGTACGCCGTCGGTCAGCTTGCCGGCTAATTTGCTCATCATGGGGCCAAACGCCGCGAGATAAATCGGCATCTTTCTTCCGGATGGATTAAAGGCCAGCTTGAAGGCATGGGCGGAATAAAATTCTCCTTCGAAATCGAGCTTCTCTCGTTGTATCGCACGACTCACAATCTCCAGATACTCTTTCATGCGACCGAGAGGGCGATCCAAAGGAAGACCGTGCCACTTGGCAATCGTTGGATTGGAAACGCCGATCCCCAACAAATAGCGCCCCTGGGAAAGTTCATCGAGGCCGACCGCCTGAAGCGCTAGGGTAGCGGGCGTCCGCCCGAGTATGTGATACACGGCCGATCCTATCTGGATACGATGGGTGACCGCGGCAATGGCCGCCCGCATGACCGTTGGATCCTTATTGTTGGCCTCCCCGCCCCACGCACAGCCAAAGCCGTGATCCTCGGCCATCTTCGCAAGACCCGGGATCGCATCCATCGGTAATTGAGCGCCGGAATTGAATTCGATGTCTATTTGCATGTGCGTCGCCTCGAGAAATTCCCAGCTTTAAACGCCGTTGCTGTGATGGCTCTCGCGCGCGTCACGTAATTCTTTTAAATTTCGGCGTTGTTCGAAAAGTATGTGATGGGTAAATTGTTTTGTTGCAAAAAAGGAACGGATTGCTTTCATCTTTGTATTGCCACACCCAAAGAGAGGAGAGCAATCCGTTGGGCGAGATCACATTGGCGCTACACCTGGTATTGCAGATACCAGAATCGGGACTGACGATCAACGGTTTGATTGGCGGTCTCAAA
>JAUYJC010000374.1 GCA_030688735.1 Deltaproteobacteria bacterium
CCCTGCCTGAGATGTCTTCCAGCCGCTGAAACACATTCACGCAGCCGACCTTTTGGTCGAGAGTTTCGACGCATTTAACGACCCGCGTCTTCGTTTCCCTCTGACAGCCTCAAGAAGCTATCGGGAACACAGCCTTTCCCTTATCACAGGGGCTGGCACAGATAGTGCTCTGCATAACTAGTGTCAGAAAATAAAATCCGAAAACAGGAGATATACTGTGCGCCAAATATCTTCGCGACACTAATGATGTTGATCCTCTTGGCCACGAACGTGGCTTGCAACACGGTTCACGGTTTCGGGCAAGACGTGGAGCGGGCGGGCGAAAAGACTCCGGACGCGGCGGACGCGAATTTATTTTCAAGACTGTCCAATATTAGACAGCAATCCTTTCCCAGTCAGCGTATCGTTAGACCAATTCTAGGCGTGGGGTTTCACTCCTGTTACAAAGCGGAAAGAATATCCCGTAGGGAATACGAGAGCCGCAAGTCACAGATCGAGAAGGGATCGATTATTTACTAGGAGGTATTATGACTGGTATCAATCGTGCGGCATTGGGGTTAGCTCTGGCCCTGGCGCTGACAGCAATAGCAGGCTGCAGCGACAACAACTTTGCGCTGGTGGGTAGAGCCACGATGCCTGACAGAGCGAGCCAACCGGTCCCGGACGAGTTCGTGGCTACGGTGGAGCGGGTAAATACTGGAGCTAGGGAAATTGATTTACGGCCGAATAATGGCCGCGCCAGAGTGGTCGGTTATTCTAACGATACCCGTGTGATGTATCGCGGTCGTGAATATCTGGTCAGCCAATTGGAGCCCGGGGACATCGTCGCCATGCAACTCAGGCAGGACTCTCGTGGCAACTCCTACACGGATCTGATCCGCGTCCAGGAAAGCGTCCGGGATCGGGATCAGAGGCGGGGCGATACTTCCCGACCCGGAAGCGGACTTCGAACGGTGGATGGGCGGGTGGAGCAGGTGGACTTCCAGCGCAGATCCTTCGAAATACGTGATCAGTCCAGAGAGCGGGTCATCGTCTCTCTTCCGTCCAACCCCCAGAGATCAGATGTGGACCGTTTCCGGGCGCTTCGGGATGGCGATTACGTCAAGGTCGAGGGACGATTCCTCGATCGGGAACGCTTCGAGTTGGAGAATTTTCTGCGGGACAATCGCTAGCAGCTTTACCCGCGGCATTGTTTAAACCGATTACGGAGGGCTGTGATATTTCTTTGGAATAAGGCGATTTTGATTCTCAGCGGATGGTCGTTTATCCGCGCGGTGAACACTGCCACCGCGCGGTCGCCTCGCAGGAAACGGATCTCAAGGAACGGCGATAGCGGTGGCAGGCTTGGCCTTTTCCAGTTTGCATTCTTGCAAAACAAGATCTCGTTTAATTGTCGAGAATGGCGATTCTGAAAAGCAAAGAGCAGTAAAAATGAATAGTTAGAATCATGAAATGGTTTGCATCGAACTTGCAATTTGTCAGTGAACAAAAAACCAAATCACGGAGGTTGCAATGAAAAATTTAATGTTGGTGCTAACGATCATGATGAGTTTCGGTCAACAATGAAAGAGAGGGTAAACGCATGGGAACCAACGGTGAATCCAAATTCTCCTTCTTGCTTATCGGTCTGGGCCTAGGGGCCATCGGTGGGCTGATGGCCGCGCTGCTCGCGCGCAAGGAGACGCGCGAATTGCTTCGCGAGCGCAGCAGAGACAGCCTTGATTATCTGAATCAACAGG
This sequence comes from Deltaproteobacteria bacterium, assembly GCA_030688735.1. Taxonomy (GTDB): domain Bacteria; phylum Desulfobacterota; class Binatia; order UBA9968; family UBA9968; genus JACPFE01. The sequence continues at coordinate 1,740 of JAUYJC010000374.1, forward strand.
CGGGAAAGCTGCGTGAGAGCGCCGACGTGATCGTGAAAAAGGGCAAGGAACTTATTGGCCCTCATTGCGACTCGGTCAAGACCGATACGGAGGCCCAAAAGCAGGCTCACCAGGAAGAAAAGCGAGAGCATTTGGGCGGATAGCGAATCCGAGGCGATACGTTCTATAGCCGGAAAGGAGCGAACAAATGCTTTGGACGATCTTTGTGATTCTTTTGATCATGTGGGCGCTGGGATTGGTCACTTCGTACACGATGGGTGGGTTCGTTCACATCCTACTGGTCATTGCCCTGATAGTGCTAGTGGTCAATCTCGTTCAGGGGCGTAGAGTCTGGTAGCTGTTTCGGGTTTAGAAGGAAGGAGTTTTTGTGGGCATCAAACCGATAACGCTTGTTGGGATCGCTCTCATTGTCCTGGGGATCGTGGCCTTTGCCTATCAGGGCATCACGTATACGAGCCGCGAAAAGATTATCGATATCGGCCCCATCCAGGCCACCGCCGACACCCAGAAGACCATCCCGCTTTCACCCCTCTTGGGCGGGTTGGCGCTTGTAGGTGGGATCGTGTTGGTGGTGGTCGGAGCCAAGAAGTCGTAGTTCGACTTGGGGGCGCAAGGTCGTGCCCCCAAAGGGCCTTGGATGAATCTGCGATGAGCTGTACAGGAGGTGATTGAGATGGAGAATTTACTTTGGACTCTAGCGATCGCAATCGTCGCCACTTGGCTGTCAATCCAGATCATGCGGGGAAGAATCTGATCGGCGGCGTGCTTGATTGGAAGAATGTTGAACCAGTTATTAGACAAAGGCTCTTTTCCAAACTAGCCGAACTTCATATCAAATCAATTGGGAGGTAACTCACTATGGGACTGATATTGTTGATCGTCTTGCTTCTGCTTCTGTTTGGCGGTCTGCCCAACTGGGGTTATCACTCGTATGGTTACGGTCCCTCGGGCATCGTCGGGTCGATATTAATTATCGTCCTGATTCTATTCCTCTTGGGCCGAATCTAAGGGCGCTGAGCGTCGTACGGCCATCCGGTTGTTGCGACACGCACAATCATGTCATGTCGTGGACCCTCACGAAGGGTTAGGAGAATACATGATCAAAGAAATCGAGATCCACGGTCAGCGGGTCAAACTCTACAGTCCAGATGATGGGCGCACCTGGTCAAGCAGTCCGCAATCGATCGTTGCTTATGGGCAAAGGAAAAAGATGTTGCGCTTGGAGTTACGGAAGAGATTTGAACGGATGGACGCTACGCAGGATCGCGATCCGAGGAATTTTACTGGACTTGAGTTTTCCAAGGAGTCT
>JAUYJC010000378.1 GCA_030688735.1 Deltaproteobacteria bacterium
CCGATCCGCATGTCCCAGCGCCTCAACCATCACATCGGCATAGCGTTCGAATCGCGATTCCAGACTCTTGCCCATGGCGTATCTCCCACATCACTTGAAGATATCGCCATAATGCCTTATTATTTAACACAGTACAACTAAGAAGCCACGGTCCCACGAACCGATTGGACGAGCGGCGCATCTCCAGCGAAAACTAAATGTACGTCAAGAGAAAATCTTTTGCAATCAACCCCAGGAATTCCATAAGGATTGTGCCGCCCACATGCGCGTCCCGGCCGATCGGTTGGAGCGGAGAATGTGCGGCAAGGACCTTGGGGTTGAAGCTTGCGCCGTGCGCGATCGCTCAACGGCAATTTTTTAACGGCGGCTACCCATCTGTTAAATTTTTAACAGGGAGAACATATTTCCCGGCGGCTTTCCGCAGTCCGCGATATTTCTTTCGATTCAAGACGTTATCGGAGCTGCGGGCGGCAAAAATGTCCATGGCATATCGTTTGCTCGATGTCGCCGTCAATCTATAGTCGTCGCAGCTGGAGGAGAATCGATGCAGCTTGAAATTGCCCAACCGTTCAGCCAAACGTCGCAACCGCAAGCCGCGCCCGCTAACCCGTTGATTGGTAACAGCGCGCGAATGCAGGTCGTTCGCGCGTTGATCGCCAAACTGGCAAACAGTAAATCCACCGTTTTGATCACCGGCGAGAGCGGTACTGGGAAGGAACTCGCCGCTCGGGCCATCCACGAAAGCAGCCCGCGCCGGGGCGAGTCCTTTGTCCCGATCAACTGCGGTGCGATCCCGGAAGAGCTTCTGGAAAGCGAACTCTTCGGCCATGTGCGCGGGGCTTTCACCGGCGCCGTCAACGCGCGCCAGGGCCGTTTTCAGCTCGCCAACGGCGGCACGCTGTTCCTCGATGAAATCGGAGAAATGAGTCCCAAGTTGCAGGTGAAGCTTTTGCGCGTGCTCCAAGAACGGCAATTCGAACCCGTCGGCAGCGATCATACGGTGCAGGTCGATGTGCGCGTGGTAGCGGCGACCAACCGAGATCTGCAGGTGGCGGTTCGGGAAGGCAAGTTCCGCGAGGATCTCTATTACCGTTTGAACGTACTGCCGCTGGAGCTGCCCTCGTTGCGCGCGCGCGATGGGGATACCGCGCTCTTGATCCGTTATTTCTTAAAGCTTCACGGCCGAAGAAAAGGCAAGCCGATCCTGGGAGTCGATCCCGCGGCGATGGCTTTGTTGGGGCGTTACGATTGGCCGGGCAATGTACGGGAAGTTGAAAATCTTGTCGAGCGGCTCGTGGTGCTGAACGAAGACGGCGTTATCCGCGCCGGCGACCTGCCCGACTACGTCGCCACCAACTCGGTGCCGCACCATCAAAAGACCGCGGAAGTCTCCCTGCCACATCAGGGTGTGGATCTCGACAACTTTCTTGAACGGATTGAAAACGGATTTATCCAGCAAGCGTTGGTGCGCTCCTGCGGCAACAAGACGCTGGCGGCTGAGTTGCTGAAGTTAAACCGGACGACGTTTATCGAACGGTTGCGCAAGAAAGCCATGCTTCAGCTGACACGCCGAGCCGTCGCCGCCGATGGGCTCGCCAAAATAGCGGGCAATGGTTTCTCATCGGCGGAACCATTTTCCGATCGCCGCGATGCCGCCGGCATGCCGTTCCTGGCGATCTAGCGGGATTCTTCGCCCCGGAATGCGGTTCACCCTTTATCGGAATAGGGTCGCGATGAAAAATTCGCGACGCGAGCAGGAGACATAGAATGACGCTTTCAAGCTACCAGACCGATGATAACGTTCAGTCCCTCAAAGGCCTCATTGGTTGGTTCCATCAAAGCAGCGATGAATTGATTCAGGAATATCGCCGTCTCGAAGCGCGGGCAGATTACCTCAAACGGCAGTTGGAGGCCAAGCACCAAGAGCTTGAGATCAGCCTGCGCGAGCGGGAGGAGGCTCGGGCCTATCTGCTCTCGGTCTTGGAAAGCCTCAAAGCCGGTGTGTTGGTGCTGGACTTCGGGCTCAGGCCGACTTTCGTCAATCGCCGCCTGAGCGAGCTGGTCGGCGTCGTCGATGACGAGCGAGTCTTGCAACTTTTGGGACGGAAACTGGCGGACAGCCTGCTCGGCCGGGAAAAACAATTTCTGCCGCTCGAATGCGAAAAGGTCGTTCAAGGGCCCGGCGGCACCATGACTCCGGTTCATTTCATTGTTTCTGAAGTAGCCACCGGCAGGGAGACCAGCGACTATTTAATCGTTTTTCAGGACATCACGACGCTCAAGCGCCTCGAGGCGGAAGCGGCGCGTACGCGCCGGTTGGCTTCCCTCGGTGTCATGGCCTCGGAAGTGGCGCACCAGGTTCGCAGCCCGCTGGGCGGCATCGAGCTTTACGCTTCCTTACTCAAAGAAACCTCCGAAGGCGATCCCCGGCGCTTGGCCGGCGAGATCCTCAGCGCCGTCCGTCGGTTGCACACCACGCTTTCCAATTTGCTGTCATTTGCCGCGGAGCCTACCCTTGCCGGCGACGTGTTGTCCGTTTCGGTCCTGATGAAAGATTTGATTCAGGATTGCCTGCCTCTGTTTAACGACCCGTTATGGTCTCTAGTTTTTAATATCCAACCTGATTTACCGCCCATTTTGGGGGACCGCGGGTTGCTGGTGCAGGCGCTATTGAATTTGCTTGTCAATGCGCGAGAAGCGATGGCGGACGGCGGCCGTGTTCAGGTGAAAGTGCAGCTGTCGCCCTTCTCGACGCTCAACGGTCAGATCCACCGGGCCGTGGAAATAAAAGTGATCGATGAGGGTTGTGGCATTCCGCCGGAACATCGCGAGCGCATCTTCGATCCATTTTTCACCACCAAGCGCCAGGGCACCGGGCTGGGGCTCGCCTTCACCTACAAGATCATCAGCGCCCACCGCGGCTCCATCGACGTTGCGCCGGGGACCGAGCTCGGCTGCGAATTTACCGTCCGTCTACCCGCGGCCGAGGAGATTGAGAGATGACTCAAAAGCGAATCGTCATAGCGGACGACGACCCGACGATGCGCTCGGCGCTCGGCGAGGCGCTGAGTAACGCCGGTCACGACCCGGCGGTATTTCCCGACGGCGAGGAGGCCGAACGGCACCTCAAGCAATTCGGCGCGGACCTGGTGATTAGCGACGTGCGCATGCCGGGTCTCGGCGGGCTCGAATTATTGAAACAGTTCCCCAACATTCCTTTCATCATGATCAGCGGCTTCGCCACCGTGCCCGAAGCGGTGGAGGCGATGAAGGTCGGCGCCTACGATTTCGTCGTCAAGCCGTTCTCCTACCGCGAGCTGATCCCGCTGGTGGAAGCCGGGCTGTCCCGGGGCGGCGCCAACGAACCCGAGGAAAAGCCGGACGGCACTTTTGTGACGGCCCATCCGCGCATGCAGGCGCTGCTCGAATTCACCCGGCAGGTAGCCAAGTCTCATGCTTCGATTCTGGTCCAGGGTGAAAGCGGCACCGGCAAGGATCTCCTGGCGCGCTACCTCCATACCCACAGCCGGCGCAACGCGGGCCCCTTCGTGGCGGTCAATTGCGCGGCGCTGCCCGAGGGATTGCTGGAGTCAGAGCTGTTTGGCCACGAGCGCGGCGCTTTTACCGGCGCCATCGGCGCCAGGCCGGGAAAATTCGAGTTGGCCGATGGCGGCACGCTGCTGTTGGACGAGATCAGCGAGATGCCGGCGGCGCTGCAAGCGAAGCTTCTGCGCGTGCTCCAGGAGCGCGAGGTCGATCGTCTGGGCGGCAAAAAACCGCTGCCCATCGACATCCGCGTCATCTCGACCACCAATCGCGACTTGCGCGGCCTGATCCGCGCGGGAACTTTTCGCGAGGATCTTTTCTATCGCATCAACGTCGTTCCGCTGCGCCTTTTTCCCCTGCGCGAGCGCGTGGACGATATCGAACCCCTGGCCCGTTCCTTTTTCGCCACCCGCGGCTACCCGCAAGCGACGCTCACGCCGGGCGCGCTTACTCGGCTCGAAAGCTATTCCTGGCGCGGCAATGTCCGCGAGCTTTTCAACGTCCTGGAAAGAGCCGCTATCATCGCCCAAGGCGGCGCGGTGGCGGCCGAGCATTTGCTGCTCGAAGATGAGATTGGACAGGGGTGCGGCAGCGAAGCCGCCGCGGCGGGGCCGGATCTCCGCATGGCGCCGGGTGCTGCCGCCCCGGTCTTCGTTCGCGAAGTGCCGCCGACCGCCGGCGCCGGCCGCTCGGTCCGGGAGATGGAGGAACATCTTATCTTCAACACACTGAAACAGGTGCATGACAACCGAACCCGGGCGGCCAAGCTGCTCGGCATCAGCGTGCGCACGCTGCGCAACAAGCTCAAACAGTATCGCGAGAAAGAATTTGCGGGGGCAGCGTAAATGGCCGGCCTGAAACTCTTTAGCTTTACCCAGCAATTGCTGGAACTCTCGCTGCGGGTGCGCGGCGCGCGCCACGAAGTCTTGAGCGCCAATATCGCCAATGCCGACACGCCAGGCTATCGGGCGCGGGACCTCGATTTTGAATCGATCATGCGCTCGGCGGCTGAGACCCGGGAGAGTTCCGCCACCGAGCGCAAGCGCCCAATGGACAAGTTTGCCACGGCGCCGTCGGAGCTGCGCTCGGCGATCTACGAGGTGGAGTTTCCCGATCATCGCCACGGCGAGGAACGTCTCGACGGCAACAGCGTCAGCCTGGACCGGCAGATGGGGATGATGACCGAAAACGCGCTCGCCTATGAGGCCAACTTGACGTTGCTCTCGCGCACCTTGGCGGCATTGCGTTACGCCATCAGCGAGGGGAAGAGATAGGGGGCATTTCGGATTGCGAATTTCGGATTGGGAATTTTGAAATTCGCGTTGCAAATTTACTGCGGCGCGCGCCGATGCGCCCAGGTTGCCGGGAAAGAAAAGGAACGAAATTATGGACCTGTTTAAGATTTTTTTCATCAGCAGCGCGGGCATGAGCGCCCAACGCAGCCGCATGACCGTGGTGGCGGGAAACCTCGCCAACGCCGAAACCACGCGCACGCCCGAGGGCGGGCCGTACAAGCGGCGCGATGTGATCTTTCAGGCGGCGCCGGCCGGCGATTCGTTCGCCGATTTCCTGGGCGTCGACGCCGCGGAGCGCGCGGAAGAGCCGCTCGGCGTGGAGGTGGCGGGGGTGCGGCAGAGCAGCCGCCCGCCGCGAAAAATTTTCGATCCGCATCATCCGGACGCCAACGCGGAAGGCTACGTGGCGCTGCCGGATATCAATGCCATGGAAGAGATGGTCGATATGATGTCGGCGGCGCGCTCCTACGAAGCGAATTTGAGCGCTTTTAACACCACCAAGTCGCTGATTCGCCGGCTTCTGGAAATCGGCCGCGGCTCATGACGACGAGGGTCGGCGTAGAGGAGGAATGCCATGAGCGTAATTAGAGGCATCGAATTAACCCTGCCCAAAACAACGCCGGCGAGTCCGGCGGGTCCAACGGGGGCGCAAAAAGGCGATTTCAATGCTCACCTCAAAAACGCCCTGGGAGAAGTCAACGAGTTGCAGCAGCAAGCCGAACAGGCGATCCAACAGTTGGCGGGCGAGGGGAAGGGCGATCTTCAGGAGACCATGATCGCCATCGAAAAGGCGGACGTTTCCTTCCGGCTGATGATGCAAATCCGCAACAAGGTCCTGGAGGCGTATCAGGAAATCATGCGCATGCAGGTGTGAGGCGGCGGCGACAAGGCGCGACTCCGGTGACAGTTACCATCGACCGTCAATCGATAGGGTCTTCCGGGAAGACCGTGAAAGAGTATTCACCACAGAGACACGGAGTACGCAGAGTTCGGAGTATTTTTTAATCAAAAACTCTTTTCTCCGCGGTCTCAGCGCCTCCGCGGTGCAATTTCCGAGTTCTTGCACAGAAATAGAGTTGGCCAGGTTAGCAACACAGAAGCTTAGATATCCTCGATAGAGAGCCATCTTGCCCGAACAATTCGAAAAATTTCTCGGCGACCTAAAAGAGATTCTCAACCGTCTCTTGTCGTTCCTGTCGCCGCAGCAGAAGCGGTTGGTGTTCATCGGTCTGCCGCTCTTCGGTGCCATCGCCTACGCGGCCCTTTTCAGTTTCGACCGGATGAACTACGGACCGCTGTTCACCAACGTCGCGCCCCAGGACGGCGCGGCCATCGTCAAGGAGCTGGACGCCGCGAAAATCCCCTACACGCTCTCCGGCGGCGGCACGATTATCGAAGTGCCGCGCGGCCTGGTTTACCAAACCCGCCTCAAGCTCGCCGGCAAGGGCGTGCCCGCCGGCGGCGGCGTCGGGTTTGAGATTTTCGAGAAAACCTCTTTCGGCGTCAGTGAGTTCACCCAGCAGGTCAATTATCTAAGAGCCCTGCAGGGCGAGCTGGCGCGCACCGTCAACTCCATCGCCGCGGTGCAGTCGAGCCGGATTCACCTGGCGATTCCGTCGCGCACGAATTTTCTCGGTCCGGAAGAGAAGCCCTCGGCTTCGGTGGTCGTCGACTTAAGGCCGGGCTACCACCTGAGCGGGGACCAAGTCCATGGCATCGTTAATTTGGTCGCCAGCTCGGTGCCGAAACTTAGCGCCGACAAAGTCACTGTCATCGACAGTTCCGGCCGGCCGCTCAAAGAAATCGTGCTGGCGTCGGCGGGCAGCGAAGCGGAAAAATTCAACGCGCTTAAAATCAAGTACGAGCAAGAGATGCAACGGCGCGTGGAGACCCTGCTAGAACCGGTCCTGGGACCGGGCAAGGCCGTGGTGCGCGCCAATGTGCTATTAAACCTCCAGGAAACCCAGATGACGAAGGAGGAGTTCGATCCGGAAAATCGGATCGTGCGCAGCCAGCGCCAGGTGTTTGACGAAGGGTCCGCCAAGGGCGGCGGGGCTCCCGGCGTACAGTCCAATATACCCGGCGGCGACGCCGCCAAGACGGCCGCCCCAGGGGGACCGAAGCGCGGCAGCGAAATAGTGACCTATGAGATCGGCCACACCTTGAGCAAGATCGCCGAGCCGCGCGGGCAGATTCAAAAACTCTCAGTGGCAGTGCTGGTCGACGGAAAGTACGAAAAGGACAAGTACATTGCGCGCAGCGCCGAAGAGATCGAAGTGATCAAGGGGGTCGTCAAGCGCGCCGTCGGTTTCGACGGCGAGCGGGGCGACGAGATTGAGATCGCCAACGTGCCGTTCAAAGTCCAGCCCGGCGTGCCGCTTCCGCCGGTGGCGGTGCCGGATCTCAAGGACATGCTGATGTCGCCCCTCGGCATCGGCGTCGCCGCCGGCGTGTTGCTGGCGATCGGAGCTTTGGCGTTCTTCTTGACGCGCGGGCGAGGGAAAAAGACCGCGGCGGAAACACCCGCGGCGATCGTCGAAGCAGTCAAGGCCGCAGCCGCAGTCCCGGAAACGGCGGAAGAGACACCCATTGTTCCCAAGAAGATTGTTCTAATCGACGATCCACGCAAAGAGCAGTTGGGGCAAATCGCCCGCGACTATCACGACGCCACCGTGAGGATCATCCGCGGGTGGCTGCAGGAGGACGCCAGTAAAGTGTACCCGTCGCATGACAACGGCACTGGGGTTGAGGAACTACATTGAAACAGGAAGACGGAAAGTCGAAACCGAGAGACCCGCTGACCGGTCCGGAAAAGGCCGCCATCCTCCTCGCCTTGGTTGGCGAAGAGATCGCCGCGGCCCTGGCCGCCGAGCTGCAGGAAAAGGAGTTGGTGATGCTGCGCCAGGGAGTGCATCGCATGGCGCGCATCGAAGCCGATCACGTCGATGAAGTATTCGAAGAAGCCTGCAAGCAGTTGAAACGAGCCAATATCGTGCCGGGCGAGACCAACGAATATCTGCAGCGGGTTATCACCAAGGCGATGGGAGCGGAAAAAGGCGGCGCGATTCTGAGCCGAATCTTCCAAGAAGAGAACGACGATTCCTACGGCATCGATGTCCTGCATGAGACAGACGGCAAGACACTGGCGCATTTTCTCCAGGGAGAGCAACCGCAGACCATCGCTTTTATCCTGGCCCATCTCTATCCGGCTCATGCGGGGGAGATTTTCTCTCTGCTGCCGGAGGATAAGCAGGCGGAAGTGGCGTTGCGCATCACGCGGCTCGGCAGCACTTCAGCCGGCGCCATCGAGGAAGTCAGCAAAGTGCTGCGCAATGAGATTCGCCAGGTCCAAGGCAAACAGGTGGGTGGTGTGCGGCCGGTGGCGGAGATCCTGAACTTCGTGAGCGTCGCCACCGAAGAGCGGGTGATGGCCGGTTTGAACGATTTCGAGCGGGAGCTGGCGGAAAATATCCGCCAGCTGATGTTCACCTTCGAAGACCTCACCAAGATCGACGATCCGAGCATGCAGGTTTTGGTGCGCGAAATCGAAAAAGACAAATGGGTCATGGCGATGCGCACCGCCAGTCCCGGACTGAAGAAGAAAATCTTTGCCAATATGTCCGAGCGCGCCGGCGCACTGTTGAAAGAAGAGCTGGAAGCCATGGGGCCGGTCCGGTTGCGGGAGGTAGAAGCGGCGCAGCGGGAAGTTGTCGACGCCGCCCGCCGGCTCGAATCCGAAGGCAAGGTTTACCTGACGGCCGGCAAGAGCAAAGACGATGTCCTCGTATAGGTTGGTTGACCGCGAGCGGCTGGGGGACGGCGACGTCCGTCCCTACTCGCAGGACGATCTCGGCGGCCGGCCCGGGACGCGCGCCAGCCGCGAACTGGCGGATGGCCCTGCTGATGTGGAATTGGCGTCCTTCGACCTCCTGGAGGTCGGACCCTACCTGCTGCTCCTGGCGGCTGGGGAAAAAGGCCAAGCAATCACCGATCAGGCCGAGGCCGAAGCGGACGGCGTGCGCGAGCAGGCGAAACGGGAAGGCAGCGAACAGGGACGCGAAGAGGCGAAACAAGAAATTTTGCCTTCCCTCGTCGCCTTTCGCGACGCTGGGCAAGCGTTGATCGTTTTCGAAGAACAACTGGTCTCCCGCAGCGCGCCGTGGATCGCCCGCTTGGCACTGGAGATCGCCGAGAAGGTGATTGGCCGCGCGCTGGAAGAGAATCCCCAGATCGTCGCCTCGGTCCTGGAACGGGCCAAGCATGAAGTGGCGGAGGCGAAACAACTGCGCGTCTGGCTCCATCCGGCGGATCTTATCCTGCTTTCCGAGCTGCGCCCCGATCTAATCGCCGTCGGCACTACACCGGGAAGGCAAATCGAAATCGCGGCGTCCGCGGAAATAGGCCGGGGCGGTTGCCGTTTGGAAACCGAGATGGGGTTGGTGGACGCAACCGTGCCGACGCAGATCGAAGAAATTCGCAGACAGCTTCTCGACGATGGCGCGCCATAAAAAAGTCCTGAGTGCTGAGTGACGAGTTCTGAGTGCGGAGGGGCCTCAGAACTCAGCACTCGTTACTCAGGACTCTTCACAGTGAGATCCCATGGATGATAGTTTCTTGTCTCCCTATCACGACCGGCTCAAAACCGTTTCCCCGTTTCGGATTTCGGGAACCGTGACGGAGGTCACGGGCCTGTTGATCGCCAGCCGCGGGCCTTGGCTTCCGGTTGGTGGAGTTTGCCATATCCACCCACTTGGGGACGGCCAACCCCTGCTGGCGGAGGTGGTCGGATTTCGCGGCGAGAAAACCCTATTGATGCCCCTCGGAGAATTGCGCGGCGTGGGTCCCGGCAGCCGAGTGGTGGCGTTGACCAAAGAAGCCCATTACCGGGTGGGCGAAGCGCTTCTCGGCAGGGTCGTTGACGGCTTGGGCCGCCCCATCGACGGCAAGGGCGTCATTGCGGCCCACACCTATCCGATCTATACCTCGGCATCGAATCCCCTCGAGCGCGAAGAAATTCGCCAGCCTTTGGATATCGGCATTCGCTCGATCAACGGCATGATTACCTTCGGCAAAGGACAGCGCGTCGCCATCATGGCGGGAGCCGGCGGCGGCAAAAGCACGCTCTTGGCGATGATCGCGCGCAACACCCGCGCCGACGTCAAAATCATCGCGCTGATCGGCGAGCGCGGGCGCGAGGTCGAAGATTTTGTCGCGCGGGCGCTGCCGCCGCAGGAGCGCGAACGGATGATCGTGGTCGCCGCCACCTCGGAAGCGCCGGCGCTGGTACGGGTGCGGGGAGCTTTTATCGCCACCACCATCGCCGAGTATTTCTGCGATCGGGGGCAAGACGTGCTGTTATTGATGGACTCGCTCAGCCGCTTCGCCATGGCCCAGCGCGAGGCGGGGTTGGCGGCGGGCGAGCCACCTTCGACCAAGGGTTACACGCCTTCCGTTTTCGCGCTGTTGCCGCGTCTGCTCGAACGGGCGGGAACCTGGAAGGGCAAAGGCAGCATTACCGGGATTTACACCGTGCTCATGGAGGGCGACGATCCCCACGAACCGGTGACCGACGCGGTGCGCTCGCTCACCGACGGCCATATTCAACTATCCCGCCGCCTGGCGGAACACGCGCACTATCCCGCCGTCGACGTGCTTTCGTCGGTGAGCCGGGTGCGCTCCAGGGTGACCCCCCGGGAACATCAACGGCTGGTGAGCGATCTCACGCGGCTATTGGCCGCCTATCGCGACGCCGAGGATCTGATTCAGATCGGCGCTTACATCAAAGGGAGAAATCCCGAAGTCGACCGCGCCGTCGAGTTGATGCCGGCCATTCGCGCCTACCTTTGCCAGGATCAAGCCAAGGACGCGAGCTTGGAGTCGAGTGTTCAATCGCTCGGCGAGCTGCTGGCTGCGTGATCCCGTGGCGCTCTTCAAATTCCGTCTGGCGCCGGTGCTGCGCCACCGCGAGCGCCTCAAAGAAGAAAAAGAGTGGGAGCTGCGCGCGGTGCTGGAAACGCGCCGGCGCATGGACGAGGAGATCCGCGCCCTCGAGCGGCAACGGCTCAGTGCCGATGAGGGTCTGATGCCGCGCGAGGGACAGATATTTTCCGCCGTCGAGTTGCGGCTCCACGCCGACTACGCGCGCCGGACCGCGGAGCGGATCAAGGAACGGCAGGCCGCGCGGGCGAAAGCCTCGGAAAAGATCGCCGAAAAAAGACATGAACTGCTGGAAGCCCGGCGCGCGGTGAAGAGCCTGGAGCAGCTACAGCATCGCACCGCGACGAAGTTTCAACGCGAGCAAAACAGCGCGGAACAAAAATTTAGCGACGAGATCGGCCTGCGGCAATTCGCTGGCTCGGAGAGCGGAAAAAAAATCCCCGTTAGCGGCAACTCTTTCCGCGCGCCGCGGCGGACGCTGCTTCGACATCCGACGTTCAAGGGCGTGCATCGCTCCGCGCACGATGCGCAAAGTATTCGCACCTGTCTGGTTTACCACAGCGTCAAACGTCGGTTGGGTGTCGCAAGCGGCTGATTATTCATGAGTTCTATCCGGGCGAATTCCCCTTGGAGTCGTAATTGTATCACTCCCCGTTTCCGGCCCTGAATGCGAGCGGGTCTGAATGTGAGGCAGGG
>JAUYJC010000379.1 GCA_030688735.1 Deltaproteobacteria bacterium
CGCCGTCGTTTAAGGGTTTGATATACAGAACCCAGCGAGACCGAATCCTTGACGCCGACGAAGAGACGGCGCTGCTAGATGCCTATCCGCCGTGGCTCAAGCGGTTGAGCATCGTAGCGAAAGAGACCTGTTTGTCTGAGGGCGACATCATCCGGTTGACCAAGGCCATGATTGACCGACAACGCCGGGAGATCGTACCGGAAGGCGGACGGGTTAAGACGGGAGTCGAGCAGCGAGCGCCACTTACCGACCGGGTTGTTGAAATCCTAGACGAGATCGAGCGCGAAAAGCGCCAGGGTAAGATTGTTGCAAACGTCAACGGGTTGATCTTCACCAGGGATGACGGCAGGGCGATCAGAAAGGACATGATAACGCAGGCCGTGAGAGTAGCGCGCAAGCGGGCCGGGGTAGCTGACTTCCGCTTTCACGATTACCGCCATAGTGCAAAGACGGAGTGGTCGCGCCAGGGCGTCCACGTCGATGTTGCCATGAAAGCCGCCGGGCACAAGAGCGTTGCCATGCATCTGCGATACGTAAATCTCAAGCCGGGCGACGTTGCAACGGCCTTCGGATTGTTACACAGTGGTAACAGGAAAAGGGCCAGCTCCGATCAATCCTCGTAAGTACCTGAAATCATTATCGGAGGGGTGGGTGAGCGGTTGAAACCACCGGTCTTGAAAACCGGCGTCCACTTCGTGGACCGCGAGTTCGAATCTCGCCCCCTCCGCCAAATCAAACCGGATAATTGGAGAGCGCGCCAAGATCCTTCGAGGATTGAAAGTGGAGGATGGAGGATCGCCCGTTGAAGGGCATTTCACTTGCGGAAGTGGATTAGCTTTGTATAGCTATTGGTAAGTCCTTTCAGAGAAAGCCGGATCGATGGCTAAGGCAGATACACCAACCTTACAGTTTCTAGGCGCGGCGGGCGGGGTTACGGGCTCGAAGTTCTTGTTCTCGCACGGCGGCGAGCAGGTGCTGATCGACTGCGGGCTGTTTCAGGGCTTGAAGGAGCTAAGGCTGAAGAACTGGGCGCCGGTGCCGATCGATCTGGCGCGGCTGCGTGCTGTAATCTTGACCCATGCGCATATCGATCATTCGGGTTTTTTGCCGCGCATCGTTTCCAAAGGCTACAAAGGACCGGTGTTCGCCACGCCGGCGACCTGCGATCTCCTGGGCGTGATGCTGCCGGACGCGGCGCACCTGCAAGAAGAAGAGGCGCGCTACGCCAACCGCAAGGGATATTCCAAGCACGCCCCGGCGTTGCCTCTCTACACCGCGGATGATGCGAACCGGTCGCTCAGGCTCCTGCGGCCGACGCGCGTGGGCGATGCCGTCGAGGTGGCGAAGGGCGTCTTCGCCGACTTCCGCCGCGTCGGCCATATTCTCGGCGCGGCCTGCGCGAGCCTTTCCTTCGAAGTGAACGGCCGAAAAAAAACTTTTCTCGATTCGGGCGACCTGGGTCGTTACGACCGGCCGATTTTAAAGGACCCGGAGCCGGTCAAGGGCGCGGATTGGCTGCTCATCGAATCGACCTACGGCAATCGTTTTCATTCGCAGGATTCGGAACTTGAGCTGCGCAATCTGATCAAAGAGGTTACGCAGCAGCGCGGCTGTCTGCTCATTCCCGCTTTCGCCATCGGCCGAACCCAAGATTTGATTTACACGATTCGCAAAATGGAGGATGAGGGGGCGATCCCCGCGCTTCCCGTGCACGTGGACAGTCCGATGGGAATAGCCGCGACTGATATCTATTGCCGGCATCCTGAAGAACACGACTTCGAGACGGCCCGATTGAGCGACAAGGAATCCTGTCCGATCTCATCGCGCCATCTAGTCATTCACCGGACGCCCGAGGAGTCAAAATCGATCAACAATCTCAAGGGACCGCTCATCATCATCTCGGCGAGCGGCATGGCGACCGGCGGGCGGGTGTTGCATCATTTGAAACGCAGACTACCAAATCCGGACACCACGCTTCTTCTCGCCGGTTACCAGGCGGCGGGGACGCGCGGGCGGCTGCTGCAAGACGGCGCCAAGGAAATCAAAATGCTCGGTGAAATGATTCCGGTGCGCGCCAGAATAAAAACGATCGATGGCTTTTCCGCCCATGCCGACCAGGCGGAGATCCTGCGCTGGCTCGGCTATTTCGACAAAGCGCCGCGAAAAACCTACATCGTTCACGGCGAAAATGCCGGCGCCACGGCCTTAGCCGACGTCATTCGCGAACGGCTCAAGTGGCCCGTCGAGATCGCCAAGCTCAACCAGAAGGTGTCGCTGGACTAAACCAGCCGAGGGGTTTTGAGCGCATAACAATGCGCCGGCAAGAATACGACTGAGGAGAGACGTGGTCGATCCCATCTGTGACATGCAAGTCGAGCCGGCCACCGCCGCCGGGAAGCTCGATTACGACGGCGAGACCTATTATTTTTGCAGCGTCCACTGCCAAAAACTTTTCCAGACCGATCCGGCGAAGTATTTATCCGCATCGAAAGCGCGTCGCGGTGCAAAAGCGACGCCACAGGCAGCTCACCCTCAACATCATCCCGCAGCCGAAGTTAAGTGGAGCCCCTCGGGCAAGCCCGTGGGGCGGAATCCTGAGCAAGAGCCACGGGCCAAGGCCGGGGCTCGGGTCGAAGGGCCGGAGATTCCCGGCGCGATCTACACCTGCCCGATGGATCCCGAAGTGCGCCAGGAGGGCGCGGGCGCTTGCCCGAAGTGCGGCATGGCACTGGAGCCCCTCGATATCGCCGCAGCATCGACCAAGATCGAATACACTTGCCCGATGCATCCTGAAGTCGTGCGCGAGGAGCCGGGCGCTTGCCCGATTTGCGGCATGGCACTGGAGGCGCGCACGGTAAGTTTAACCGAAGAAAAGAATCCCGAGTTGGAAGACATGACACGCCGCTTTTGGGTCGGTGTCGTCCTGTCTATTCCGGTCCTGCTGGTCGCGATGTCGGACATGCTGCCGAGCCAACCTTTGCATCAGCTCTTATCGTCTAAGCTCTTAGTTTGGTTTCAATTTCTCATAGCGTCGCCGGTGGTGCTCTGGTGCGGCTGGCCGTTTATTCAGCGGGCGTGGGCCTCCATCCTCAATCGCAGCCCGAATATGTTCACGCTCATTGGTATCGGCGTCGGCACCGCCTACGTTTACAGCGTGGTCGCGACTTTATTGCCGGATCTGTTTCCAGATTCCTTCCGCGGCCACAGCGGCGAAGTCGGCGTTTACTTCGAGGCGGCGGCGGTGATCACGACGCTGGTGTTGCTCGGCCAGGTGCTGGAGCTGCGCGCACGCAGCCGCACCAGCGGCGCTATCCGGGCATTGCTCGGCCTCGCGCCCAAGACCGCGCGTCGCGTCGAGGCCGACGGGAGTGAGAAAGACGTGTCCTTGGATCAGGTGCAGGTCGGCGATCACCTGCGTGTACGGCCCGGCGAAAAGATTCCCACGGACGGTGTGGTCGTCGAGGGGGCGAGCTCGGTGGATGAATCGATGGTGACCGGCGAGCCGATCCCCAGCGAGAAGGTGACGAGCAGCAAAGTCACCGGCGGTACCGTCAACGGCACGGGAAGTTTTATCATGAGCGCCGAGCGGGTCGGCGGCGATACGCTCTTGGCGCAAATCGTCCGCATGGTCAGCGAGGCGCAGCGCAGCCGCGCGCCGATTCAAAAGTTGACCGACATGGTGTCGTCCTATTTCGTGCCGGCGGTGGTCACGGTGGCCGTCATTACTTTTGTTGTCTGGGCGATGGTGGGACCCCCGAGCCGCGTTTGGCCTATGCGCTGGTTAACGCGGTTGCCGTACTGATCATCGCTTGCCCTTGCGCGCTCGGGCTGGCGACGCCGATGTCGATCATGGTCGGTACCGGCCGCGGCGCGACGGCGGGCGTGTTGATCAAGAACGCGGAAGCGCTGGAGGTCTTAGAGAAGGTCGATACGTTGGTCGTGGATAAGACCGGCACGCTCACGGAGGGAAAGCCCCGGCTGGTGTCGGTCATCGCGCTCGAAGGCCACGATGAAGCGGAGATCCTGCGCCTGGCCGCGAGTTTGGAGAAAGCGAGCGAGCATCCTCTGGCGGCGGCCATCGTCGCCGGCGCGCAGGAAAGAAACTTGCAGCTATCGAATCATCAAGGTTTTCAATCTTCCACGGGCAAGGGAATCTATGGGGTCGTCGGCGGCAACCGAGTCGCGTTGGGAAATCTCAAATTGTTCGAGGAGATGAAAATACCGGCGGATTCGTCCCGTGACCGCGCCGAGCAGATGCGCACGGAAGGTCAAACGGTCATGCTCGTTGCGATTGAGAAGAAGTTGGCGGGCCTGATCGGCGTCGCCGACCCGGTCAAGCCATCGACGCCGGAAGCGATTCGTCTTTTGCATGACGCCGGGGTTCGCATCGTCATGCTCACCGGCGACAGCCGGACCACGGCCGAAGCGGTGGCGCGCCGGCTCGGCATCGATGAGGTGCATGCCGAAGTGCTGCCTCATCAAAAGGGTGAGGTCGTAAAAGAATTGCAAAAGCAGGGGCGAGTCGTGGCGATGGCCGGGGATGGCATCAACGACGCGCCGGCGCTGGCGCTGGCGCAAGTCGGGATCGCCATGGGCACGGGAACGGACATCGCGATGGAAAGCGCCGGCGTCACACTGGTCAAAGGCGATCTGCGCGGCATCGCCAAAGCGCGGCGGCTGAGCCAAGGAACGATGCGCAACATCCGCCAGAATCTTTTCTTCGCGTTCTTCTACAACATTCTCGGCGTGCCCATCGCCGCCGGCGTGCTTTATCCGCTCTTCGGCATTCTTTTAAGTCCAATGATAGCCAGCGCCGCCATGACCTTCAGCTCCGTCTCGGTGATCACCAACGCGCTTCGGCTGAACAAGATCGAACTGTGAGCGGGACTTTCGTCCCGATGATTTTCCCGTTGCCGTTGAAGTGTTTGGATGCCGCATGTTAGAAATAGAAAGTCGCGGTCTTTTTTCTCATGTCTATTATCAAAGTCGAAAACCTCTCCAAGTTTTTCAAAGACACCAGGGCTTTGGATGATGTCAGCTTTGAATTCGAGAAAGGAATTCTATCCTTTCTCGGACCCTCCGGTTGCGGCAAAACGACGCTGTTGAGATCGATTGCCGGTCTTGAGGTCCCGGACGCCGGAACGATTTTCATCGCCGACGAGGTCCAAACCTCCATTGCCAACGGCATCCTGGTCCCGCCTTACTCGCGCAAAATCGGCTTTGTGTTCCAAAATTACGCGCTCTGGCCGCACATGACGGTTTTCAGCAATGTGGCTTTCGGGCTCAAGTTGCGAAAAGCGCCGGCGGAAGAGGTCAAACGCAAAGTTCTGTCCTCCTTGGAGCTGGTGGGATTGCAGGGGCGGGAGGGCCGTTATCCATCGCAGTTGAGCGGCGGGCAGCAACAGCGGGTCGCCCTGGCGCGCAGCCTGGCGCTGGAGCCGCGCTTGATTCTATTGGACGAGCCGCTGAGCAACCTCGACGCCAAGCTGCGCGAGGAGATGCGCGTCGAGCTAAAAAAGCTGATCAAGAAAGTCGGCATCAGCGCGCTCTATGTCACTCACGACCAGGAGGAAGCCTTTACCATTTCCGACGCGGTCATCGTGATGGATGCGGGAAAAGTCCTCCAATACGGGACGCCCGACGAGATCTATAATCATCCGGCGCATCCGTTTGTCGCTTCTTTCGTCGGTCACTCGACGCTCGTCGACGGCAAGGTGGTCGGGGTTGAGAACGGAGTTTGCCGCGTGCTGGTGCCGGATTTCGGCGGCGCCATGTTGATCTCTGCGGCGCCCAAGCAGGCGGCGCCGGGGAATCTCTGCAAAGTCGTGGTTCGCAACGGTGAGATCAGATTGAGCCCCGACAAGTTCCCCGAAGGCACGGAGAACGTGCTCGAGGGAGTGATGACGAGCCGGGAATATCGAGGCGGGCTGACCGACCACCGCGTCCAGATCGGCTCAAAGGAAATCATCGTCACCTCGCATAAGCTCTGCCCGATGATTCGCGTCGAGGGCGACGGCGACACAACGTTCTTGTCCATCGATAGGTCGGCGATCAGCGTCATCGTCGAACACTAGAGCTTTTCACCGTGGATTCAGCTCCCATTTCTCTCTCAAGCCACAGTTCCGCGACTCGTTGGAATTCCATCAAGCTCGCCTTAAGCCAGGGGACTCTTGTGCCGCTGCTGGCCAGCACGATTGCCGGCGCTGCCATCGTTACGCCGGTTTTAGTCGTTTTATGGCGCAGTTTTACTACCGGCAGACTTGGCTTTACCGTCGGCCTCAATCTGGGCAATTATCTCAGGGTTTTCGCCGACCGCGATATTTTGCCGATGCTGGGCAACTCCGTTCTATACGCGGCGGGTGCAGCCGCGTTGGGAACCGGCCTCGGAGCGATGCTCGCCTGGATCGTCGCGCGCACCAACACACCGGGAAAAGCTTTGGTGGAGTTGATGCCGCTCTATCCGATTCTCATGCCGCCGATCATGAAAAACATCGCCTGGATTTTACTCCTGGCGCCGCGCTCGGGAATTTTGAACGGCATGCTGCAGCAGTTTTTCGGCATCGAGACACCGGTCTTCAACGCTTTCAGTATGGCGGGGATGATCTGGGTATTCGGCTTGGCCTGCGTGCCCCTGGGGTATTTGTTTTTACTCCCGGTTTTTTTGTCCTTCGATCCGTCTCTGGAGGAAAGCGCCTATATCGCCGGCAGCAGGCCGGTGCACACGATGCTCAAGATCACCTTCCCGCTGGCGGTGCCCGCGTTTCTCTCGGCGTTGGTGTTGAATTTCCTGCGCGGGCTGCGCTCCTTCGAAACCCCCGTGCTGCAAGGAACGCCGGGAAATATCAAAGTTTTCGTCAGCCGGGTCTATGACTCCATGGCCCTGGAATTCAACACCGGCTTGGCGACCGCCTACAGCGTGATATTGGTAGTGCTCTCGGTGATCACGCTGTATTTCTACGTGCGCGCGACGCGGTTCTCGGAGCGCTACGCCACCATCACGGGGAAGGGCTACAGGGTCAAGGTGATCGACATCGGCCCCTGGAAGTACGTCACTTTCCTGGCGGTTTTCCTCTACTTCTTGGCCGGCATCGTCTTGCCGTTCGTGGTGTTGATCGTAGTCTCGATGATTCCCTACTTCGACTATGAGACCTTTATGAGCTTTCCGTCCAACGCCGTGCTCAATAACTATTACACGGTGCTAAAGCATCCGAGCTTCGTTAACGGGCTCTACAACTCACTGGTGCTTTCCGTGACCATCGCCGTCGTGACGGTGCTCGCGGGCATCGTCATGGCGTTCACGATTCACCGGACCCGGGCCGTCGGCACCAAGATCTTCGAATTCATCGGCACCCTGCCTTTGGCGTTTCCGCCACTAGTGCTCTCGGTGGGTCTGGTGATCATTTTTCTCGGCACTCCTTTGTATAACAGCCTGTGGGCTTTGGGCATCGGGCTCTTCGTCGCGTACTTTCCCTATGCTTTCAGGAACGCGTCGGGCGCCATCGTCAACATTCACAAAGAACTCGACGAAGCGGCCTGGGTGCACGGCGCCAGATGGCGCCATGTGTTTTTCAAGATCACGCTGCCGATTCTCAAACCGTCGGTGGGCGGCGCGCTTTTTTATATCTTCGTCGAATCGATCCGCAACGTCGATGTCGCGGTTCTGTTGACCGCGCCGGGGAAAGAATATGGACCGGTCACTCTGTTCGAGTATTTTCGCGTCGGCCAGTGGGCCGAGGCGGCAGCGGGCGGCGTGATCTACTTGATCATCCTGATCGTCGCCGTGTCGGTCGCCAAGTTTGCATTTAAGATGAAGTTTAGTCTATGAATGAGACAAGTGTCATAACCATTAGCTAAGGAGGAGCATCATGACTAAGAGAATGTTCACGGCTGGGTCCATTGCTTTTGTCGCCATCCTGTTCGCATGGAGCGCCGCGCGGGCGGCGGAGATGCCGAATATGGATACGATGAAAAAGGCGGTTGAGAAAGGCGCTCAAAAGGTCATGCAAACGGCGGCGCCGAGCCCGACGACCAAAGCGGCTCAGGCGTTTGAAAAGGTCAGCAAAGAGCTTTACCCGAAGGCCAAGCAGGAAGGCAACCTCATCATTTACTCTGTGTGGGACGTGGAGCACCTGCGTGCCATCACCGATGCCTTCATGAAAAGATATCCCGGCATCAAGGCCACCTACTGGCAGGGTCGAAACCCCGAAATCGTCACGCGGGTGTTGACCGAATTTCAGGGCGGGCAAGCCAGCGTGGATATCATCCTGTCGGATAACGCGCCACCGGTGGTTCGCGCGGCGGGCGCGATCGCGAGTTACGACACGGTGCAAAGGGACGTCCTGCTCCTCCACGACCCCACCATGGCGACGGTGAGCTTGCAGATTCAAGCGCTGACTTACAACACCAAGAAGCTCAAGCCGGCGGATCTCCCCAAGAGTTGGGAAGACGTCGCCAATCCGAAGTTCAAGGGCATGGTAGCCTTGGACGATCCGATGAGGGCGGGCCCCCTAAGTTCCATGCTCGCCGGTCTCAAAGGACAGTGGAAGGACGACAATCGATTCAACAATTTCATCAAAGGACTAAAGGCGCTCGGCGTTCCGGTCCACAAGAGCACCAGCGCCATGTTCAGGCTGATGATTGCCGGCGAGTATGCGATCTGCATGCCGGCACTGCTGCATGATGTGATGGAGGAAAAAGCCAAGGGAACCCCGGTGGACTACATCAAGACGGTCCCGCCGGTGGTCTTCCCGCGCCAGGCCGGCATCTATATCAAGGCGCCCAATCCCAACGCCGCCAAGCTCTTTGCCGAATGGGCGATCTCAACGCAAGGGCAACAGACGATCGATTCTGTCGGGCGCGAAACGTCCCGGAAGGACTTCAAGTCGAAGACCTCCATCGAGTCTGCCTACCCCAAGGGGACCAAGCCGATTCCGGTCACTGACAAACTGTTTCTTGAAGATCCGAAAAAATGGCTCGACGCCAACGTCAAGCCGATTTGGGAAGGGTAAACAAACAGCCCAAAGCGGTCACGGCTAAACAAAAGGGGAGCCGGCAATTTGTTTCGATTGCTCCGGCTCCCCTTTTCATTTTGCGGCGCGACGTTGTCAATCGTCGAAGCCAATTCTTGCGATCGTCCATTGTAGAAAATCGCGGCTACCTGTGTTAATTTGCCAACTCATCAAAAGATGGGTTCCATGCATCGTTGATTAGAGGATCGGTGTATGGTCCTCCGGTTACCCGAGCCGGTACCGAACAAATCAGACCGTTACGGAGAGATGGCCGAGTGGTCTAAGGCGCACGCCTGCTAAGCGTGTGTACCCCAAAAGGGTACCGAGGGTTCAAATCCCTCTCTCTCCGCCATTTGCCTCACGGCATTACCGATCTCATATCTCAAATGTCAGATGCTCTGAGATTTGAAATCTGAGATTTACCAAAGCGCCCGTAGCTCAATTGGACAGAGCACCAGACTACGGATCTGGGGGTTGGGGGTTCAAATCCCTCCGGGCGCGCCATGAAATTCAATAACTTACGCGTCACTGCTTTAGTATTCGGTCGCATTGTTTCCACCGAGCGTTTCCATTCTAAAGCTGCCGAATAAACTGGTGACTGAAGCATGAGAAACCGCACCAAGGAAAGGAACCCAACACCATGCGCCGAGCTCTGATTCCAACACTACTAGCCGCCACCCTATGGCTACTACCTCTTTCTGTTTGCGCCCAGGAGCGGCTGAACTTCGCCTATATCTCGCCGAACGCCGGTTCCGCTTCGGTCCTGTGGGTCGCCAAGGAAGCCGGCATCTTCAAGAAGCACGGCCTCGATGTCAACGTCATCTATATCGAAGGCACGCCGAAAGCCCTCATGTCGCTGTTTGCCGGCGAACTACAAGTCACTGCGGGCACCGGACCGGCGGTGGCCAGCGCGAAGGTGCGCGGCGCGGACGTGAGCATGCTGATGGGCTTCGAAGTCTTTCTGCCCTACTACCTCGTGGCCGCTCCGACGATTAAAAGCATCGAGGATCTCAAAGGCAAAGTCGGCGCGAACCATTCGGCGGCGACCTCGGCCGACTTCGCCATGCGCCTGGGCCTGAGAAACATCGGCCTCGATCCCGATAAAGACGTGAGCCTGCGCGTGGTCGGCGCCACCAATCTGCGCATGATCATCATGCAGCAGAAGCAGGCCGACTTCACCGTCATCAGCAGCACCGAGCGCGAGGAGGCGGGGAAGCTGGGGTTCAAAGTGATCGTTGACCTTGCAAGCAAGCGTATTCCGTACCCGCACAGCGGCCTGATCAGCAGCCAGAAGATACTGCGGGAAAAACGGGACGCGATGATGCGCTTCGGCCGCGCCTCCGTCGAGGCGATTCATTTCTTTAAGACTAATAAAGCGCAAACCATCGCGATTCTGAAAAAATACGCCAAGACCGATCTCGCCGCCCTCGACACGGCTCATACGTACTTGAAAAATTCGATTCCTGACATGCCCTATCCGACCCTGGAGGGGATGAAAACGATTCTCGCCGAGATGGGCCGCACTCGCCCTGAGGTCTTGAAGTTCGACGCCGCGACCATGGTCGATTCGAACATCGTCAAAGCGATTGACGAGGAAGGGTTTTTGAAGAAGCTGAAATAGCGTGGGTAATGTCTACGGTCTTGAGGTTAGGGGTTCACTGACGCGGAATGAACCCATACACTGGACGCTGAATCCGAACCCGCGCTGGCGGGCGCGAACGCCCGCCAGAGGGTAATCGAAACATGAGTGCTAGTCGTCGTTTTTCCCGCCGAAGTCCGGGATGCCGGCCGCGAACCATGAAAAGTTGGGGCCGCCCGTACTGCGGATCAGCAGCACGGGGTTGACGCAAGGGTTGGGCGGTAAGACGCCCAGGCCACAGCGTCAAACGTCGGTTGGGTGTCGCAAGCGGCTGATTATTCATGAGTTCTATCCGGGCGAATTCCCCTTGGAGTCGTAATTGTATCACTCCCCGTTTCCGGCCCTGAATGCGAGCGGGTCTGAATGTGAGGCAGGG
>JAUYJC010000381.1 GCA_030688735.1 Deltaproteobacteria bacterium
CGGCCCGCCCAATTGCAATAGGCTTCAGCTTCGTACCAGCTCACGTGAACCACTGGCAAGTTTTCATTGAGCGGCAGGTAGCGATTGTAGACGCGTTGTTGCCAGCGGCTGTTGCGGTCTCTTCTCCAGTAGACCGGGTGGTCCAGCCTTTCCGTAAAATCGAGAACCTCCGGCGCTTCATTCATGGTTCGGTTAAAGAACTTCTCGAAAGATTTCTCCAAATGCGGCGCGCCGCCGGTCTCCAGCCAGCGCCAACCGTCGGTGCTCCAGAACTGAGACTTACGATAACCGCCGTCTTCGACGAACCCGAGAAATTCCCCGTTGCTCACTGGCGCGCGCGCGATGCGAAAGGGTTTGACTTCGACTTCGTGCGCCCACTTCTCATTGTCGAATACGAAATGGAAGTCGGGCGTGGCACCGACCATGAAGCTACCACCGGGAATCTCGACGTCGCCGGGGCAGGGGCCGCCGCCGCTGGGCGGGTCGGTTTTTCCCTCGTTTAGACTCGGCGGCGGATAACCGAGCGTCTGCCTCGTATAGGCCAGGGCTTCGGAGTGCATGCCTTCGTGAAACGTGGCCAGCGAATAAAAATAAAATTCATCGGCAGAAAGCTCCGTGGCGTGGTCGATGCGTTCGATACATCGGTCGATCACCTCGTTCATATAACGCCGGGTATTGGCCCGCGACGGCAAGAGCAGCCCCCAGCGGGTGTCGTGCGCCACGTCGGTGGAGTTGTAAAGCTGATCGCCGTTTTCGAGCAGCGGTTGTTTTTTGTTCAGGTGGCGTAGCACCCAGAATTCCTGGAACCAGGCGACATGGCCGATTTCCCAGAGGGGAGGATTGACGATGGCAAGCCGCGGCCCGATTATCTGCCGGTCGTCGAGGTCGGCGACAAGAGCGAGGGTGCGCGCGCGGAATTCGCGCATGATGCTGCCGAGTTCCCGTGGCTTCATCATGGCGCCGATGCCGCCAAGTGTTTGGTCGGTTTGCGTTTTCATTTCAGCGTCGTCAGGCTTCCGTGTGGCTAACCGCGGAGGCGCTTAGGGCGCGGAGTAAAGAAATTTTGATTAAAAATACTCCGAACTCTGCGAACTCTGTGCTTCTGTGGTGAAAACTCTTTCACAGTCAGCCCGGAAGAGCCTCATTTTATAGACCAAATTTACGCTAGTCCCGGATGTCGATCAAGGACGGCGGTGACAATCGCCATGCTCACCGGAGCACGGCTTGAATCAAGTTCCGCCAGTTTTTGATCTCGGTTCCCCATTTCTCCCTTCGATGCTTCGATAAGTAGCGCGATGCCGCCTTCAAATGGGTAAGTTCAGTAGCTGTTAGCCGGAGGGATTGCTTGCTCTTCTTCGCCCGTTGGTTCCTCTCGCAAAAATTGCGAATCGCACCCCAGTGCGCAAGCGCACCGGGCCCAAAGCGCCGCTTGACGATCTTTGTCCAGCTTACTTCCGGTCGATACCTCCGTGGGTCCGCCGCATAGTCGAAGCAGGTCGCCAAAGGAACGAAGCCGAGTTCCTCTTGAAGCAACGGATTATTGAGGTAACCGTAAACCGCTTCGGGCAATCGTGGATCGCGGCCGCGCAGCGGGCCGATGTGAAGCTCGTCGCTCATGGAGAGGTCGTTGACCGGATAGTTGTCCCATAGGATCAACGGGTGCCGGACGCGATTCGCGATTCCTCGCACATGAGCGAGCGTGATCGTTTTCGAGACCACGGACGGCCCCGTCCAAAAGCAGGCGACCTGCGGTGGAAGGTACGCTCCGAGGGTTTCCAAAAATTGCGGCTCAAACGCTCCGAACATGCGCGCAAGCAGAGGGTCCTGCGTGTAGTACGACGGACAAATCCACCATTCGACGTCGGTCCAACCGGCGGGTTGAGATTCGATGATTCGTTTTAGCCAAGTTCCTTCTGCTGCCGCAAGGCTGTTCTTAAATCTCTTGCGGTCGATCTTATGCACGAGGCGGGACGGAATGTCGTCGAACAGCACCGCGAAGGTGCGCACGCCGGCGTCGTAAAAGCGCCGCGCTTTCTTGAACAGGATGCGAACCGGTTCATTGGCGCTGAAGCAGAGACCCTCGCCCGGATGGAACCCGTAGACGAAATCGATCTGGTGGCCCCGCGCCGCGCCGATCAGCCGGAGCAGCTCTCGCCACTCTCTGCGCGGGTAGGGAAGGCGCCAGCGACTGCGATGGTAAGGATCGTCTTTCGGCGCGTAGAGGTAGGTATTCATGCCGCAGGCGGCGCCGAAGGCAAAAATCGCCTTGCGGTGCTTCATGCTCCACGGCGGGCCGAAAAATCCTTCGACGACGCCGCGGCGCGCGAAGGTATTTACCGGAGCTGACATAAGCAGAACTTGGCACAGGCCGCCAAATCTGGCAAGGTTTTCTTGCCAAGTCCGATGGCATTGCATAGGATTTGTGGCAAGTCAGTGTGGCTGGGTGAAGGGCGGCGTTATGCCTCGGATTTGGAATGCACTTGCTTTGACCTGTGGATTGTCGATAATGCCGCCGGCAGTTTCCCATGGTCAAAACGTTACGGCAACGGAAATGGTGCAGATTCCCTCCGGCGGATTTCTGATGGGCAGCGACGATGGACCACAGGACGAGCGGCCGCAGCATAAGGTTCAATTGGCCGCCTATTGGATCGACCGCACGCCGATCACAAACGCGCAATTCGCGCAGTTTCTTAACGCCATCGGTCCGCAGGGTCCGCAGCGTGAAAATTATTACGACATCGACGATAATGACGCCCGGGTGCACCGGCGCGACGGAAAATGGCTGGCGGACTCCGGTTCGGAGAATCATCCGGTGGTCGAGGCTTCGTGGTACGGCGCCCTGGCTTATTGCCGTTGGTTGGGCAAGCGCTTGCCGACGGAGGCGGAATGGGAAAAAGCGGCGCGTGGCACCGATGGGCGCAAATTTCCTTGGGGCAACGAGCCGCCGGACAAAACGCGCGCTCACTTCGGCGCCGGGTGGAACGATCTCCGGCCGGTGGATGGCTTTCCGAAAGGCGCAAGCCCCTACGGGGTTCTCGACATGGCCGGCAACGGCTGGGAATGGGTCAGCAGCGCTTATCTACCCTATCCCTATGATCCTAAAGATGGGCGGGAAGACTTGACTCGCGAGCAGGTTCGGGCCACAAGGGGAGGCGGGCATGATTCACGCCATGAAGAACTTACGACGACTCATCGAGGGCGGCATGTGTCGCGCAATCCGCGCGGCGGACACCATAACATCGGGTTTCGCTGCGCCCGCTAGCAGACTGCTGAAAGAGACTCATATGCCGATTGCCCTGAGCATGGTCGAAGGGTGCGCTCAATCGCCTCGCTACAACGTACCAGCTTGCAAAGCGCAAAGCGCAAGGCGCAAAGAGCAAAGGAGAACGCTTTGCGCCATGCCCTTAGCCTTTAGCGAACTTTCGCGCCTCGCCTCTGAGATCTCTTTGAGCAGCCTGCAACCGAGTTTTTCAGCAACCTGCTAGAGCAATTTACATCGCAGCTACCGCGAATGTCAATTTACCTGCTCATAGAAGGCATACTCATAGGAATGATGGTCGCCGTGCCGGTGGGACCCTTGGGCTTGTTCTGTATCAACCGCGCGCTGGCGACGGGCGCTCTCTGCGGGTTGTTTTCCGGGTTGGGCGTGGCCAGCGCTGATGCCCTGGCGGCAGGCATCGCCGCTCTAGGCATTACCTTGATTTCCGGCTTCTTGACTGACCATCAAGTCCTGTTACGCCTCGGCGGTGGATGTTTCCTCTGTTACCTTGGATTAAAGATCTATCGGACTAAACCTGCGGTGCAGACGCCGTCGGGCAAAGTCAACGGCTTGGCCGGCGCCTACGCGACGACCTTTCTGCTGACGATTTCCAATCCGGTGACGATTCTCTCATTCATCGCGATTTACGCCGGTTGGCAAGTCGAAAGTTTGAGCGGCCACTATGTTGCCGCGGCCGTGCTCACGCTCGGGGTTTTCATCGGCTCGGCGCTCTGGTGGGTTTTGCTGTTTCTCGGCATGACCGCCTTTCCCGACAGGTTCAGCCTGCAAACGCTCGGTTGGATTCATCGCGTATCCGGCGTTCTCATAGCTGGTTTTGGCGTCGCGGTGCTTTTGAGCCTCTCGCCGCTGAGGCAGGCTCTGGGAATTCAGTTCTGATGGGAACCAGTGGTGCGACGGCCATCGAGAAGCCTGCCGGTGGCATTCCCGTCGCGCTGAATCTTTGTCTCGCCTTTTTCCATACCGCGGTCAACCTTTTCCAATTTGTCATCCTGCCGTTGTGGCTGCTGCCGAAGGATGTGCGCTGGGGATGGACGTTGGCGCTGTTGGCAATGCTGACCAATCCGTTTTGGAGCCTGCTTCACGAAGCTATTCACGATCTGTTTCACCCGAACCGAACCGTCAATGCGCTGGCGGCGAGACTGCTGGCGGTTCTTTTCGGCGCGCCGTTTCGCATCCTGCGCCTGAGCCATCTGTTGCACCACAAGTTGAATCGTCTGCCGGTAGAGGGGACGGAGTATTACGACAAGACGAAGAGTTCCAAGGCCGGCGCCGCGCCGGGTTATTACTTTCAGATATTGCTCGGCCTATATTTGGCGGAAGTCTTGAGCCCGCTCTTTTTTCTCCTGCCGCGCCCGTGGTTGAAACGCTTCAAGGAGCGTTTTCTGGCGCCGCAAAGCGTCAGCGGCATTCTGATGCAAAACTGGCTGGGGGCTGACGCGCTGCGTGAAATTCGCATAGACGGGATGTTAACCCTGGCGTTATTTTCCTTTTCCTTTTACTGCTATGGCGAGCACTGGCCGCTGCTGCTGGCGGTTCTGGCGGCGCGCGGGTTTCTGATTTCTTTTTTGGACAACGTCTATCACTACGAGACCCCCGTTGGAGATGTGTTTTATGCGAGGAATCTCAGGCTCAACGGGGCGCTGGAGCGGCTCTTGCTGCATTTCAATCTCCACGGTATTCACCATCTCAACCCGGCAATCCCTTGGAGCGATCTGCCTCGGGCCTTTCTCGCCCAGGCGGGAAAATTCGAGGGCGGTTACTTTAGCGCGGCGCTACGCCAACTGCGCGGGCCCATCGCGCTGCAGGATTTGCCCGGCGGCGCCGCGAAGGAAAAAATCCACCCGGCCTAGGCGCGCTTTTTAAAAAGCAGGACGGAAAACCACTGATCGGGGTCGGTGCAGTGCGTGACCGGCTCGAGATCGAAGAAGCGGAGCTGCTCCTGGAGCCGCAGGGGCTCGAACTTGCGGCTGATTTCGACGAGAATCTTTTCATCTTGTCGCCAGTGAAATGACGCGCCCACTCCCGGGAAGCGGATCTCCTGGCTCCCGGTCGCCACGGCGAACATTTCGATTTGCTGCCATTCAGGATTGTACCAGGAGTGATAGCGCATCTTGTCGAGGTCGAAATTGCTATGGAGGCGGTGGTTGATGTTGCGGAAGACATTCAGAATAAACTCCGCCGTGACGCCGCGGCTGTCGTTGTAGGCGTCTTCGAGGAGGTTTGCCGGCTTGACCCGATCGGCGCCGAGCAATAGAAAATCGTTGGGACCCATGGCGGCGGCGAGGGCGCGGAAGAAACGCGGAAAATCGGTGTGGTTGAAGTTGCCGATGGTGCTGCCGAGAAAGACAAACAGCGTCGGCAAACTTTTCTCGATGGCGTTGAATCCCTCCTCATAGCGGGCGTGCAAGCCGTGGAAATCGATTTCAGGAAAGTCCCTTTGCACGGCTCGTTGGGAAGCCAGCAACGCCGACCGGCTTACGTCGATGGGCGCGAAGATGCTGCGGCCGCGCCGACGGTTTTGCTCGGTCAATAGATGGACCGTTTTCTTGCTGTAGCCGGCGCCGAGCTCGACGACACATTCGACCGGCGCGGCGGCGATAATATCGGCGGCGTGGGATTCGAGAATGCCGTTTTCGGTTCGGGTCAGGTAATATTCCGGGAGATGGCAAATCTCTTCGAACAGCTCGGAGCCGCGCTCGTCGTACAGGTGATAGGCCTCCAGCCAGCGCGGTTGGTCCCAGAGCGTGGTCAGGATGGAAAAAATCGGCACGGAGTCGAGATCGGCGCCTTCCAGCGACCAAATTCCGGGGGCATCGTAGCGCCAACGGGAACGTTGCTCGGCGGCGAAGATTCTCGGCAAGCTTTCTTGTTTCATGAGTGAAGAGACTATAAAAGAAAAAACGACAGGTTGCGATCCTTCGACACGAGCCCCTGGCTTTGGCCGAGGGCTCTAGCTCAGGATTCCGCCCCACGGGTGTGCTGGAAGGTACCACGGACTTACCCGTGGGGCTCCACCCGCGGCCGAAAAAAAATAGTCATGAATAGCGTGCAGACAGCCATCGAGTTTCGTAGCGTCAGCTTTGCGCTGCCGAACGGGCGCAGACTGCTCGCCGACCTGAACTTGGCGGTGAATTCGGGCGAGACCCTGGTGCTGCTGGGACGCAGCGGTTCGGGCAAGACCACGACGATGAAGCTGATCAATCGTCTGCTCGATCCGACTTCCGGCGAGGTGCGCGTCGAGGGCAGGCCGACATTGGAGTGGGACCCGATCCGGCTGCGCCGCCGCGTCGGCTATGTGATTCAGGAAATCGGCCTGTTCCCGCATCTAACCATCGAACAAAATATCGGCGTCGTGCCGCGCCTCGAAGGCTGGGAGCCGGAGAAAATCCGGACCCGGGCGCGGGAACTTTTGGTGATGGTCGGGCTTGAGCCGGATCGCTTCGCCGGGCGTCTCCCGCGAGAGCTGTCAGGCGGGCAGCGCCAGCGGGTCGGCGTGGCGCGGGCGCTGGCCGCCGATCCGCCGATCATTCTGCTCGACGAGCCCTTCGGCGCCCTCGATCCGATCACCCGCCGGGAGATTCAGCAAGAGTTCCGTTCGCTGCAAGCAAAGCTCCACAAGACGTTGGTGTTCGTCACTCACGATATCGGCGAGGCTTTCGTTCTGGGGTCCCGCATCGCGCTGCTTAAGGATGGGCAGATGATCTTGCTGGGTCCGCCCGCCGAGTTGCTCGCATCCAGCCATCCCGAGGCGCGCGCCTTCGCGGACTGCTTTCTCGACGCGCAATCGATCGGGAGAACGACGTGAGCTTCGTTGACTTTCTGCTGAGCAACGGTCACGAGGCGTTTGAGCTGGTGATCGAGCATTTGTTTTTGGTCGTGGTCTCCACCGGCATCGCGATCCTGATCGGCGTGCCGCTGGGAATCTTGCTGACGCGCAAGCCGGGCTTGAGCAAGCCGGTGCTCGGGTTCGCCAATATCATGCAGACGGTGCCGAGTCTGGCGCTGTTCGGCTTCTTGATTCCACTCAACTTATACCTTTTTCACGTCAAGATTGTCGGGGGCATTGGCGCTCGGACCGCCATCGTGGCTTTGGTGCTATATTCGCTGCTGCCGATCATCAGAAATACCTTCACCGGAATCAGTGGCGTCGATCCGGCGATTCGCGAAGCAGGGAAAGGTATGGGCATGACCGACCGCCAATTACTTTTCCAAGTCGAGCTTCCGCTAGCGCTGGGCGTCATCATCGCCGGCGTACGAGTGGCGACCGTCATCTGCGTCGGCACGGCGACCATCGCCGCTGCCATCGATGCCGGCGGCTTGGGGCGCTATATTTTTCGCGGCCTCAGGGCCAATGATAACGTGCTCATCCTCGCCGGCGCAGTGCCGGCGGCGCTGATCGCTCTGGCGGCCGACCTTTTGCTCGGCACCGTCGAGCGGGTAATGCGCCTCGGTGACGCGGTCAAAGGAAAGAGAATCCTCTGGGGCGCCGTTTTCGTGTTGGTCCTGGTGGGCATGATCGGAGTCACTAATCTCTTTTCCGGGAAGGGCGCGGAACGCGTCGCCGTGGGGTCGAAGGATTTTACCGAGCAAGTGATTCTTGGCGAACTCCTCGCTCAGGCCATCGAAACGAAGACCGCTCTGAAAGTCGAGCGCCGCTTCGATCTCGGCGGCGCCCTCGCCCATGAGGCGCTCGTCGCCGGCGAGATCGATATGTACGTCGAATACACCGGCACGGCGCTCTTGGCGATATTAAAAGGCCGGCCGTCCGGCGATCCGCAGGAAGTCTTCACGCGCGTCAAAGCGGATTATGCCAACCATTTCAAGCTCGAATGGGCCGAGCCGCTGGGTTTCAACAACACCTTCGCGATTCTGGTGCGCGGGGAGGACGCGCAAAAACTCGGCTTGAAGACCGTGAGCGACGCGGCAAAGATCTCGGCGCAATGGCGCGCCGGCTTCGGCCAAGACTTCATGTCTCGGGCCGACGGCTATCCGGGCTTCGCCAAGACCTACGGCTTTCGTTTTCAAGAGACCCGCGAGATGGATTTGTCGTTGACCTACCGTGCGCTCGCCGAAAAGCAAGTGGATTTGATCGCCGGTAATTCAACCGATGGCTTGATCAGCCGCTATGGATTCTTTCAATTGGCAGACGACCGGCATTACTTTCCGCCCTACGATGCCGTGCCGGTCGCGCGGCAAAGCGCGCTGGACAAACATCCCGAGCTGCGCGGCGTGCTCAAGCAGCTTGGCGGCATCCTCACCGTCGATGAGATGCGCAAGCTTAATTACGCTGTCGATGGTGAAAAGCGCCAGGCGAAGGACGTGGTGGGTGAGTTCTTGACGCAGAAAAGGCTTGCGCGGTGAATTGAGATCGTCAAAGGAGGTCCGCGATGTTCGGGTACAGAGCCAGAATCGGTTACATCTCGCCGTCGGTAATCGAGTTGAACGCCTACGATTTTTACCGCATCGTGCCCGATGGCATCGGCATGATCGCTGTTGCGTGCATGGTCGGCGGCTGGAAGGAAGACGCCTATCGCGAAGCGCTGAAGCAGGTTGAAGGCTGCGCCAGGGAATTGGGCCGGCGCAACTGCGATTTCGTCATTCACGGCGGCGCGCCGCTGGTGCTGAGCCAAGGAAAAGGATTTGAAGCGCAGCTTATCGAGAAACTGCAAAATCTGACGCGGGTGCCCTGCACGACCGCCATCGTCGCGGCGATGGATGCTTTTCGGGACCTCTCCGTAAGCCGTCTGGCGGTGGTAAATCCCTACCCGCCGGATTTAAACGAAAAAATGGTTCAATATCTAAATTCCTGGGGATTTGAGGCACTGTCGGTTGTAAGTCTGGGGACGACGTTCACTGAATCCAGCACGGCTTCCATCGGAGATATTTACCGGGCCGCCAAAAGGGCCGTCGCCGAAGCGGAGAAGCCGGACGCTATATTTATCCCTTGCGCGAACTTTCCGGTCGTCGATGTCATCGAACAGATCGAGACCGATCTCCGGTTGCCCGTGATCGCCAACATGACCTCGCAACTCTATGTCGCATTCAAAACGATTGGCATGCGCCAGCGTATCGATAACTACGGAAAACTGCTACGCCTGCTTTAGCGGCAACCAAGACGAGCCTGGGACGTTTACATTTGAATCGGAGGGAATTGCTATGAATATCATTTTGTTACAATCATTGGTGTTCGTGCTGCTTTTGATTGGTCCGGTTTCCGCCCCGGCGCAAAAGCTTGAGCGGGCGATCGTGGCCTTCGGCTCCAGCGGCGGCAATCTGACGCCGTTTTGGGTCGGGCGCGAGTCCGGACTCTATCGCCAGCACGGAGTCGATGCGGACGTGGTGTTCTTTCGCGGCAGCACGATCGCGATCAATGCTCTGGTGACGAAAGACGCGCAATTCGCCGGCTTGGGCGCCAGCTCCGCGGTGCTGGCCAAGCTCGGCGGCATGGATACGGTGCTGATCGCCACCGCGACGCCGGGATTGCTGTTCTACCTGATAACCAAGAAGGAGATTAAAAGCGCGAATGATCTGAAAGGCAAAAAGATCGCCGTGAGCCGCCCGGGCACTGATTCCGATCTCGCAGCCCGCGTGGCGGTGCAGCGGCTGGGACTCGCGGAGAAGGACGTCGCCTTCGTCAGCGTCGGCGCCGACGCTGAGCGCGTGATGGCCATGAGCCAGAACGTGGTAGATGCCACGGTCGTCACGGTTGCCGGCTATGTCGCTGCGCAAAAGTTAGGCTTCAACACGCTCTTGGATTTATCCCAGGCCAATATTCCCTACGAGGCGGCGTCGCTGATCACCACACAAACGCTAATCCGCGAGAATCCGGATCTGGTGCGCCGCTTCACGCGCGGCTTCGTCGCGGCGATTCAATACGCCCAGACCCACCGCGATTTCACACTAAAAGTCTTAAGCAAATACATGCGCACGGAGGATAAGGACATTCTCAACGCCAGCTACGATTACTTCGTCGGCCGCGTGATTCCGCGCATGCCCTACGTGAGCGAGAAGGGTCTCCAGGCGGTGATCGATTTCATCCGCCAGCGCAATCCGCAAACACCGAACGTCAAAGCGCAAGACTTCATGGACAATCGCTTTATCAAGGAACTGGACGAGAGTGGGTTTATTCAGAAGCTTTACGCAAAGTAAGTACAGTCTGGAAGGCGCTTGTCTGGAAGTTTAAGAGTGCCGGCCCGATCCGGAAGGGGTCTGTTGGGCGGTGTTTGATTGTTGCGCCTTTCAATCTCACTCTGCTAGGTTCCGAGATTTGTAGGCTTGCCATGCGACTGCATTTGCTCAGTCTCGGACACTTTTCGGACACGCAAAGAGCAGCCGTTGGACTTGTTGAGTTACGGCTCAGTCGCAGGCTCTGGCGGACTCGGAATGAATTAAGAGCGCAACTTCGCGTTCGGCGCCAGCACGCCGGGGGTGACCGAAGAGACGCTGCTCGTCCAGAGGGTTCGCGGGATCGAAGAAGCGCTGCTAAAACGCAAAGAGCGGGCTTTTTTCTCGGTCAACTCGAGATATCAACGTCGGGCGTTTCCGAGATTTTATCGCGAAGTTTATCCAGCTACTTAACAACGTGCCTTTTGCGTTCCCCGGGAGACATGACATCCCGCGACCCCGACACTCCAGTTTTGCCCACGCCGGGCCCGGCGTGGGCGCAGAGTCTAGGGGCCAGGGGGTTGATATACCTACAAAAACCCTAAGGCCCTAGCCGTGGCAGTGTACAAGGGGGCTACGCTCGTCTAGGATGACGGCTGTGCTAGACAACTTCCTGCAGATTCTTCCAGAAGTAATTTTCGACGCCGCCGAGAAATTGGGCGGGCGTTGCACGGGCCGTTTCTACGCTCTCAATGCGATGGAAAACCGCGTGTACGACATCGAGATGGAAGAAGGCCCGCACGTCATCATCAAATTTTATCGCCCCGGCCGCTGGAGCTGCGCCACGATTCAGGCCGAGCACGATTTCCTGAAAGCCCTCGAAGAAAGTGAAATCCCCGTCGTATGCCCACTCACGGACGACAAGGGACAAAGTATTTTCGTAATCAACGAAGTGATGTTCACGATCTTCCCGAAGCGGCCGGGGCGACTGGAGCCGGAACTGAATACCGAACAGCTCACGCGCTTAGGACGGTTCATGGCTCGCCTTCACAACGTCGGGGCGGCGAAAAAAGGCGCGCCCCGTTTACGGCTCGATCCGCAAACTTATGGGCGAGACCCTTTGAAATTTTTAAAAGACGGAAGCTTCATTCCGATGCAACTCGCGAGTCGCTTCGAAATCATCGTAACGCAAATTTGCGACGCAATTACTCCTCGTTTCGAGGACGTCGAGTACGTTCTGCTCCACGGCGATTGCCACTCCGGAAATATTTTGTGGAATAGGGACGATCCGTACTTCATCGATTTCGACGACATGCTCTACGCGCCTCCCGTGCAAGACATCTGGATGCTCACCGGCGGAGACGGCGACTATGGGAAAGAGCGCAGGGATATCTTGCTCGATGCCTACGAAGAGATGAGGAATTTCGACATGACGACGATGCAACTCATCGAGCCGTTGCGGGCGCTTCGCATGATTCACTTTTCCGCCTGGATCGCGCGCCGCTGGGAAGACAGTGCATTCAAACTGGGGTTTCCCGCCTTCGGCACCGAGCGTTATTGGCAGGAGCAAATCGAAGCGCTCGCGCTGCAATTAGAAAAAGTGCAGAACCAGACCACCGATCTCTACCGTTGATCACTTACCATACCGATCGGGGTTGTTCTCCGGTGAAATAGGTGTACTCCCATCAGTCTCAGGGGGAGCCTCCAGGTATCCCACGTCCGGAGGATCTGTCCTGCGGATTGATTCCGGATTCCGGGGACACAATATTAAATTCGTCTTGACGGCTTCGCAGGTAATCTACTACGCTTTGTCCATGGCTCGGATTTCCAGACTCGTGGTGCCTGGTTATCCGCATCATGTAACGCAGAGGGGCGTACGCTCAATTCCCATCTTCAGCAGCAATACGGCATCTGAGTTTAGGAAAGCGATGACCTCGATCGAAGGGGCTTCCTGAAAATTAGTATTATGTCCCCGAAACCCCCCGGAACCCAAGTCCCTGGTCTTAGCGTGCCCAGCATGCTAGCGTGACGAAACCATGCCGCTAGACACGTCAGCCGAAGCCGCCCACGTTCAGACCGAGATACATCGCGCGCTGCGCGGACCGCGCCGCCTGCAACTCGCGTGTCAGATGAGCGAGACCGTTCGAGACCTGGCCCGCGCTCGTATTCGTTCCAAGCATCCTGAGTTCGACGAGTCGGCAACTCGCGACTGGCTTACCTGGGAATTGTATGGCGTCCGGCGAAACGGTTGATGACGTAATCCGTCGGATTATTAACTTCCTCGATGCGGCGAGCATCCCTTACATGCTGACGGGCTCTTTCGCCAGCTCATTACATGGCATGCCCCGTGCGACCCAAGATATCGACTTGGTAATCGCTCCAAATCCAGCGAGTCTTGAAGCACTTCTAAAAAACTTTCCCGAAGATCAGTATTATGTTAGCCGCGACGCAGCATTCGACGCCTACGGGCGCTCTTCCGTTTTTAATGTCATTGACTTCGCCTCTGGGTGGAAAATCGATTTCATCGTGAGGAAACCACGCGACTTTAGCCGGCTTGAATTCGATCGCCGCACGCCGGCTAACGTTTTGGGAACAACCGTATTCGTCGCCTCGCCCGAAGATGTTCTGATATCCAAGCTAGAGTGGGCGAAACTTGCCGAATCGGAACGTCAGATCGAGGATGCTGCCGGAATCATCCGAACTCAGGGACACGACCTCGACACTGCCTACATCGAGCATTGGGCCGAGAAGCTCGGGCTCCAGGCACAGTGGAACATGGCGAAAGCAAAGATAAACTGACTACCGAACAACGTTACCGATCGAAACCCGCCCCAACGACGCGGCATCGCCTGCTTCGAATACTTGATCCAAGTTCCCGCCAACCGCATCGGTCATACGCAACTGAGCCTTTCACAGCTCAAGGTTATGCAGGAAGTGATCACGCTTGCTGTCTTCGCGCCATTCGCCGTGCTCAACATGAACGAGCCACTAAAGTGGGATTAGCTTTGGGCAGAGGCATGCTTGCTCGGCGCGGTGTATTTCATGTTTTGGACGTAATCCACGGCTTATTTCTTTTTCCGCGGACCGCACTTGCGCTCAAAAAAGGAGTCGGCTATACATACGTTCGCGCAGATTGCGGCGCGCGTCTTATAAACTTCCACAAAATCAGGAGGAAACTATGAATAGAAGAAGCCTGATCAGCCTGTCAGCGATTGCGGCACTGGGACTGGCCGTGTTGCCGGGCATCGCTGTCAGCTAGCAGAAGTCCCTCAAGGATGCGATCGTTGGCTCTTGGTCGATCACCGCGGTTGTCGACCAATACGAGAGCGGCAAGAAGATCAACAACTGGGGCACTGTAAAGGGCAATTACTCGTTCGACGGCGCGGGTCGGTTCTCCACGATCATTGTCGGCGACGCGCAGCCGGCCATGAAGACGCCCGATCCCCGCAAGCCCGACGCCCCCGTCGTGGCCTACTATGGCAGCTACACCGTCAATGAAGGCAACAAGACTATCGCCGCCAAAGTGGATGCCGGGTCATATTCGCCCCGGGCCGGTTCGGAACAAACTTGGACCGTCAAGATCAAAGGCGATACTCTGACTCTCGTCGGCTCGCCGCGTAAGGACCGGGAAGGGACATTCACTCCGCGCGTGGAGCTCAAGCGAGCCAAATAGGAGCCGCGCGACGGCTCACTTCATCACCAGCACATCCTCAACAAGGCGCAACATGCCGTCGGCAGGCGTTGCGCCGCGCGCCAAGGCCGGCTGGGCGCGGCTCATCCGCAAGGTGAATGAAGCCGGTTGGCTTGAATCACCGGTGTTGGCCGTTTGCAGCCTTTTAACACAGTGCAGTTGAAGTGCGCGTGCCACCGATAGGCAAAATTCAACCGTGAATAATCCCGGCTAAGGTCTGGGCCTGTCGTGCTTATCAACGGTGCCAGGGGCCGTAGTCGTCCGCCAGATAATAGCGGCCGAAGACTCGATCTGGGTGATCGAGCATTTCACGTCGGACCGCCGGATGGCGGCGGAGAAAATCGTCCAGCTCTTCGTGTCTGTCTAAATATCTTCGGTTGCCGACGAGGCGCGGGTTGACTCTGAGATCGGCGGAAACTCGGGGGTGATCCTGCAGGAACGTATGGAACCGCCGTATCTCGTGGCGAATGGGTTCGCGGCCGCCCCCGCCGTCCCAGGCTTGGGCGGCGCAACCCGAGAGGTTCAGAAACAACAGAGCGGCGACAATTTGTGAAAGGGCAAGTTTATTTCGAAAATTATTGGCTGACATGGCGGCTTCTCCTTTGCCCGTTAGACGAGCTGAGGCGGGATTTGTTTAGCGCCGGAAGGGTGCCGGGCGGGAGGCGTAGAACTACCAAATTGGCGGATGCTTACGCGCAAAAACCGCAGCTAAACTCCAAATGACAGATTGGCCCCATGGGTGTGCGCCAGATCCAGGAGCTGAGGATCCGGCGCAGCGGTTCTTAGGGTGGCGCTGTAGGGCGACGGACCATATACGCGTAACCAGTCGGCCAGTGGGCTTTGGCGATCGACGGGCATGATGAATTCCACGGTGTGCGGGCCCGCGGTGAAATAAATTCCCCTCGCTCCAAGCATATCATCCGTAAAGGCCGTGGCAGCCGCGCCCAGCGCGGTTTCGTACCAGCGCTGGACGGTCGAAAGTTCTTCAACGGCGAGGGTCAGCGTGCCGATTCCCATCGAGCCGTTTACGTGCCGGAACTCCTGAGGGATTCGTTCCACTCTCGGCGTCACGTCCTGGATCAGAAAGGGCGCGACTCCACGATGGCTTCCCGTCGCCAATGAGAGCAGCCACTTGAGTTCGTAACCGTCTGGCCGATTGCGCGACCAGGGGACCGGGGCATCGATTGCGACGCCGGCCTCGCGCAGCTTTTTCGTGTCGCCCTGAAGGTCGTCGGTTTGCATGCAGTAATCCACGAGCCGCTCGCCTTTTTCCAGCGGACTCCACCAGCGGTGATCCCGCGCCTCGCGGTAGAAGGCGATGATCTCCAGATACGAGCCGTCGGCGAAGGCAATGAGCATGTTGTGGCTGCCCACCGGATGGCGCCCGCCGGGCACGACGGTGAAGCCGAGCCGCGTGTAATCGTTGGCCGCCTGGTCGAGATCGTTGACGACGATGACGAGGTGATCGATGCCTTGAAGCATATCTGTAAACGCCCTGAAAAGACTCAGCTAAAGGCCGGCGCCACTTCTCTGAGAAAACACTCGAGTTGCCCCATCTGATCCCAGGAAGTCATCCTGAGCGCAATATGCTCGATGCCGGCGGCGAAGTAGGCCTTAAGCTCTTCAATGCACTGCCCCGGTGTGCCGGCGGTGGTGAATCCTTCGACGAATTTCATGCTGAAATTCGACGTGTAGTACTTATCGAGAAATGCCTTGCTCTCGTCCAGCGCGGTCTTGCGTTCTGCCTTGATGTTGATGTTGTGATAGAGCGAGCTGCCGATCTTCGACGGATCGCGCCCCTCTTCTCTCGCCATCGACAAGATGCGCGCCCACTGCGATTTGAATTCATCCGGGCTCACTTTGTTGGTCATCCACCCGTCAGCGTATTTCGCGACGCGGCGCAGACCGCGTTCGACCGCGGCCGACGGCGCGCTGGCGCCGTCTTTCCAGGTGAGTCCGGTGGGATTGCTGGCGATCCAGATCGGCAGCGGATTTTGCAGCGGGCGCGGTTGAATCGTCACGCCTTCGAACTCGTAGAAGCGGCCTTTGTGTGACGCCTTTTCTTCGTGAAAGAGCTTGCGCAGTATCGTGATGCCTTCTTCGAGGCGAGCGACCCGCTCGGTGTCCTTGATGCCCATGACCTTATGTTCCAGCGCCTGCGCCGGACTTTGTTCGTTGGGACCGCCGAGGCATACCGCCAGCCACGAGCGGCCGCCGGAAATCACGTCCAAGCTTGCCCACTGCTGCGCCAGCAGCGCCGGATGGCGCTGGGGAAAGGTCGCCATGCAGCCGACCGCGAGCTTCACTTTCTTCGTGATCGCCGCCAGCGCGGACAAGAGCGCGATGGATTCCAAGCGCGGTTTCGCGAGCAGGCTGTCGCCGACCCATACGGCGTCGAAAGCGCCGGAATCCTCGCCGCGCTTTGCCATGTCGAAGAGTTCGGAAACGGTGACGGCGCCGATGATGACACCGCGGTTGGCCAGGGTCAGTCCGAATGAGGGCATGATCCGATGTCTCCCTGTGCCCTCTATAGCACAGGCGTTGCGGATTTCGAAATCGAACAGCCAGAGTCCTATCTCAGAAGTTCGTTTACAAAATCAATGGCCCACCGGGAATCCAGCGGTCCTTCGAAGTCCTGGATTCCGGCTCGCGCCCGCAAGCGCGGGCTTGGCCGGAATGACGGAACAAATCGGGCGCCGGATCTCTGAGACACCGCACTTCGATTGACACCCTTTTTTATCCGTGGTTGGTTTAAGCGTTCGAACGCGGGAGGAAAATATGGCGCCGAGTTTTCGCAGTTACCTGGCCGATCTGAGAAAGCAGGACGAACTGATCGAGATCGCCAAACCCACTGATCCGCGCGACATCGCGGCGCTGGTCGCTCAGAGCGAAAAAGCGTTGCTCTTCAAAAACGTCGTCGGTTACTCGATGCCGGTGGTCGCCGGGCTGCTGCAATCGCGCAACCGCATAGCCATCGGCATGGGTGTCCCATACGAAAAGATCGAGGCGAAGCTGCGCGCGGCGATGGACCATCCGATCAAGCCGAGGCGAGTTAAGCGCGCGCCGGTCAAG
The DNA here is from genome assembly GCA_030688735.1 of Deltaproteobacteria bacterium. Lineage (GTDB taxonomy): Bacteria > Desulfobacterota > Binatia > UBA9968 > UBA9968 > JACPFE01. Next base: position 17,148 of record JAUYJC010000381.1, read on the forward strand.
GACGTGATTCTGACTAAGAACAAGGTCGACTTGTTCGATTTGCCGGTGCCGATTTTTTCGCTCATGGACGGCGGGCCGATGATCACCGGCGGCGTCGTGATCGCGGAGGATCCCGAATTCGGCATGAATGCCGGCATGTACCGCATGATGCTCAAGGAGAAGAATGTCACGGGCATCGACATTGTCACGCCGAACAATCTCAGAAGATTTGCCGAGCGGGCGATGCAAGAAAAAAAACCGCTGCCGATTTCCATTTCCATCGGCGCTCATCCCTACGAGATGGTCGCTTCAACCTTCAAGGCCAACCTGGGCGTCAACGAACTGACCTTCGGCGGCGGCCTGCGCGGCCAGCCGCTTCAATTAGCCGAAGGCGAGACGATTCCCGTCCCGTGCATCGCCGACGCCGAGATCGTTCTCGAAGGGGAAATTCTTCCGGACGGTTGGATCTATCCCGAAGGACCGTTCTGCGAGTTCAACCGTCTCATGGGCGGCATCCACATGAACCCTCAGGTGCGCATCAAAGCGATCATGCATCGCAAAGACGCGGTCTACTACGCGCTGCAAATGCCCTGGGAAAATATCTGGATGTCGGCGCCGATCTATGAAGCGGCCGCGCGGCGCGTGCTCAACGAAGCCGGCGTGCAGGCGACCGCGATCAACGTGACTCCCGGTGGCTGCTGCCACTGGCATATCGTCGCCGCGATCAAAAAGACCGCCGGCGACGCCAAGAACGCGATCCTGGCGCTGCTTTCCATCGCCGACATCAAGCATGTGATCGTCACCGACGACGATATCGACGTCTTTGACCCGACGGATGTAGAATGGGCCGTTGCCACTCGAGTGCAGGCCGACCGCGACGTGCTGATCGTATCCAACGCGCGCTCCAAGCCCTTGGACCCATCCTTGCCGCCGCCGGCCGCCGGCAAGATTCCCACCACCGCCAAAATGGGCATCGACGCGACGATTCCCGAAAACGTCCCGGTGAACCGCTATAATCGGATCGTCTACGTCAATCAGGGCAAAGTGGACTTAAAAAATTACTTGGGTGCCGCCGGTGAAGCTGCGAAAGGGCGCGTTGAAGCAAAGCGTGGTGAAAATTTAGACACGGTCTCGGAAAAGATTCTCGCGGCACTGGAACAATCGCACCGCTTTTACGCCGAACTCTTGGAAATATTTTCACGGGTGGATTATCGCACCATCGCCGCGGCGGTGGGCCGGCTTCATCAGGAAGGAAAGATCACGCAGGATAGGGATGGGAAGTATCAGGTGAAGGGGGCAGCGAGTTAACGCTGAGGCTGAGCCGACGCTTTTAGCGATCGGTCTGAAGCGACAAGTTAGGCCCAATAATTTCCGTTCTAGGGCGTTTGTCTTTAATAGTATCAGCTTATCCACTTGAGAGTGACGAGTTTTCGTATTGCCGGAGTTATCCGGCGAGCCTGAAGCCGGGCGTTCGTGCTGGATCGAGCTTGTCAGCGATGAATTTTATGAAGAAGTGCTTTGGGGACGTTCTCAAGAGAAATTCCGGGAAGA
>JAUYJC010000382.1 GCA_030688735.1 Deltaproteobacteria bacterium
AGAGATAAGACTATTTTTTTGTTGCCCATATTGCGCTCCTTATTCGATGCCGGCCTGGAACTTTAGCTCGGCCAGAGAAAGATTGTAGACGGTGAGCGTATCAATGAATTTGAGGCGTGCCTCGATAACCTGGTTTTGAAACACAATCGCGTCCGCCAAGTCTATCGCCCCCTCCTGGTAGGCCCGTTGATAAAGTTCGAGGCTCTCATCAAACTTTTTCATCGCCCCTTCGGGGTAATAAGAAACATCTCTCTCCGCGAGCTTGAACCTTGTAAAAGCCGCACGAACTTCTTTTTCCAGCGCTTGCCGCCTTTGGATGTAGTTCAGGTTTGCGATGCTTTTTCGAGCCAAGGCCTCACGGCGCTCTCCCTGCTTGCGATCAAAAAAGGGAAGCGGGATCGAAATTTTTCCACCGACAACGTTGTCTTTATCGTCCTTCTCGTAGAACATGCCAAATTTAATGTTGGGTATTCTTTCGGCCCTGGTAAGCAACTCCTCAGCTTCGGCAACTTTTTTCTCTTGCTCTAAAGCAGCCAAGTCCGGCCTCTTTTCCAGAGCGCTCTTGAAAAGCTCGTCGAGAGAAGCCGCGAGAGGCGCGCGAGTTAAATCGCCCACAGGCTCGACACTCTCCTCCTTTTCCAGGACAAGATCCGTTCTTAGGCGAGAGAGAATCTCTTCGTACTCCCTCTGCAAAGAGATGAGTTCGCTCTTGGCTCGGTTAAGCTCAAACTCGGCAATGGCGAGCTGAACTCCAGGGATATCACCTGCCGCCAAACGATCTTTGGAGGCCTCATGCAAGCGGTTCTTAAGATCAACAACCTGTTCGGCCTGGTTAATTTTCGCCTTACCGTTCAAGAGCTTGAGAAACAACTCAGTGATGCGAAAACGAAGACTTCTGCCAAAATCGCTTACCTCAAAACCGACCTTTCCCAGATTTCTCCGCGCCGCCTCGCGCCGATATCCGGGTTGGCCGCCAATCTCAAACTCCTGAGAGAGGGATACCCCTGGCTGGAAAAGATTCTTATTGAACCCTTCTTCAGGTTTTTTCAGACGCTTGTTCGCCATGTCCGCTTCCAGCTCCGGATTATTTTGGAGAAAAAGATTCGACTTGATCACTCTTCCCTCAGCTATCCCTAGCTCCTCACTCTTGGCTTTCAGCTCCAGATTTCGCTCCAGGGCAATCTTTATGGCCGTTGGCAAATCTAATTTGATCTCCTGAGCTGCAATTGCTGGCGAATGCTGCAAAAGCACACTGATCGACAGTAAGAACAAGGGAACCCACGCTTCTATCTTTACCATGAGATGATCCTTATCCGGCTAACACCGATTGTGACGAAATATAGATTGAGGCCGGGCTAAAGCACGCTCGTCGGCCTTCCGGACAAACCAATCCGGCAGACAACTAGTCTAGGAAAGGAGTGGAAACGCTAAAAGCGTAGAACTGCAAGGGAGAGATAGGTCGATACAGCCGACAAAAACCAACCGGGAGGTCTTTTCTCGCTATGGATGATGCATCCAGTACAGCCGGTCATCGCCGAATCGTAAGACGCGCGAAACATTTGAACTGGCACAAATGGGCGATCCATACGGGGAGACGGCTGGGAGATATAGCTAAGGATATCGCGGGAGTCTGCGCAGTGTATCGTCTGGCCTTCGGGTGACGACTGGTCCCGAAGGAGATCGGCGTCCTGGGTATGGGAGTGAGAAACCTCGTCGCTGTGCTCATGTCCAGCCGAATGGGCGTCGAAGATCTGACATCTTTCCAGCGCCGAGGCAGCGCTAGCAAGAAGCAGAAAAAGACAACAGACGATTCCGCCGAGTCGTTTCATAGCAAGTGGGAAACTTATAACCGGATGCCAAGCTCTTTTCAAGTTGCGCGTATGTAACCAGCGGTGATCCTTTGTCTCAACTCCAACCGCGACCAATGAATCCCGCGTCCCGACACCATTGTCTTTATCCACGGTTCAGAAAACAGGCCGCGCAAAAAAAACGGGGAACGGCGCGGCGTCCGTTCCCCGTCCGCACCAAGCGGAGGCTTGCTTAGTATGTATAGATGAGTTGCATGGCGAGCGTGGTTTGATTTTTATCCGCGCCGGTGGCTCTTTTTTGAAAGACGCTTTTGTCCGCCCAGTCCTGCCGCAGTTCGGTCCGACCGATCAGCATCTTGGTGAATTTATAGCTACCTGTAAAAGTAATCTCGCCCAAGGTCACGTCGCGACCGACGCCCGTGCGCACGCCGTCACTGTCTTTGAAAACCTCGCCTCGAAAAGCGGTAGTGAACCGATCAGTCCAGCTATATGAAGCGTTGCCGGCCCATCCCTGCCAGGTTCCATCTCGTCCACTTGGCGTCACGTTATCCTCATGCCCGTAATCATATTCGAAAGAAAGCGCCAGCGGATCGATCGGTTTGATCGTCAACACGTTGGCCCACACATGTCTCTTGGGCCCGCCGCGGTTTCTCTGTTCTGCGCCGGTAATAAAATTACTGACGAAACTGATCCAATCAGTCGGCGTCAATGTTGCACCCACATGAAAAGAGGGCTGGTGGTTGTTGTCATGTGGATTGTCCCACCCCGTGAACACACCACCCTGGACCGTGAGAATCTTCAACACCGGATAGCTGGCCATCATGCCCAAGTGGCGAAACGGAATGGCGAGGTTGAAGAGAAAGGACCGGGAAATGTTATCGTTATAGGCACCGGGACTTGGAATAATCTCGGTTCCTAATGGCGTAACCATCAATCCGCCTTTGAGAGCTAGTCCCTCGCCAACCGGTATGGTAGTCGTTACGAATGCCTCTCTCAGTTCCGCCGAAGGTTCCCGAGCCAATGTCTTACCCCACAGAGTCGCTTCCCGGAGCAGCTCTCCGGTTCGGCCGAAGTCTCCTGAGATGTGGAAGCCGACGCCCCAATCCTTCTCCGGCTTGTCAACGGCTATATGAAAATTATTGAAGACGATCTTGTTGTGGTCCTTATCGAAGTATCTGCCGCTGATATTGGCAGGGGAACGCGGATGGTTAGAGCTCCAAGTGTAGCTCGTGTCAAAAAAGCCGCTGATGCCGATTCCCAAAGCTCCTTCAACCGCGCCCTTGCCGTTCGCGATCGCTTTGTCCATCACGCCAACGCAGCAATCCAGGCTGAGCCAGCCCGGCGCCAGTGGCTTTTCTTCCTCCGCGGCCTTGACCGAACCCGATGTAAAAACCAAGCAGGCGATAAACACGCTAACTCCAAACAGAATTCGCTTCATTTTCCCAGTCTCCTTACGCGATGGTCAAAAAATTTTCGGTCAAATCCAGGTCGACACTGTCAATCGGCTTTACACGTTGCAACCCCAATGCCAGTAGAATCATCTCAATCAAGTTTTCCGGGCTATTGATTTATAAAGGCTTTTTTTCGCGGCCAACCCATGCTTCCCGCTGCGTAGCCTATAAAACGAGCAATGTCCAGCGACTATTTGACCAAAAATTAGACACAATACCTCACTTGAGAGTGACGAGTTTTCGTATTGCCGGAGTTATCCGGCGAGCCTGAAGCCGGGCGTTCGTGCTGGATCGAGCTTGTCAGCGATGAATTTTATGAAGAAGTGCTTTGGGGACGTTCTCAAGAGAAATTCCGGGAAGA
>JAUYJC010000392.1 GCA_030688735.1 Deltaproteobacteria bacterium
CATTTCCCCCTTGGCCCGCTGCTCCGGCGGTATGCGCGGATCGAGCGGCGTGGACCAGGCATTGTGAATGATGTCGATGGAAGTTGCCGGGTCCGACCGGGTGATCATCGCCCAGACCACCTCTTCCAGATTCGACACATCGATATCGTCATCGACGACCACGACATATTTGCCGGCATAGGCGCCGACGTGGCACTGCGAGGCAACGTGGCCGACCTGGACGGCGTGGCCTGCGTAGCGCTGCTCGATGGCGATGCAGAGCAGCATCCTGGTGTTGCCGATCTCGGCGGCCCAGGCGGCCTTGATGCCGGAAAGGCCGGCCTTCTCTAGCGCCTGTTTCAGCAGGCCGGAGCGCAGGATCGCCCGGTAACGGGCGATTTCATCGGGTGGCCGCTGCGGTGGGCAGCCGAGCATGATCGGTTTGTTGCGATAGTAAATCGCCTTGACGTCCATGAAAGGCTCGTCGCGCAGACCGCTGCCGTAGTAGCCGGTCCATTCGCCGAAAGGACCCTCGGGTTTCCGCTTTGCCGGATCGATGAATCCTTCCAGCACAATCTCGGCGTTGGCGGGTATCGGCAAACCGGTCACCTTGCCTTTTATTACTTGGTAGGGCTTGCCGCGCAGCCCGCCGGCGACGTCATATTCGCATAGGCCGTAGGGAATCTCGCTGCACGTCAGTAGAAAGAGCAACGGATCACCGCCGACGACAATGGCCGCCGGCATCGGTTGTTGGCGGGCGATGTATTTGTCGCGATGCACCCGGCCATGCTTGCCAGGGGAAATATAAAAGCCGACGCTCTTTTCATCTTGGACCATGACACGATAGGTGCCCAGGTTGATCCAGTCTTCGTCCGGGTCGCGGGTGATGTTATAGCTCCCGGTGCCGATATAGCGCCCGCCGTCCAACTCATGCCATTGGGGCGAGGGAAACTGCAGCACGTTGACATCGTCCCCCATCTTGACGTTCTCCAAGATCGGTCCGTCGTCGACAAACTCGTAAGGGATGGGCTTGGCTTCCTGAAAGGCTTTGGAGAAGGCTTCGGACAACTGGACGTTGTTCAATCCGGACGGCAGCCCCAGCGTCATATTTTTGCGCCGTCCGCCGAAGAAATTCACCAGCACCCGATGGCCGTCGGGGTAGCCCGGAATCTTGTCGAAGATGACCGCCGGCGCCGGATCGCGGCGGTTGAGCAATTCGGACGCCATGCCGATCTCTTCCTGCCACGACGCACCTTCCACACCGCGAATCTCGCCCACCTCGCCGGCCAGATCTATCCAGCTCCGTAAATCATGGTAAGGAATTTCTAGCTTCATGGTTTCCTCCTGTGGAATTTAGTTTTTCAAAGTTGATTGCAGGTCTATCTCGGTTCCCCAAGGCGCGCGACGGTTTCCTGATCAAGGACATAACAGATCATCCCAGGAAAGCCAAAGGAATCGGATGGCTAAAAGGCGCGGACCTAATACAAACGTATTAAGTAACGTTACCTGCTCAGGGAAGAAAGCCTTCGGACCGGGAGCGATGGGCCTCTACCTCGAACGCCACCCGCGCCAACCCCTTAGGCTGTTTATTCCGACGGTCTGGGCCTGGGATGATCTTCGCGTTCCTGCGCTCCCGGTTTCTCAGTCTTCCTTCCCCTCGCCAAAATCTAAAGGTAACATCGTTAAAGACGTATGTATTAGTTCGGCGTGGGTGCGTCCGCGACTCTTGTTGCAGCGCGGGCGGCGATGCTTTATAAATTACGGTTAAGATCTGTTTTCTGGAAAGGATAAGGTAACGGAGCGTGGAATTTCAGCGCATCAAGCGGCTGCCGCCGTATGTTTTCAGCATCATCGACGGCATGAAGATGGAGGCGCGCCACCGGGGCGAAGACATCGTTGACTTCGGCATGGGCAACCCCGATTTGCCGACGCCGCCCCACGTGGTCGCCAAGCTGGTCGAAGCCGCCGCCAAGCCGGCGAACCATCGCTACTCCGTGTCCCGTGGCATTTATAAGCTGCGCCTCGCGATTTGCGACTGGTACCGGCGCCGCTATGACATTGTACTCGATCCCGACAACGAAGCGATCGTCACCATCGGCGCCAAAGAAGGGATTTCCCACCTCGCCTGGGCGACGATCGACCCCGGCGATGTGGTGCTCTGCCCGAGCCCGACCTATCCGATCCACCAATACGCGGTGATTCTTGCCGGCGGCGACTTGCGCTGTATTCCGCTTACGACCAGTGAAGACTTCTTCGGGCATCTGGAAGAAGCGATCAAGCAGACCTGGCCGAAGCCTAAAATGCTGATCATCAGCTTTCCTCACAATCCGACCACCGAAGTCGTCGAGCTGGATTTTTTCGAGCGCATCGTTAAAGCCGCCCAGGAGCATGGCTTCATCGTGGTCCACGATCTCGCTTACGCCGATCTGACGTTTGACGGCTACCACGCGCCGAGCTTTCTCCAGGTGCCGGGAGCCAAGGATGTGGGCGTTGAGTTCTTCTCGCTGTCGAAGAGCTACAACATGCCGGGCTGGCGCGTCGGCTTTTGCGTCGGCAATCGGGAAATCATCCACGCGCTGGCGCGGATCAAGAGCTATCTCGACTACGGAATTTTTCAGCCGATCCAGATCGCCGCGATTCAGGCTTTGAACGGACCGCAGGACTGCGTCGAGGAGATTCGCCTGATGTACCAGAAGCGCCGCGATTCATTGGTTGACGGTCTGGAGCGCGCGGGATGGCATATCAAGAAGCCGAAGGGAACGATGTTCGTCTGGGCGGAGTTGCCGGAGCCGGCCAAGAAGATAGGCTCGGTGGAATTTTCCAAGTTCCTGTTGCAGGAAGCTAAGGTCGCGGTATCTCCCGGCATCGGCTTCGGCCAGTACGGCGACGATCACGTGCGTTTCGCTTTGATCGAAAACGAGCACCGCACCAAGCAGGCGGTGCGCAACATCAAGCGCGCCCTGGGCAAACTGCTCGACTAACGCGAGCCGCGCGCAAAAATTCTTAGCGGCCAACAAGCACCATGGCATCAAGTAAAACACGCCAAAAAGTCGGCGTCGGGCTTCTCGGATCGGGAGTGGTCGGCGAAGCGATTCAGGATATTTTATTTCACGAACCCCGAGGCGCGGCCACGGAGATCGAACTGCACAAGATTTACACGCGGAATCCGACGGGCAAGAAATGGCACGCAAGGCGGGCGGCGCTTTTCGCGACCAAAGCCGAAGAAGTAATCGACGATCCACGAGTGGAAATCGTCATCGAATCCTTGGGGCATCAGGAGCCGACCGAGCTCGCGGCCTTTCGCGATTACATCCTGCGCGCCTTGGAAAAAGGCAAATCCGTGGTCACCTCGGATAAGGCGGTGCTGGCGCGCTACGGCAAAGAAATCTGGGCGGCGGCGGAAAAGAGCGGCCGGCAAGTGCGCTTCGAAGCCTGCGTCGGCGGCGGCATCCCGATCATTCGGTCGCTCAGCGAAAGTTTCGCGGTGGAAGAACCGGAGGCGGTCTTCGGCATCGTCAACGGGACCTGCAATTATATTCTTTCCCAAATGGAGAAAGGCGGCAAAACCTACGGCGAAGCGCTCAAAGAGGCGCAGCAGAGAGGCTACGCCGAGACCAACCCTGCCGCCGATGTCGACGGCAGCGACGCCGAAGCCAAGCTCTTGCTCTTGAGCCGGGTCGCCTTCGGTTTGGAAATCCAACCCGGTGCCATCTGGCGCAAAGGGATCGAGCAGATCCATGCGGTGGATTTTCGCTATGCGGCTCGAACCGGCGCGAGCACGATCAAGCAGTTGGCGGTGGCGAAACGCAACGGCGCGAGCGTCGAAGTTTTTGTCTCGCCGGTGCTGCTGGCGCGGGACAATTTGCTTGCCGACATCGACGGCGCCACCAACGCCATCTGCTTTGCGGGCGGGCGCAGCGGCGGGGCGCGCGGTGGGCGCGACTGCGACTACGTTCTGGTCGGTCCCGGCGCCGGGGGCGGGCCGACGGCGGTCGCCGTGCTCGGCGACGTTTACGAATTGGCGCGCGGCGGGCCGAATGGGTTTCGTGGTTTTCCGAACTTGGTAGCCCCGGGCACTTTGAGCGTGCAACCGGAAGATGAGATCAAAGGTTCTTTCTATATCCGCTTTATCGTCAAAGACCGGGCCGGCATCGTCGGTGATATCGGGCAGACCTTCGGACGCTTGCACGTGAACATATCCGAGATTTGGCAGTTGAAACACAGCGAAGAGGAGCGGCGCAGCCTGACCCAGAGTTACAGTCTCAAGGAAAAGCCGAGCGAGATTCTGCCGTTCGTGATCACGCTGGAAAACGCCACTGTGCGGCAGATGCGCGAGGCTCTGGATTCCATCCGCGATCGGGACTATATCCTTGTCGAGCCGGTTTGGTTTCCGATCTGGGGAACGAAGTGAGCCGCGTCACTTACGGTTCAAGGTTCCAGGTTCAAAGTTCAAGGTGGGGAGCGGGGACGTTGAACATTGAACTGAGACGGACGCGCTGGGAAAGCTTTAAGGCGGAATTGGAAGTGTGAAGTACATAATCCTACAGGGCGACGGCATGGCGGATTACCCGCTGGAGGTTCTCGACGGCAGGACGCCGCTCGAGGCCGCCCGGACGCCGAACATGGATTGGCTCGCCGTCCACGGTGTTTTCGGCCTGGCCCATGTGATTCCTAACGGCTTTCCACCCGGCAGTGACGTCGGCAACATGAGCATCATGGGCTACGACCCGGCGGTGTATCACACCGGGCGGTCGCCGTTGGAAGCCGCCAGCATGGGCATCGCTCTCGGACCGCGCGACATCGCTTTTCGCTGCAATCTAGTTACCCTCGGCGGCAGCGACGGCGATCCCTTCATGGAGGATTTCACATCGGGCCATATAACTACCGAGGAAGCGGCGGAGCTGATTCGTGACATCGGGCAAAAAATCGGCGGCGACGGGATCGAGTTTTTCCCCGGGGTGAGCTACCGTCATCTAATGGTTTGGCGCGACGGCAAAGAAAAAATGGAAACCACGCCGCCGCACGATATCACGGATCAAAAAGTCTCGGCCTATATGCCCAAGGGCGAAGGCGCCGAGCGGCTGTTGCGCCTCATGGAAGCTTCGCGGCCGACTCTCGCCGCTCACCCGGTGAACAAGAAACGTCAGGCAGAGGGCCGCCGTCCGGCGACGACGATCTGGCTTTGGGGGCAGGGCCGAGCGCCGGCGCTGCCGTCGCTCGCCGAGCGCTTCGGCATCAAGGGCGGCGTGATCTCCGCTGTGGACATCATCAACGGCTTGGGCGTGTACGCCGGGCTGGAACGGATTCATGTGCCCGGCATCACCGGCTTTTTCGACACCAATTATCGCGGCAAGGGCGAATACGGCGTCGCTTCGCTGGAAAAAAACGATTTCGTTTTCATCCACGTCGAAGCCATCGACGAGGCGGGACATATGGGCGACGTGGAGAAAAAAATCCAGGCGCTGGAAGATTTCGACGAAAAAGTGGTCGGCACCGTGCTCCAAAGAATGGCGCAGCGAAAAGATTGGCGCGTGCTGCTGATGCCCGATCATCCGACGTCGATCGCGCTCAAGACCCATGTCGCCGAGCCGGTGCCGTTCGCGCTCTATTCGGCCGAGGCGCCCCGTCAGAACGGCGCGGTGGGTTACAATGAAAAGGACGCGGCCGCCACCGGCATCGTAGCGAAGCAGGCATACCGGCTCATTGAATCGCTCATCGAAGGGAGACCCACGTGGACCGAAATTTAGCACTGGAAGCCGTGCGTGTAACCGAAGCGGCGGCGTTGAATTGCGCCCGGCTGACAGGCCGCGGCGATGAAAAAGCGGCGGACCAGGCGGCGGTGGACGCGATGCGCAAGGCGTTCGATTCGCTTCCCATTGACGGCACAGTGGTGATAGGGGAAGGGGAGCGCGACGAAGCGCCGATGCTCTACATCGGCGAGAAGGTCGGCTCGGGCGGCCCCAAGGTCGATATCGCGCTTGATCCGCTCGAAGGCACGACCATCTGCGCCACGGGAGGGCCCAACGCGCTCGCTGTCATCGCGATGGCCGATGGCGGCAACTTGCTCCATTGCCCGGATACCTACATGGAAAAGATCGCCGTTGGCCCCGCGGGAAAGGGAGTCGTCGATCTCGACAAGACGCCGACGGAGAATCTGCGGGCGCTGGCCGAGGCGAAACGATGTCGAGTCGAGGATCTTACGGTGATCATTCTTTTTCGTCCCAGACATGAAGCGCTCATCAGCGAAGTGCGCCAGGCCGGCGCACGCATCCGTCTGATCGGCGACGGCGACGTCTCCGCGGCCATCGCGACTACGAAGCCGGAAACCGGTATCGATCTCCTGCTCGGCATCGGCGGCGCGCCGGAAGGTGTGCTGGCTGCGGCGGCGCTGCGCTGCGCCGGCGGCGAGTTTCAGGGACGGCTGGCGCCGCGCAACAACGAGGAGATCGAGCGGGCGAAAAAGATGGGCGTCACCGACATCAAGAAAAAATTTAAGATCGACGAGCTTGCCCGCGGTGATGTCATGTTCGCGGCTACCGGCGTGACCGACGGCGACTATCTCCAGGGCGTGCATTTTTTCGCCGGCGGCGCCACCACCCAATCCGTGGTCATGCGCTCCCGAAGCCGCACCGTCCGGCTCATCAACGCCACGCACTACTTCGACCACAAGCCAAGTTATTGAGTCACGTTCAAGGTTCAAAGTTCAAGGTCCGCTGCTCCGGATCTGAAACGTTGAACCTTGAACCTTGAACTTTGAACGGACTTCACAGTGGCCCGAAAGACAAGAAAAACGTATCGTTGGATCCGGTCGCTTGTTCTTTTTGTCATGACGCCGATCATTATCTGGACTCTCGCCTTCGTGATCTGGTTCTTCTGGCGCGACATCACTAGGTTGTTCGACATGCAAGGTCCCGCGACGACACGCCCCGGAGATTCACGAGAAATTGGCAGAACCCAGCCGCGGCGGGAAAATAAGTCTCGGGAAAAAATTCCGGAAGAGGATCGGCGAAAGCTCGACGAGATTCTTAAGAATCGGTGAGCCAAGCTAAATTGTCAACGGCTGCCGGATCGCAAGCCGCTGACGGCTGCTCCAATGTAGATTCCGCTGAAAAAGTCCCATTCCAAGAATCAGGAGAAAATATTTCACTCACCGAAGCTCTGTAACGCACGATCGGAGCTTGGTTAATGATTTTCTTCGTCCCGAATTTTTGTGACTAGGGGGTTTTTCAGCGGAATCCAAATTCAGGCCTGACCCTCAACGTGACCCTCAACGGTAGGCAAACTACTGGTAGAAGCGCTCGATATACCCGCTTTCCTTTAGCTCACGGACTATACGCGTATCAATGAAGCGGGAAGGCTCAGATTGCATCGCTTCCGGGTTTTTCTCCGCAAGGATCTTTAACCCCGTGCGGATGGCATCCAGAGCGGGTTCTGGCACCCGCGGCAGCGCCTGAATTACGTAATTGCAACTCTCTTCTAGCGCCTCCCGCTCTTGCTCCCCGGAATATTTTCTAATCACTTTCGTCGTGAAGATTTTATCCCTGTGAATCACGGCGATCGCTTCCACATAGGCTTTCATGAATCCTCGTGCCAGATTCGGATAGGCGTCCAGCCATGATTTTCTCGCTGTCACCGCGGCCGAGTAGAAAGGAAAGCCGAGGGACAAGGGGTCAAGGAGCTGACGGAAACCAAGTCGCCGCGCTCTCGACGTCGTTGGCGGCGAAAAAAGAGCCCCGTCAATAACCCTCGCCTGCATGGCCGCCGGGGCGTTTTGAGTTCCTCCCGTCGGAACCAGGGTCACATCCCGTTTCGGGTCCAGGCCGTATTTCTGCAACAAAAAGCGCGTTGCGAAATCTGTGCTGGAACCCGGACGACTAATGCCCAATCTCCTCCCCTTTAATTGTTCCACCGTAGTAATTTCCGGAATGGTATAAAGGAAAAAGGAGGGTCGGATGACCCCGGTGGCAATAATGACAATATCTCCACCAGCGAGATTGGCCGCCATGGCAGCTTCCTGCCCTGACGAGCTTAACTGGACTTCGCCGGAGAGCATCGTCTGGACGATGATCGGGCTGGTGGCAATATAGAGCAACTCCACATCAAGTTGTTGTTTCTCAAAAAGTCCTCTCTCTTTAGCGACCCAAAGGGGAAAAAGACCCGGACCCAAAGAGCTATAAGGAATTCGGAGCCTGTGCCGAGGCGGGGCTTGGCCCTGGAGGGGCTCAAAGAGCAAAAGAGAGGAAAACAGAAAGGCGAACACTCCGATTGCGGTCCGTCGAGTTAGGCTCTTTCCGCTCATGTTCATAACTTAGGTTCCTCCCTCCATTCCGCAGGCTCTCAGTAACCACAAGCAACCGGTCAAAAACTAAGCCACCTAAATCTCGACTCGTTGCCCGCCGAAGATCTTTTACGATGACAAAGATCGGTTGAGCTATCTTCAGAGACTGGAGTACCTTCGGGAACGCTACGGTTTTACGTTGTGCGCATATGTACTGATGCCGAACCTCGTCCATTTACTACTGGAAACCGGCAAGGTCCCGCTTGCCCCCCGTCTTCCGCTCCGATCGAACGAGTGAAACGCAGTGACAAATCTTGCGCATTTCTTTGCTCCTTGCCGGGTCACTCAGGGCTGTTTCGCAATCCGATCGGGTGGCACAGGCCCCTCATAGCGCTCCACCTGAACCAGGTTGCTGACATGCCCCGGCGTCGTAGGGCTCTCTGAGTCGGTCAAGAAAATATTGGGGGTGCAGCCCCAATCTACCCCCTCTTTGTCCGGCTCGTAGTTGCCGCCGTGGTGGATCACCACAATCCCCGGCATCATCCGCGATGTGACGTATGCCGGAATAATCCCCACGCCTTTATCGTTGAAGGCCCGCACGAGATCCCCGTCTTCGATTCCACGAGCCTGCGCGTCAGCTGGATTCATCCAGGCCGCGTGACGGTAGCAGTCACCCTTAAGCCAGGGCACGTTCCAGAATGTGGTGTGCATGCGGTAGCGAGGATAGGCGGTTAGCAGGAACAGAGGAAAGCGCTTGACATCCTTATCCTCCATGCCCCGGTACGTCGGTTGGTAAGCCGGAAGAGGCGGCAGGTCGCGCCAGTCGTTGGGCAGGTTGTCGATCAACTGGCCATATCCGTCAATATGCAATTTCCCTCTCTGGGATTCGTCGGCGAGGAGTTCACTGAAGATTTCGATCTTGCCGGTGCGGGTCTTGAAGGGCTTGCCGTCTTGGATCTGGTCTCGAAACCCATGATAGGGGCGGTCGAAAATGGGGTCAAAAATGAAAATGAGGTCAGGCAAACCTTTTCGATCTTTTTCTAAAACAAGAAACCGACAAAAAGGTTAGCCTGACACCTTCATGACACCTTCAAATGACACCTTCAGACACCTTCACACCTTCATCTGACACCTTCATTGCAGCTATTGTTTTTTCAGATCGAGCGTTCCGGTGAACACGCCTGGCTGGCCGGTATCATAGTAGCGGCCAGTGGTCGAGTAGGAGCCGCGGAGCCACATGTTTTTCTCCGCGTCGTCCCGATACAACGGGAGCTGGATCAAATGATCTGGGCCTAAGTCGAGCTGAGGATTTTGGGCCGGGTCTTGCAATCACACAATATCGTAATGCTAAACGGGGAGAGTTTGAGCTAGCCCCGATTTCACGGACAGGTAAATTAAGGGGCCCGTGTCCGACTTGCGGACCTTGCAAAAGTGAATCGCGACGGAGGAAAAAGGTTCCTGACACCTTTTCAAGGAAGATGAAAAGCAAAAGTCTGGCACGGAACATAAAATCAATATTATGAAGCCTGACACCAACGCCAAGCGGTGCCCCTCGGATAAGATTCTCGTGGTTTACGGCAAGGTGGGACAAGGACAATCGGCAAATTGCATCCACGGCGGAGGCACCCTGATTTGGCCGCTGATTCAAGATTACGCTTACATGAGCCTGACGCCGATGACCATTCCCATTCCGCTGCAGAAGGCGTTGTCGCTGCAGAACATCCGGATCAATGTTCCCTCGACTTTTACCGTCGGTATCAGCACCGAACCCGCGATCATGACTGCCGCCGCAGAGCGTTTGCTCAACCAGACCCAAAACCAGATCGAAGAGATGGCCCGAGAAATAATCTTCGGACAGCTGCGCTTGACCGTGGCTTCGCTCACCATCGAACAGATCAACCAGGATCGCGAATCGTTCCTCGAGTCGATCCGTAAAAACGTCGCGCCGGAGCTAAACAAAATCGGTCTCTATTTGATCAACGTCAATATCACGGACATCACGGACGAGTCGGGCTACATCGATTCAATCGGCAAAAAGGCGGCCTCGGAAGCGATCAACCAGGCCAAGGTCGATGTCGCCGAGCAAGACAAGATGGGCGCCATCGGCGAGGCCGAGGCGACCCGCGAGAAAACCATCCGTGTCGCCGAAAACGTCGCCGAATCGGAGAAAGGAAAAAAGAAAGCCGAAGCAGATCAGCGGGTTTTCGTCCAGCAGCAAGAGACCATGGCAACCATCGGCGAAGCCGCAGCCACGCGGGAAAAGGAAATTCGCGTAGCGGAAAATGTCGCGGAGGCAGAAAAGGGCAAAAAGAAGGCGGAAGCCGATCGGCGCGTCTTCATTCAGGGGCAGGAAGCTCAAGCCATCGATGGCGAGAACACAGCCAAGGCCAATATTGCAGCCTACAACGCCGAACTAGCGGTCAAGCAGGCCGAATCATTACAGCGTGGCGAGGTGGCAAAGCGCGAAGCCGAGGCGGAGATTCAAAAAGCTCAGGCCAAGGCCGAGCAAGAACGGCTGACCGCGGCCGAAGTGGTGCCCCAGGAGATCGAGAAGCGCAAGATCGAGATTGCCGCTGAAGCCCAAGCCGAGAAGACTCGACGCGAGGCGAAGGGCGTCGCCGACGCGATTTTGCTCAAGTACGAGGCCGAAGCTGAAGGCATTCGCAAGGTTCTCGACAGCAAAGCGGCCGGGTATCTGGAACTCGTCCGTGGCTGCAACGGCGACGCCAAAGCAGTGGCAACTCTGTTGATGACGGAAAAGGTCGAACAGATTGTGCACATGCAGGTTGAGGCGATTAAGGGTATCAAGATCGATAAGGTTACGGTTTGGGATTCCGGCAACAACAATGGGAAAGATGGCACCTCCACCGCCAATTTCCTCGCCGGGCTAATCAAGAGCCTGCCGCCGCTGCACGACGTCGCCGCCATGGCCGGTATTGAGCTGCCCCAATATCTGGGCGATATGACTCCGGAAAAGACATCGACCTCGACCTCGACCGCGGAGAGCAAAACTATTGAAAACAAATGAGGGACGATAGCCTCGCTTCGAACGACCAGCGGTTTTTCGTTTGCTAACCAGGAAATTGGCCGTGTCACACGAATGCGGTGAAGGGAGACGGAGACACAACAATGATTACAAACTTGACACCGACCGGCGAGCGGGACGGGAAAAGGGGACATCCTACTTAATGTTGACCGGGAAGCGTCGGGGGTCGGAGAACTATTTTGCCGCTTGCCGCTATCGGGCCTTCACGCGGAGAGTTTGATCTCGATCTCGGCGCCGAGGGCGCGGGCGACCTTTTTGAGCGTCGGCAACGACACCCGATCATAATTCCCCCCCTCCAGGCGCGCGATGTTGGGCTGTTGCATACCGACCCTCCGTGCGAGTTCGGCCTGGGTCCAGCCCTTCTTCAGCCTGGCTCGGATCAAACTCCGCGCGAGTTGAAACTCCGGGCCGAGCTTTTCATACTCTGTCCGTACCTTTAGGTTCTTAAGGAGTTTTTCTTTGTGCTGCCGGAAATTCATAGCCTGCCTCCTTGCCGTTGAATGTAATCTTTCATGCGCGCTTCGGCCGTTTGAAGTTCTCGCCTCGGTGTTTCCTGGGATTTCTTCTT
This sequence comes from Deltaproteobacteria bacterium, assembly GCA_030688735.1. Taxonomy (GTDB): domain Bacteria; phylum Desulfobacterota; class Binatia; order UBA9968; family UBA9968; genus JACPFE01. The sequence goes on from JAUYJC010000392.1 coordinate 11,872, forward strand.
GAATCCATGAAGGAGAATCAATTTTCTTCCGGTAACAGGAAAGAAGAAGACACGGTAAATCTCGCCAAACGAAATGAATCTCAGCTCTCTGAACTTAGGTATACCACGGATGTTCCTTACCCAGGGCTCGCGGAGAAGTAGACCGTAGTCCTCCAACAGCTCCAGAGAACGGATGAACTTCGCTTTTACTTGGGGTGAACGAGCGTCGATAAATTCGGTGACCGGAACTGTGCCGGCACCCGTTTGATAGTACTCGATCTCCCACGAAGTCAGCCTATCCACTGTGTCTGTATACCATATATGATATACCCTGGCAACGAAGAGGCCGTGCCAGGCTTTAATAATTCAATTATCGCGCCCCTGGCGGTTTGCATACTTCGACACCCAGCTTAACCCAGAGAGGTTCCCTTTTATTGACAATCCCGCCACATCCGTCTAACTTATAAAAACATTGTTGTTTTCATTTGAGGAGCGAGAGCATGGACACTTATAACAGCAAACTCGCCAGCCGCATCGTCGGCGTGAGCCTGCGCCAGATTCAATATTGGGACGAGCAGGGCTTCATTCGCCCATCGGTCAAGCTTGCTGGTGGGCGGGGGACGAAACGGCTCTACTCCTTCCATGATCTAGTCTGTTTGAGGGTGGTGAAGGATCTGACCGATCGAGGTTTCAGCCTGCAAAAGATCGAGCGCGGCCTCAAGGCTCTTCGCGCTCACGGTGCGGTGAGCGCCAAGGATTCAGAGTCGCTGAAGTACTTAACCGACGGCGAACAGCTTTTCCTGATCACGAGCGATCGCGAGAAAATTCTCGGCGCCATGGAGCGTCATTTCGTTCTTTCTTTGGGCATCGGCAGCTTGGTGCGGGAGCTGACCGGGGCGGTCGAACAGGTCGCCGGCGGACGGCGCACGCAGCGCTCCGGCGCTTTGCGCCGTCTTGCGGAGAAACGGACCGGCTCGGCATAAATACTAGCCAAAAGTATTTGAAATTCGAAACGAAGAAGAGATCGGAAAGAACATATCTCGCGTAAAGACGCAAAGAATAAACATTCGAAGCACGAAATCCGAAGCACGAAACTCGAAACAAATTCGAATGTTCAAATATGACCAAAATTCAAAACAACTTCAAATTGGATTCGAGGTTTTGGATTTTCCGAGTTTGCGCTTTATTTGGCTTTCGTTTGTTTCGGATTTCGATATTCGGATTTCGGATTTTGTTTCGTTGGCATGCTTGGACCGAGGACTTTTCTTGAAGTCATTTTGTAAAGCAATTGAAGCGTAAGAAGCGCCTGATGGAACCGCCCAAAATCACCCCGATGATGCAGCAGTACCTGCAGATCAAAGAGAGGTACCGCGACGCCATTCTGTTTTTTCGGCTCGGCGATTTCTACGAGATGTTCTTCGAGGACGCGCAGACGGCGGCAAAAATTCTCGACATCGCGCTCACCTCGCGCAACAAAAGCAATGATCAGTCGGTGCCGCTTTGCGGCGTGCCCTATCACTCCGCCGAGCCGTATATTCAAAAACTCCTCGACGCGGGACATAAGGTCGCGGTTTGCGAGCAGGTGGAAGATCCGAAAACGGCCAAGGGCGTGGTGCAGCGCGAGGTGGTCCGGGTCATCACGCCGGGGACCGTGACTGCGGCGGAGGCGCTGGATGCGCGGGGCAATAATTATCTGGCCGCTGTTTGCAGCGGACGGGGCGGCTACGGCCTGGCGGTTACGGATATCACGACGGGGGAATTTCGCTGCACCGATCTCGTTGACGAGCAAACCCTCAGCGACGAGATCGCCCGAATCCATCCGAGCGAACTCCTGTTGATGGAAGGGGATAGCGGGTTGCGTCGCCGTGTTCAAAGAGACTTTCCGTCGCTTCATCTGACGCCGGTGGCGGCGACCCTGTTTTCCAATGTCGCCGCGCGCCGAATCGGTACGGCGCGTGAAACCGGCGCTGAAGCCTGGGAGAACGGGGTTCGCGCGGCGTCGGCGATCATCGCCTATCTTGAAGCCAATGCTCCCGAGTCACTGAAAGTCCTACGCGACTTGGATCCCTACATGGCGTCGGCTTATCTTGTGCTCGATGAAACGACCCGAACGAACCTCGAACTGATCGCCAACTACCAGGGCGAGCGCAAGGGCTCGTTGCTGGCCATTATCGACCGGACCGTTACGCCGATGGGCGCCCGTCGCCTGCGCCAGTGGCTGCTCTATCCCTTGCGTGACGAGCAGGCGATTCGCGCGCGGCAGGACGCGATTCTGGAACTGGTCGAGAATTTTACCTTGCGCCAGGATCTGAAACACGGGTTTGAGCCTGTGCAGGACCTTGAACGGCTTGCCGGCCGAACCGTGTCCGGCGCCGCGCAACCGAAGGATCTGGTCGCGATCAAAGAAACCCTGGGCGCGGTGGCCGAAGTGAGGGAGCATCTGCGCGCGGTTCAGACGGAGCTGCTGGTTCACCTTCGCGCGCAAGTTTCGGATCTTTCCGAGGTCAGCGCGCTGATCGAAAGGGCGATCGTTGACGATCCGCCCTTTTCCCTCAAAGAAGGCGGCGCCATCCGCGCCGGCTACGACGCCGAGCTGGACGAAATTCGCGGCGCGCGCGCCCACGCCAAGGAGTGGATCGCCAACTTCGAAGCGTCGGAACGGCGGCGCACCGGCATCCCATCGCTCAAAGTTCGCTACAATCGCGTGTTCGGCTACTACATCGAAATCACCAAGTCGCATCTCAAGGCCGCGCCCCAGGACTATATCCGCAAACAAACGCTGGCGAACGGTGAGCGCTACATCACGCCCGAGCTGAAGGAATACGAGACCAAGGTGCTCAATTCCCAGGAGCTGGCGGAAAAGCTGGAGAATGCGCTGGTTGCCCGCGTGCGCGAGCAAGTCGCCGCCTATTATCCCTCCCTCAAGGCTACCAGCGCGGGGCTCGCGGCGTTGGATGTTCTGGCGGGGCTTGCCGATGTGGCCGAGTCGCAACGCTTCATCCGACCCACCGTCGATGCCGGGTTTGATATCACGATCAGAGAGGGGCGCCATCCGGTCGTCGAAGCCTCGGTGGGGCGCGGCGCTTTTGTGCCCAACGATTGCGCGATCGACCCCGCCGCCGATCAGATCATCCTGCTCACCGGACCGAACATGGCGGGGAAATCCACTTACATGCGCCAGGTGGCGCTGATCGTGTTGCTCGCCCAAATGGGCAGTTTTGTGCCCGCTGCGGAAGCGCGCATTGGTATCGTCGATCGAATTTTCACCCGCATCGGCGCCGCGGACTCGCTGGCGCGGGGTGAATCAACCTTCATGGTCGAGATGAAGGAGACCGCGAACATCCTGCACCACGCCACCGATCGCAGCCTGATTTTGCTCGACGAGGTCGGACGTGGCACGAGCACCTTCGACGGCATATCGATCGCCTGGGCCGTGGCAGAGTCGCTGCACGACTCGGCGCAGCGGCCGCGCACGCTGTTCGCCACTCACTATCACGAGCTTACCGATTTGGCGCTCACCAAAACACGCATCAAAAATTACAATTTTGCGGTCAAGGAATGGCAAGGAGAAATCATATTTCTGCGCAACCTTGTGCCCGGCCCGGCGAGCCATAGCTACGGCATCCATGTCGCCCGGCTCGCCGGCTTGCCGGCTGCGGTGATCGAGAGGGCGAAGGAAATTCTCGCCAAGCTCGAAGGCGACGAGGGCGACCGTGAGAACCTGCGCAAGGAAACGGCGGGCAGCGTTGCGGCCGAACCGGTGCAGATGGCGCTCTTCGGTTCGGCGGACCGCAAGCTCCGCGAGGAGCTGAAACGAGTGGACGTCTCTCGGCTCACGCCAATGGAAGCGATCAATCTGCTCGACAAATTATCGGAAGAGGCAAAAAAATAGCGAACGAAGGGGACTCTTTTATGAAATGCAAAAGATTCCTGACTCTGTTGGCGCTTGCAACCCTCGCTGCCAGCGCGGCGCCGCGATGGGTTCGTGGCGATGGCGATGGGCAAAGGCTTCAACTCGCTCAGATGCAAAGAAACGAAGTCGCCAAAGAGGCAATCCCGCCGGGGGCCAGCGCGAGATCTCAGGAAGCAAGCACATCCCAAGACGGCAACCCCATTTCAGGCGCCTCCGACAAGGCCCGTTTGACCGGCGTCCGCTTTCTCTCGTCGCAAACGTACACGCGGGTGATGTTGGATTTGACCCAGGAAGCGCGCTTTGAGACCCGTCGTCTCAAGGAGGATGCGACCAAAGGACTGCCGCCGCGAATCTATATCGACATCTTCGGCGCCCGCTTGGCGATGGATTCTAAAGAAGCGATACCAGTGCAGGATGGGCTGCTGCGCCAGGTGCGTGTGGGGCAGTTTAGCTCTGACGTCGTCCGCGTCGTGCTCGATATGACGAGCCTGCGCAGCCATAATACGTTCTTGTTGCCTGATCCTTTTCGGCTGGTGATCGACATCCATGGACAGGAAACTGCCGACCGGTCGGCTGCTGTCGAGAAAAACAATACGCCCACGCCGCCTGTTAAAGGCCCCAAACTTGCCGCCTTGGGCATTCGCAAAATCGTGCTGGATCCTGGGCATGGAGGCAAGGACCCGGGGGCCATCGGGGTGGGCGGCATTGCGGAAAAGGACATCGTTCTCGCCGTCGCTCAAAAGCTCGCCAAGAAACTGACTAAGGAGATGGGAATCGAGGTCGTGCTCACGCGCAAGAACGATTCCTTCGTTCGCCTGGAGGACCGAACTGCTATTGCCAACGCCGAAGACGCCGACCTGTTTTTGTCGCTGCACATGAATGCGAGCACGAGCGGCGACGCCAAGGGGTTGGAAACCTATTATTTGGATAACACCAGCGACGAGGCCTCGCTTCGTCTGGCGGCGCGGGAGAACGGCACGTCGCGCAAAAACGTCTCGGATCTGCAGTTCATCTTGAGCGACATGACCCAGAACATGAAACTTGAAGATTCCATCAGCCTAGCCCACCGGCTGCAGGGCTCGCTGGTCGGCAGCATGTCCAAGAAGCTCGGCGGGGTGAAGGACCTGGGAGTGAAGAAGGCGCTGTTCTACGTTCTGGTTGGGGCGCGCATGCCGAGCGTGCTGGTGGAGATGTTTTTCATTACCAACAAAATCGAGGGCCGGGCGATGAGCCGGGAAAGTTATCAAAACGCCATCGTCGAGGCGCTCTACGACGGGATTCACAAATACGGCAAAAGCGCGCTGGCGGCGAAGACACTTTGACGGAATGCTCAAACGCTATCAGGTAGTCGTTCAAATCGTTCCAAACGTTCAAGCCGTTCAAACCCCCACCTCTTTCCTCCCCCGCGTCGCGCTTATCGTTACCCATAATTCCCCTTGCTGGGAAAAATGCGAGACGATGAGTTAGCGGGTTGTTGAGCAGAATGAAGATTTTGAACAAGCAAGATACCGGTGACAATATCATGAAGGCGCTGCAAGCCACGTGCGAGGGT
>JAUYJC010000131.1 GCA_030688735.1 Deltaproteobacteria bacterium
AGTTCTACGCCCATCTCCGCCAGAGCAAAGACTACGATGAAGGTTCCGCCGCTTTCTCCGAACGGCGCAAACCGGAGTTTTCGCAAGAATACTACGACGGCAAAACTAAACCGCCGGGAGTACCATAGGCCGCCAAATCGCTTGCCTGTCGAAGCGGACTTGAACGATTTGGCCGTTCAAAACGTTCAAATCGTTCAAGCCGTTCAATACGTTTAAATGCTCCGATCGATTATCATGGAAGGAGCGAAGGTGACTCAAACGATTTGAACGACTTGAACTGCTTGAACGTCTTGAACGGGCTTTTCAAGAAGCGGCGAGATCTTCATAGCTGGGCTCGGGCATGCCGGCTTTCCAGGTTGGATCGCGCAGCTCGAGGCGGTTGCCGCTGGGATCGAAGAAGTAAAGCTCCCTTCCCGGGAAATACCCGCCCTTCCGGTAATATAGCTCTTCGATGCGAACATTCCGTTCGCGAAAAATCTTGCACGCCTGCACCAGCGTTTCCGGGCTCACTGTGAAAGAATGATGCACGTTGCGCTCCTCGACGTGGGATTTGTCCACCGTCGCCGAGCGCTCGCACAGCAAAATGTTGTGGTCGCCGACGTTGAAGCAAGACATGCCCGAGTTGCCGAGCCGCCCCAGATGCTTGAGCCCCAGCAGGTCGCCGTAGAACTTCTCCGACTCGTCCAAATTATTCACCGGAATCGACCAGTGCGTCACTCCCTCGATTTTCAAAAGTCCCATAAGAAGCTCCTTTGCTGGGCCATCTTTCACCGATCCAGCCACGACTGTCAACCCGGCTTTTATTTTCCCACGCGCGGATCAACGGGCGATTCTCGATCTTTGGATGTCCCGAAATTTAAATTCGACCGCGACCGATGACTTATCGTGAATGAATTGCCACGCCTTGAACGGTTTGAACTGGTGGAACGTTTGGAACGGCTTTGTGATCGGAGTTGGGCTGCGGTTGCAACTGCAATCGAATCGGCGATAAAAACGAGGCAGTGCTCGGGTACAACACTAAAAACGATCACTGGCGCGTGGGAGTTAGGCAACTGAGGTAAGTCAGGCACCACCTCGGCACCATCTCGTGACATCGGTCTCTTAGGACTCTCCTTGGCTGTATCCACCGTTTCCAGCTTCGTGCCCGATTAGGTTTGTCCGTGGAGTAACGTCCTGTTCCCCCCTCATTAAACCGCACTTGCAGTTCTCCCGCCTACGGCTTTTCGATCATCTTCACCTCAGGACATGCGAATGGGGATCGTTCGTATTTTCGGGTATCATCAAATCCCGCATGCGTATTGACACAACATGTTTACACCCTATACAAGTATGAACAGGAGGAATGTTTCATGAAATTCACCGGACTGTTATTAATGCTGACTCTATTGGTTCCTATGAACAAAAATGTTTTCGCTGATGACTTTTACAAGGGAAAGACCATCCGGATCATCGTCGGCGGATCGGCCGGAGGCGGCTTCGATACCTACTCTCGCGCCATTGCTCGACATATGGGGAAACACATCCCCGGCAATCCAACCCTTAACGTGGACGTCATGAGCGGCGCAGCAACGCGGATTGCGGCGAAGTATCTGCATAGTGCGGCTCAACCCGATGGCCTCACCTTCGGCATTTTTAACGGCTATCTGCTGCTCGGGCGAGTGCTGGGCATGAAAGGGCTCGATTTTGATGTGCGGCAATACGAGTGGATCGGCGTGCCGGTCCAGGACCATGTCGCGTGCGCGCTCACGAAGGCGAGCGGCATCACCAACATCGAGCAATGGCGCAAGGCAAAGACCCCAGTCAAGATCGGTGCTCTGGGCCCGGGAAATAGCACAGCGGATGTCCCCCGGCTTGTTAAAGGGGTGTTACACCTGCCGATCCAGATGGTCGAGGGCTACAAAGGGACCGCCGATATTCGGCTCGCTGCGGATTCCGGCGAGGTGGCGGGAGGATGTTGGGCGTGGCAGTCCATCGAGGTGACTTGGGGTAAGGCGTTACAGACCGGAGATGTCAACGTAGTGCTTCAGGTCGCACCGAAAGCGCACCCGGACCTTCCCAAGGTGCCGAACGCATTCAATCTGGCCAAGACCGACGAGGAGAAGCGCTTGCTCACCACCGGCGTCGTCCTGCCTTCCTCCGTTACTCGAGTTTATGCGACGACGCCAGGGACTCCCAAAGATCGAGTCCGCATTTTGCAAAAGGCGTTTTCGGATACCCTCAAAGACCCGGAATTCGTGGCCGAGGCCAAGAAAGCGCAGCTGGAAATCGACCCGTTGACCGGTGAAGAGGTCGGCAAAGCCGTCTCTGAGATGTTCGATCTCAGCCCCGGTCTACAGGCCAAACTCAAGGACATGTTGTCGGCAAAATAATTGCGGAAGAAAAGGGGAAAAGGAAGTTGTAAGCGGCTGATTGACCCGGTGTGGAATTAATTCCCGAGGTTTATGTTCCCCGCGAACAACTAATGCTGTGGCGAGAGCAGGTGTAGTGGGTGCCGATGACGGTTCGACTGAAGAACCGTATTCACCGGTTGTTGACTCAACATCATGTGACGGTGCCCGAGTTCACCGACCTTTTCGGCGCTGCGGGACGGCGGTTCATAGAAGAACGGGAACTACCCTAGCCAGGAAATCAAATCCTTAAAGCTACCGTTTCCCTGCGCCGATCCATGCGATGGCCTCGATCTCGACGAGGATTTCCGGCGTGGCTAGGCTGCGGACTTCGACCAGCGTGGAGCAGGGAAAGTCACCGGTGAAAAACTCCTGGCGGGCGCGCCAAACTTCGGTGTTCTTTTTGATGTTGACGACGTAGATGGTCATCTTCACGACATCCGACATGGCGCCGGCGGCGGCCTCCACGAGGTGACGGATTGTGCCGAAGATGATCTTCGCCTGTTCGTACTCGTCACGCCCCTGGATCGTCACGCCGTCGGCAGCGCGGGACACGGTACCGGATACAAACAACATGTCGCCGACGCGCAGCGCATTGGACCATCGCCCCGGCGGCGGCTCCGGCACTTTCGGGCTGGTAATTCTTTCAATTTGCATGCGCAAATCCTCCGGGCTAGTTTCAGCCTGTCTCGTTCGAACGGTTTGCACGACTGGAACGATTGGAACGGCTGGAACTCGAATTTCGCTTATCCCACCAAGTGTCTGCTGAAAAACTCCGTGGCTTTGGGCCATGCCAACGCCGCGGCAAGGCGCCGATAATTGGCGGAACCGGTGTTGGCGAAGGCGTACGCGGCGCCGGGCATATGTTGAACGATCACGGCCGGCTTGCCGGGAAGATACTTTCCCAGGTGGTGCGCAATCATTTGCGCGGCGATCTCGAGGCTGCCGGTTTTGGCGCCGATGAGAACCGTGACGGCTTTCCCCTCATAATAGGGAGCGCGCCCATACGGGGAGCGTCAAAAAAAGCAGCGCGAGCATTGGAGCCACGCTTGTCAGAACCCATCTGCCTCTCACAACTGCTCCTTTGGGTTGTCGATTGGAATCGAGCGATCCAGATTAGTTTGTCGATTGTCGTGCGGTGGCCAACTCCCTAGAGCGTCAAAATCAACCCGAGGCTATTGATCGGAACGGAGTAAGTCAAGTAAGCTCGACCCCGATTCACCATCAAAAAAAATAAGAAAATTGATCGAAACGCAAGAACCTTGTTGGCATGCACGGTTAAGGTGCATTAGAGTGTTTTAACAATCAGAAAGCACTCACCAACGAGGTGATAGATGGCACAAGGAATA
>JAUYJC010000424.1 GCA_030688735.1 Deltaproteobacteria bacterium
CGAAAGCCCAGGCTCGGCCTCGATCGTGCCCTGGATCCACTTGAGGGTTTCTCCAGAAAACTGCTGCCCACAAACAATCACACTCGTTATATAGCATTAGACATTTCCCGTGTCCAGCAAAAAGATGTGTCGCATGATTAGCTTTGGAAAAGGGGGGTAAGGGGGGATTTCGAAGTGCGCGTGAAAGCAAATCCCCCTCTGTCCCCCTTTTTCAAAGGGGGATTCAATCAAAGTCACGTTCCGACTTTTTTGACAAACTTCCTAGACAGGGACCCTGCTCCAGTTCCCAGTTTTCAGCCGACTGGAAACTTGCAATTGGCAACTAAAAACTAATTTGAGGTACCCATGCCCTACGCTGATCTACGTGAATTCTTAAACAAGCTGGAATCCTGCGGCAAGCTCCACCGCATCGCCAAGCCGGTGGACAAGGACTGGGAGATCGCCGCGGTGGCCAAGGTCGCCTTCGAATCGATTCCCGAGCCGCGCCGTCCCGCGCTCATGTTCGAGCAGGTGAAAGGCTTCGACATGCCGCTGGTCCTCGGCGTCCTCGGCGGCTCCCGGGCGATCTATTGTCTCGCCCTCGAATGCGAGCTCAAGGACCTGCACAAAAAATGGGGTGACGCCGAGCGCCGGCCGATCGCGCCGGTGCGCGTCGCCAAGGGGCCGGTGCAGGACAAAATTTTTCGTGGCACCGAAGTGAATCTGCTCAAGCTGCCGATCCCCACCTGGACCGTCGGCCAGGACCCGGCGCCCTACGTCACCTCCGGCTACGTCATCACCAACGACCCCGATACGGGAATCAGGAACGTCGGCGTTTACCGGATTCAGTTGAAAGGCGCCAACAAGCTCGGTCTCTTTATCAATTATCTTCAGGGCGGCCGCGAGCATGTGGAAAAAAACATCAAACGCGGCCAGCCGACACCGGTCGCTATCGTCATCGGCGCCGAGCCGGTGATCGGTCTTGTATCGGTGACGCGCCTGCCGCAAGATTTAGACGAATTCGCCGTGGCCGGCGCCCTGCGTGGCGCGCCGGTGGAACTGGTTCGCTGCGTGACTTCGGATCTCGAAGTGCCGGCGGCGGCGGAGATCGTTATCGAAGGTATGATCGCCGCCGAGCTGGAAGAAGAAGGGCCCTTCGGCGAATACACCGGCTACATGGGACCGAAGTCGATGTCGTACAAAGTCGATATCCAGTGCGTCACCCAGCGCGAGAAACCGATCTTCCAGGAGTTCAGCAGCCAGATGCCGCCCAGCGAGTCGAGCTGCATCCGCTCCATCGGCCGGGAGTCGGCGCTGCAAAAGCATTTGATCGAGGACCTCGGCTTGCCGGTGCGCGACGTGCATCTGTTCGAGGCCGGCGGCGCGGCGGCCTACCTTGTGATCTCGATCAAGAAGTCGCACCCAGCACAGCCGCGCACGGCGATGTTCGGCGCCTGGAGCTTCGCGCCCCAGTTTGGCAAGTTGACGGTGGTCGTTGACGATGATATCGACATTCGCGATCCTAATCTGGTGAACTGGGCCCTCTCTTTTCGGATGCAACCGGAAAAGGACTCGTTCATCATGTCGGGGACCGCGGCGGTGCAACTGGATCCTTCGCAAGCCCGCGAAGATGTCTTGCAGCAAGACGCAACGCGCCGCCTCTCGTCGAAGATCGGCATCGACGCCACGCGCAAGCATGCTTATCCGGCGATAGCCGTGCCGCCGCAGGAACACCTTGAACGGGTGCGCAACGACTGGCAGAGTTACGGTTTTGGAGGAAGGTGAACTAGATGAAATGTTGTACTGACGTAGGCGGAACTTTTACCGATTGTCTGGTGCTCGACGACGACGGGCAGGTGCACGCTTTTAAGTCGCCGACGACGCCGGCGGACCCCACGATGGGGATGACCAATGTGCTGCAGAAGGCGGCGCGCCATTTCCGCATGGAGCTGCCGGAGTTCATGTCCAACGTGCGGCTGCTGATCGCCCACGGCACGACGCTTTCGACCAACGCGCTGCTCACCGGCAAGATCGCCAAGATCGGCCTGCTCACCACCAAGGGCTTTCGCGACACCCTGGAGATGCGCCGCGGTTTTAAAAACATCCGCACCTCGCGCTTCAATGTGTTCGTGCCGCCCTACAAGCCGCTGGTGCCGCGCACGCTGCGCCGGCCTATCGACGAAAGGACGATTCATACGGGCGAGATTCTTACACCGCTAAACGAGGCGGACGTCCACGCCGCCATCGGCATATTCAAAGAGGAAAAGGTCGAAGCGGTGGCGATCTGTTTTCTCCACAGCTACATCAATCAGACCAATGAAAAGCGCGCGCTGGAGATCTGCAAGCGCGAACTGAACGGCGTCTACATCACCGCCTCCCACGAGGTGCTGCCGGTCTACCGCGAATACGAGCGCTTCAGCACCACAGCGGTGAGCGCCGCCGTCGGCCCGATCACCGCGCGCTACTTGAATTCGCTGCAGGCGAAACTGCGCGAGATCGGCTTCAAGGGCACTCTCTACATGGTCTCCGGCGGCGGTCTGGTGCAATCGGTGGACGAGTCGGTGCGGCGCGCCGCGTCGCTGATCAATTCCGGCCCCGCCGCCGCCCCTTCGGGCGCGATCCGGCTGGGCCAAATGGTGGGGGCGAAAAACCTTTTCTCCGTGGACATGGGCGGCACGAGCTACGATGTCTGCCTGATCCACGACGGCGAAGTCCCCGCCACCGATTACAATTGGGTGGGTGATGAGCGCGTGGCGATGAAAATGGTCGATGTCCCCAGCGTCGGCGCCGGCGGCGGCAGCTTAGCCTGGATCGACACGCTCGGGCTGCTGCGCGTCGGACCGCAAAGCGCGGGCGCCGATCCGGGGCCGGCCTGCTACGGCAGAGGCGGCACGCAACCGGCGGTCACCGACGCGGATCTCATTTTGGGTTACGTGCCGGCGGATTATTTTCTCGGCGGCGAGATCCCGCTCGACCGCGAGCGTGCCGAGAAAGCGATTCGCACCGTGTCCGAGCCGCTAGGCATCGATGTTGCCACGGCGGCGATGACCATGTTCACCACGGTGAATTCCTTGATGGCGGATAAGATGACCGAGATCTCCACCAAGCGGGGGCATGACGTGCGCGATTTCACCCTGGTCGTTGGCGGCGGCGCCGGACCGGTGCACGGCGCTTATGTCGCCGATCTCTTGGAGATTCCCACGGTCATCATCCCGCGTTACGCTGCCACCTATAGCGCCTTCGGCATGCTCAACATGGAGGTGGGACGAAACTTCGCCCGCTCGCTGCTTTTGCGCAAAGCTTTTTTGGATTTGGACCGGGTGAATCAGCAATTCGGCGAGATGGAGGAAGAAGCGCGCCAGGTTCTTGGCGAGATCGGCATCGCGCCGGAGAACACCACGTTGCGCCGCTCCATCGAAATGCGCTATCTCGGACAGTTCCACGAGCTCGAAGTGCTCGACATTCCGGTGGGAAAGCTCGGCGCCGCGGAGATCGACCAGATCATCGAATCGTTTCATCGCCGCCACAAGGCGATCTTCACCTTCGACATGCCCAAGCGAGAGGTCGAGTTTTTAAATCTCCAGCTCAAGGCGACGCTGCGCCACGAGCCGCTCAAATTGGCCGAGATCGCCAGCGCCAGCGGCGGCGCCGACCAGGCGATCAAGCGGCGCCGGCCGATTCTGTGGAATCTCGCCAAAGGCTACGAAGAGACCGCGGTCTACGACGGCGACCGTCTGGCGGCAGGCCACCGCATCGACGGCCCGGCGATCGTCGAAGAGGCCGCCACCACCGTGGTCATCCCGCCCAATTACGTCTGCGCGGTGGATAAAATTAAAAACTACATTCTCTCCAGGAAGTCGTCATAAGGGAGAGACGTCATGTATAGAGTCAGCGTCGATGTCGGTGGCACCTTCACCGATTGCCTCGTGCTCGGTGAAGAAGGCGAACTGAAACAATTCAAGTCGCCGACCACGCCGCAGGATCCTTCGCTCGGCTTCTTAGCCTGCCTGGAAAAAGCGGCGAAAGATTTTCGCCGGCCGCTGGCGGCCTTTCTCGCCGACGTCGACCTGCTGATTCACGGCACGACTCTGGCGACCAACACCTTGATCAACGAAAACGGCGCCAAGACCGGGCTGATCACGACCAAGGGATTCCAGGACGTGATCGAAATCCGCCGGGGATATAAAAACATCCGCGCCTCGATGTACAACGTGTTCGTGCCGCCCTATAAGCCGCTGGTGCCGCGGCGCCACCGGCTCGAAGTCGAGGAGCGCGTCTTGGATTCGGGGGAGGTGCTGACGCCGCTCAATGAAGATGAGGCGCGGGCAACGGCCGCCAAGCTCAAGGAAGCAGGCATGGAATCACTGGCGGTCTGCTTTCTTCATTCATATGCGAATCCGCAGCATGAACAGCGCGCCGCCGACATCGCCCGCGAGGTTTTCAACGGCGGCTATGTCACCGCATCCCATGATATCCTGCCGGTCTGGAGGGAATTCGAGCGCTTTTCCACGACTGTAGTCTCGGCTTACGTCGGTCCCGTGGTGGAGCGGTATTTGAAGGCGCTGGTCAAGCGGCTGGAGGAATCCGGCTTTAAGAAGAATCTTCTGCTGATGCTCTCCAGCGGCCTGGTGGAAACCGTCGCCCACTGCGTGCCGCGCGCCGTCTTATTGATCGGCTCGGGTCCCGCCGCCGCGCCCGCCGGCGCGGCTTACATCGGCGAGTCCACGGGCCGGCGAAGCCTCATCTCCATCGACATGGGCGGCACGTCACTGGACGTTTGCCTGATCCGCGACGGCGAGATACCCACCACCACCGAGAGTTGGGTGGGCGAAGAGCGGGTGGCGATCAAAATGGTCGATATTCACTCCGCGGGAGCGGGCGGCGGCTCCATTGCTTGGGTCGATTCGCTCGGGCTCTTGCGCGTCGGGCCTCACTCCGCCGGCGCGGAACCTGGGCCGGCCTGCTACGGCCGTGGCGGCAAGGAACCGACGGTCACCGACGCCGATCTATTGCTCGGCTATGTGCCGGCGGATTTTTTCCTCGGCGGCGAGATCGAGCTTGCGCGTGACAAGGCCGAAGAGGCAGTTAAGAAAGTGGCTCAACCGTTGGGGATGACCGTCGCGCAAGCCGCCCAGGCGATTTTTACTACTGTCAATTCCTTTATGGCCGATCAGATCACCGAGGTCTCCACCAAACGCGGCAATGACGTGCGCGATTTCGCGTTGGTGGTCGGCGGCGGCGCCGGCCCTGTGCATGGCGCGGCCATCGCCGAGCTGCTGAGCATCCCGGCGGTGCTCATTCCGTCGGTGGCCGCCGCCTATTCCGCCTTCGGCATGTTCGCCATGGACGTGGGGCGGAACTACGCCCGCTCCTACATCTGCGGCGCGAAGAATATCGACATCGAAAAAGTAAACCGGCTCTACGGCGAAATGGAAGCGGAAGCGGTGGCGGGGTTTCGCGCCAACGGAATCGCTGCCGCAGAGATCGTCTTTCGCCGCAGCGCGGAGATGCGCTACGGCGGCCAGTTCCATGAAGTCGAGGTGGAATTGATGGGTTCGACAAGCTCACCACAGGGCGGCGGTTTTACTGCCCAGCAGCTTGAAACCACCGTGAATGAATTTCACCGCCAGCATGAGAAGCTATACACTTTCCGGATGCCGTGGAAGGCCGCCGAGTTTTTGACCTTCAGGCTGCGCGCGACCGCGCCCCGAGCGCCGTTTCACCTGCGTCAGATTGACGAGGGCGGTCCGGACGCCGCCGGCGCCATCAAGCGGCGGCGGCGCAGCTGGTTCGACGGACAAGAAGTCGACACGCCCGTCTACGACGGCGCTCGCTTGCTGGCGGGCGCGCGTTTTTCCGGACCGGCGATCATCGAAGAGACCACGACCACGGTGGTGATTCCGGCGCGCTTCGACTGCGCCGTCGACCAGTGGAAAAATTACCTCCTGACCCGGGAGACTGTGTTGTGACAATGGAACTGAGGCGGCAGTTGACTTTTTTTCTGTCATTTCGACCGAAGGGAGAAATCTTTCTTAGATCCCTCGCGTTCGCTCGGGATGACAAGCGGACAATCCCAACGTTCCGATACAGCCTGCGAGTGGAGAAGGGCAATGACTAAAGGCACGACGGACGCGATCACGCTCTCGACGATCTGGCACACCTTCCAGAGCACCTGCCGCGAGATGCGCCATGTGCTCGACCGCACGGCGCAGAACTATCTGATGGCCCAGCTCCACGACGTCGCCGCCGGCATCTGGGACTCCCAGGCGCGCACGCTCGCGGTGCCCGCCGGGCCGACCTCCCAGCTCCTGGGCCAAAAATTTTCCGTGCGCGATATTCTGGACAAGTTCGGCAAAAACCTGTCGCCGGGCGACGTCATCCTGAACAACGATCCCTATCACGGCTTCTGCAATCACCTGCCCGACTGGGGGTTTTTCCGGCCGATTTTTTACAAGGACGAGCTTTTGTTCTTCACCATGGCGCGCGGCCATCAGATGGATACCGGCGGCTCCTATCCCGGCGGCTATTTTCCCAACGCCTACGATATTCACGCCGAGGGTCTGTGCATTCCGCCGATCAAAGTGTTCGAGAAGGGCGTCGAGAGAAAAGATATTTTCGAGCTGGTGTGGAACAACGTGCGCTGGCCCGAGGCGGTGCGGGTGGATAATTACGCGCTCATCGCGGCGACGAAAATATGCGAGAACCGGCTGCTGGCGATGGTCGAAAGGTACGGCAAGGATACGGTACTCGATTGCATCGAAGAAATGCTCACCCGCACGGAGCGGGCGATCCGCAGCGAAATCGCTAAGGTTCCCGATGGAATTTATTACGGCGAGGCCGCATCCGATGACGACGGCACGGAGCTTGACGTGCCCGTCTGGGTGCGCTGCGCGGTCACGGTCAAGGGCGACGAGATGACGTTGGACTTTTCCCAGAGCGATAAGCAGCGCAAAGGGTTCGTCAACAACACCTTGCCGTCCACCTACAGCCGGGCCATCGCCGGGAGTTTTCTCTTCTTCGATCCCGCCCTGGCGGATTTCCATAACGAGGGCAGCATGAAGCCGGTTCATATCGTGGCGCCGGAGGGAAGCGTGGTGAACGCGAAGTACCCGGCCACCGTGGGCGGCTCGCCGGTGAGCGTCGGCACACAGATTCTTGAATCGACCGTGATGGCCCTTTCCCACGCGATGCCGCACAAGGCGATCGCCTGCTGGGGGCGCCATCGCGGTCACTACATTTTTGGCACCGATCCACGCACCGGCGAGCGCTACGTGCAAACGACCTTCGATTCCGACGGCGGCGCCGGCGCGGTGTCAGGCTACGACGGCTACGAAGGGGCGTGCACGTTTCCGACTCTGGGATCGGTGCAGCGGGGAAATGTCGAAGAAGTCGAGATCCGTTTTCCCTGGCGCATCGTCCAGTATCATTTTGTCGAGGACATGTCCGGCGCCGGCAAATGGCGCGGCGGCTCCGGGATGCGCTGGGACGCGCTCAACGTCGGCAGCGAAGGCGGGATGGCGACGGGCAGCTCCGACGGCGATCAAACCCATCCGCCGGCGGCGGCCGGCGGAATGCCGTCGCCGCTCTGCACCGCCTATCTGCAAAGAGACGGCGAGCGGATTCCCGTCAAGCCGCATCGGATGTACCAGATCCGTCCCGGCGATCTTTTGGTCAAGATCAGCGGCGGCGGCTCAGGCGTCGGTAACCCGCGCGAGCGCGAGCCGGAAAAAGTGCTCAACGACGTCATCGACGGTTTCATCAGCCTGGAGGCCGCGGAAAAGCTCTACGGCGTCGCCATCGATGCCGCCGCGATGAAGATAGATTGGGAGAAGACGCGAACGTTAAGAGCGGAAGCGGAAAAGGAGTCGATTAAATGAAAACTATTTGCTTGAAGCGTCTGGCGATCGTTCTTGCAACTCTTATTCTATCAACCGGCCCGCTCCCCGCGGCCGAGCAGCAGAGAAGCGCCACCCTGGCCACCCACGCCGTGGGCAGTTTGTATAATGCGATTGGCACCGGCATCGCCACCGTCGTCAGCCGTCATACGCCTATGATCGTTCGCGTCCAGCCGTTCGCCGGACCTCCGGCGTGGCTGCCCTCGATGAATGCGGGTGAAACGGATATGGGGGTTCTCACCAGCGCCGACGCGGTGACCTCCTACAAAGGGATCATTCTTTATAAGAAACCTTTTCAGAACACTCGCATTCTAGTCGTCGGCGGCGCGTTGCAGTTGAGCTTTTACGTGCCCAAGGAAGCTCCCATCGAAACGGTCGCGGACTTAAAGGGCAAAAGGATTCCCACCGACTATCCGGGCACGCCGATCGTCATGTTGAGCAGCACGGCTGCGCTCGCCACCGCCGGCTTGTCTTACAACGACATCGTCAAGGTCCCGGTCTCCGACTTGCAGTCGGGCGCCCAGGCATTCATGGAGGGACGCACCGACGCCGGCTGGCACTCGGTGGGAAGCCCGGCGGTGGAGGAGGCAAATGCGCGCAGGGGAGGAGTCAAATTCATTTCCGTCATCGCGACTCCGGAAGGAGCGAAGAAGATGGGGGAAGTTTACCCTGGGAGTTATCCGACTATCATCAAGGCCGGTTCAGCGACCGGCGTGCCCAAAGATACCGCGGTGCTGACCAACGATATCTATCTCGTCGCCGCCAAAGAATTTAGCGACGAAGCGGCGTACAATACGGTCAAAACCCTCTGGGAATTCAATCAAGAACTCGGTGCCGCTTATCCCGCGTTGAAGGCCTGGCAACGCGAGCGCATGGTCAGTAAAAACGCCTTCATTCCCTATCACCCCGGCGCCATAAAATTCTTTAAGGAAAAACAATCGTGGCCCAAGGAAATGGAAGCTCTACAGAGCAAGCTTTTGGCTCAGTAGAGAACAATCCGCCGACAAACCCCTTATCGGAGATCGAAGGGCTTTCGCGCCTGAGGACGCTCAAGCATCCGGCGATGCGGCTGTTACAGCGCTCGCTGCTTTGGGGTATCCCGCTTTTTGCTCTGCTCTATAATTTTGATCTGCCTTCCCGTTTCGGGTTGGCGCTCCTTCAGGAGCAGTACCTCGGCAGCGTGCTCATCCTGGTGCTGGGCTCGATTTTCCTTTCCAAACCCGCCTATGGTTCCGCCCCCAGGAATCATGCGCCCTGGTATGACCTGTTCCTAGCTCTGTTGAGCTTTGTCGTAGGCGGCTATCTGGTTCTCTTCTATCCCCGGATGGTGAACGAGCTGGGAGAACTGACCGCGGATAAAGTCATACTCGGAGCCCTCGCCATTCTCCTGGTCATGGAGGCTTGCCGGCGGATGAGCGGCTGGGTGCTCATCATCCTCGCCGCCCTGTTGATGTTTTATGCCCACTACGCTTTTCTCTTCCCGGGGATTCTCAACGCGCGAGGCATCTCCTGGTCCAAACTTGCCGTCCATCTTTTTATCGATCCCAACTCCTTGCTGGGCATCCCGCTGGCCATCGCCGCCACCACCGTGGTTTCGTTCATCGTCTTCGGCCAGTTCCTCTATGCGTCGGGCGGCGGTGATTTCTTTACGCAACTGGCCATGACGCTCATGGGAAGGTTTCGCGGCGGCGCGGCGAAAATCTCCATCCTCGCCAGCGCCCTCTTCGGAACCATCTCCGGCAGTCCGGTGGCCAACGTCGTTGTCGATGGCGCCATCACGATCCCGATGATGGTGCGCACGGGATACAAACCGCATGTGGCCGCCGCCGTTGAATCTGCCGCCTCCAACGGCGGGCAGCTCATGCCGCCGGTGATGGGCGCGGCGGCTTTCGTCATGGCGGAATTTCTCGGCATGCCCTATGCGAAGGTAGCGCTGGCCGCCGCCATACCCGCCCTGCTTTACTATCTGGCGCTTTTTGTCCAAGTCGATCTCGAGGCGGGGAAAACGGGCATCACCCGGATTGCGGCCGCTGATATCCCGCGTCTCGGCGCGGTTTTAGCCAACGGATGGATTTTTATCATTCCGATGGCGCTGATCGTTTATATTCTGTTCGTTCTCAATCTAAGCGCGTCCAAGGCGGGTTTTTACGCGGCCGCCGTCGCCTTGGTGGTTACCTTTTTTTGGCCCGAGGCCCGTATTAACCTGAAGAAGTTCATAACCATTCTTGAAGACGCGGGACGGGCGATGCTGGAAGTCACCATCGTCTGCGCCGTTGCGGGAATCATCATAGGCGTGCTCACGCTGACCAGCCTTCCCTTCGTCTTTACCCTCTTTGTCGAACAACATGGCCCGGACAACATCTTCTTTATCCTGGTAATGACGAGTTTGATCGCCTTGATTCTCGGCATGGGGATGCCGACCACCGCAGTTTACGTGATCGTCGCCCTGACTCTCGCTCCGGCCCTGACCAAGCTCGGCATTCTTCCCTTGGCGGCGCATCTCTTCGTTTTCTACTGGGCCATGCTTTCGATGATCACGCCGCCGATCTGCATCGCCGCCTACGCGGGGGCCGCCATCGCCGGGACAAGTCCCATGCGCACGGGATACGCCTGCATGCGACTGGGCATCATCGCCTATGTAGTCCCGTTCGTATTCGTCTTTGACCCGCTGCTGCTGCTCGAGGGACCACCGGCGCTCGTGACCTTGGCCATCGCGACTGCGGTGATCGGCACCATAGCCATCGGCATCGCGATGGTCGGCTATTTCGTCCGACCCATGGGTTGGCTCCAGCGTTGGTTATTGCTCTTAGCCGGCATGGCGCTGCTGATCCCTCCGGGCGGGGCGATCTTTTACAGCTGGGCGTTAAACGCGACGGGAGCTGCCGTTTGTCTGGCAATCCTTTTCGCCGAATGGCACAACAAGGGCGCGCTCGAAGCGCAAAAACCGTTGGCCGCCGAAGAGCAAATCGCGGCGAGGCAATGACATCAAGGAGATAATGGCATGAACATGAAAATCGATCCGATGACGCTTTCCACCGTGTGGCACTCGTTTCAGAGCATCTGCAAGGAGATGCGCCACGTCATCGACCGGACTTCGCAAAATTATCTGATCGCCCAGTTGCACGACGTTTCCGTCGGCGTGTGGGACGGCACGGGCCGGACAGTGTCGGTGCCCATCGGCCTTTCGGTCCAGTATCTCGGCGGCAAGCTTTCGGTCGAGTACGTGATCAACAAGTTCAAAGGCAATCTGAATCCCGGGGATGTGATCCTGGTCAACGATCCCTACAACGGCTACTGCTGCCATCTGCCCGACTGGGGTTTTTACCGGCCGATCTTTTATAAAGGCGAGCTGCTATTCTTTACCTTTTGCCGCGCCCACCAGATGGACACCGGCGGCGCCTATCCCGGCGGCTACTTTCCCAACGCCTACGACATTCACGCCGAGGGGTTGCGCATTCCCGGCATCAAAGTGATGGAGGGCGACGTAGAGCGCGAAGACGTGATGGAGTTGATCCTGAACAACGTGCGCTGGCCCCAGGGGACGCGCATCGACAACTACGCGCAGATCGCCGCCACCCGCCTGTGCGAGCAGCGCATCGTCGCCCTGCTCGACAAGTACGGCAAAGATACCGTGCTCGCCTGCGTCGAGGAGATGATGGCGCGGACGGAAAAGGCGGTGCGCGCCGCCATCGAGAAAATCCCCGACGGGACTTACTACGGCGAGTCGGCCACCGACGACGACGGCACCGAACTCGACGTGCCGGTGTGGGCGCGCTGCGACGTGATTATCACGGGCGACACGCTCAAGGTCGATTTTTCCAAGAGCGACAAGCAGCGCAAGGGATTCGTCAACTGTGTTTTCAACTCCACCTTCAGCAATGCCCTCTCGGCGCTCTTCATGTTCCTCGATCCCGATCTCGGCGAGTACCATAACGAAGGGAGCATGCGGCCGATCACGATTTACGCCCCGCCGGGCTCCGTCTTGAACGCCCAGTATCCGGCCACCGTCGGTGCTTCGCCGGTGAGCATGGGACACCAAATTATTGAATCCGTCGTCAGCGCCATGTCGAAAGCGGTGCCCGAGCGCGCCATCGCCTGCTGGGGCAAGCGCTATGGCCACTATATTTTCGGCAACGACCCGCGCACCGAGGAAAAATACGTGGTCACATCCTTCGACATGGACGGCGGCGCGGGAGCGGTCAAAGGCTTTGACGGTTACGAAGGCGCGACTTCCATCGGCGCCCTGGGCGAGGTCAACAAGGGCAACGTCGAAGAGGTCGAGATTCGCTTTCCCTGGCGCACGCGCCGCTGGGAATTCGCCACCGACACCGCCGGCGCGGGCAACTGGCGCGGTGCCTCCGGCATTCACTGGGAAGTGGAAAACGTCGGTGGCGACGCCGGCATCGCCACCGGTAGCTCCGACGGCGAGATCGTGCACGCCCCCGGCGCGCTCGGCGGCGAGCCGACGCCCAACTCGCGCTCTTACCTGATCCGCGACGGCAAGCAGGAAAAAATCCGCGGCCATCGGCTCTACGATCTCAAGCCGCGCGACATTATTTTAAAGATCAGCGGCGGCGGCGCGGGCGTGGGCTTGCCCACCGAGCGCGATCCGGAGAAAGTGCGCAAAGATGTCATGAACGAATTCATCACCGTCGAACACGCGCGCGCTCATTATAAAGTCGCCCTCGACCCGAAGACTTTTGCGATCGACGCAAAGGAGACGGCGCGCCTGCGCGCCGAAGGAAAGCCGGCATGAGCGATCTCTTTAGTTCCACCGACCTCGCGCTATTGATTCTGCGCATCGGCACCGGCGTGATATTCATCCCGCACGGCTATCCCAAGATGACCGGGGGCGGCGGCGAGGAAAAAGGCGGGCAGGCGCACCTTACCCAAAGCCTCGCTAAGATGGGGCTTCCCTTCCCCTACGCTTTTGCCATCCTCGTCGGCGCGATTGAATTCTTCGGCGGGCTGCTGCTGATTCTCGGCCTGCAAACCCAATGGGCCGCTCTCGCCCTGGCGTTCGTCATGCTGGTGGCCACCGGCCGCGTTCTGGTGCAGAGAGGGTTCGTCGGCGAGGCCGACTTTCCTTTCTCTCTCCTCGTCGCAACCCTCGCCCTCGCCTTGCTGGGCGGTGGAACAATAAGCTTGGAGCAAATTGTCCTGGCAGTCAGGTAAGAACGGCGCGGAAAACCTGAGCGAAACTTGTAAAGCCTCCCCGATATTTTTTCCAAATCTTGTCAAGCTATTGGAACTCCCTCGTTAATTCGTGTAACCAAGTAACGTGACCTTTGGGTCGCCCGTGGCGGCTTTTGCTGATCGAAACATAACGGAAAGGCGGGAGATTACGATGCTCGAACGGAGCCAGAGGACGCTAGAGAAATTACCCGTAAAATCTGGAAGATTGATCTTTCTCCTTCTATTTTTGATTGCGTGTCTTATTGGAGTCCCGGCTTGGGGCCAGTCGCCGCATGAAGCGAAGCTCACCGAGGCGGCCAAAAAGGAGCGGTCTCTGGTCTGGTACACCGCCATGGCCATCGATACGGCAAAACCGCTCGCGGATGCCTTTGAGAAAAAATATGGCTTTCTCAAGGTCAACTATATTCGCGTTGGCACGGCGCAGATGATCAATCGGATTACCACCGAGACTTTAGCCGGAAAGTGGGATTTCGACGCGGTCACCGTTTTGGGAATGGACGCATTGGTCAAGCGAAACATATTTGCGCCCTATCTGTCGCCTGAAAGGGAAGCTTTCGTCGACGACTTCAAAGATCCCAAGGGCCTGTGGACCGGCGTGTATCACAACAACGTCGTGCTCGCCTACAACACCAAACTCGTCTCGGGGAAAAATGCGCCCAAGGATTACGCCGATCTTCTGGAGCCCCAGTGGAAGGGGAAGATAGGGATGGATGAACGGGATTATACTTGGTACGGCACCCTGGTGGCGGTTTGGGGCAAGGAGAAAGCCGATCGCTACATGAAGCGGCTGGCCCAGCAGGAGCCCCAGTTCCGCAGAGGCCATGCCTTGATCGCCCAGCTCGTCGCGGCCGGAGAATTTCCCATGGGCTGGGTCTACAGCTTCCGCGTGGAGACCATGAAACAAGAGGGCGCTCCGCTGGAATGGATCGATACTTTCAACCCTGTAGTCGTGGAGCTGGGCGGCATCGGCCTCGGCGCGAAAGCCAAAAATCCCAACGCGGGGAAGCTCTTCATTGATTTCGTCCTCTCCAAGGAGGGCCAGACCATCGTGCGCGGCGGTCCACGGACCCCGCGCACTGCGGCGCGCAAGGACGTGCAACCGCCGATCGCAAAAATGGATCAGGCGAGGATCAAATCGAAACGCGTTCCAGACGAGGTCGAGACCAACCTGGAGCAATACGCCAAAGAGTACCGCGAGATCTTCCGGGTAAAATGACGGGTCTTGCGGGACGACTGTGAAAGAATATTCACCGCAGAGACGCAGCGCAGCTGAGCCGCAACCAAGTCGGATTATCTCCCGCAAAGGCGCAAAGACGCCAAGGGAAAACGAATTGTCATTTCGACCCCTTCGGCCATACTCAGGGCCTCGATGGTCCTCATTCCAGAAAGCTCTTGAAATCGGTGTCACATAAACATGATCTCCAATATGATAATTTGCAACAGACCTAATATAAGGCTCCGGGAGAAATCCTTGTTTCGAGCAAGGCGAGAAATCTTCTTCTCAGATCCCTCGCATTCGCTCGGGATGACTGGCCTTGGGCCTGTCACTTAGCGTCTTGGCGCCTTGGCGGGAGGAATATTTGAATCCGAGAGTCTTCCGCTTCCGGGAAATTTGCGCAAAAGGAGTGAATCATGAACAAACCGGCACCCGTTGAACGACCTAGACCCGAGTGGGGGTCGGATGTCATCGTCGATATGCTCAAGGCATTCGAGATCGAGTATATCGCGCTGAATCCAGGCTCTTCGTACCGCGGCCTGCACGACTCCCTGGTTAATTACGGCGGCGATCGCATGCCTGAGATGATTCTTTGCCCCCATGAGGAGATCGCCGTCGGCGTCGCCCACGGTTACGCCAGGGCAAAAGGAAAACCTATGGCGGCGGCGGTGCACAATGTGGTTGGACTCCAGCATGCCAGCATGGCCATTTACAATGCCTGGTGTGACCGGCTGCCGGTGATCGTTTTGGGCGGCACGGGTCCCACGGACACGGCGCATCGCCGGCCGCGCATCGACTGGGTTCATACCGCGATGGTGCAGGGCAACCTGGTGCGGGATTTCGTCAAGTGGGACGATCAACCGGGGAGCGTCGAAGCCGTTCCCGAATCTTTCATCCGGGCCTACCGCTTGGCCACGGCGGACCCGATGGGGCCCGTTTATATTTGCTATGACGCCGATGTCCAGGAGAAAAAACTCGACGGTGATTTTCCCATTACCTCCCTCGATCGGTATCCCGCCGCTCTTCCCATCCAGGCACCCGAGGAAGGCATCGCTAAGACCGTGCGCTGGCTTCTTGAAGCCAAACAACCGGTGATCGTCACGGACTGGACGGGCAGAAATGAAACCGCTTTCGACAGCCTGCGAGCGCTCGCCGAACTTCTCGCCATCCCGGTGTTCGATCAGAACGGCCGGTTTAATTTTCCCTGCCGCCATCCCCTCAATCTCACGGGCATGGAAAGAGAGGCCATACCGCAAACCGATCTCGTGCTGGCGCTGGATATGCCGGACTTGGAAAGCGCCGTGTCCCGCAGGGTCCAGAAGAAGGGCAAACGCGGAATTGAGAACTTGCTGCCTGCGCAAGCGAAGGTGATCAACGTTGCCCTGGACGATCTTCTGGTGCGCGCCTGGTCGCAGGAATTCAACCGGCTGCGCCAAACCGACCTCTCGATGCTGGCCGACACTTCGGTTTTTCTACCCGAGATCCTGCGCCGGCTGCGGGGAGAGAAAGAGACGCTGGCGAAACTCGCCCCGGCCATCAGTCAACGAAGAGCCGAGTGGGCAAAGATCCATGAAGA
>JAUYJC010000425.1 GCA_030688735.1 Deltaproteobacteria bacterium
TGAAGAAAAAACAAGCACGGCAAGTGAAGGGCGCAAACAATGTGTTCCTTGATCTCGGCTTCCCACCGCATGAGGCCGCTGTGATGCTCCTGCGTTGCGAGTTGGCCGAAGCGCTACGTAAGTGGATGGACCGCGAGGCAATTACCCAGGTGGAAGCCGCCAAGCGCCTTGGCGTGGTCCAGCCCCGCATCTCCGAGATCGCGCGCAACAAGGTTGACAAGCTGTCTCTGGACTACCTCGTGGGCCTGTGCGCAAAGGCTGGTGTCTCAGTCGCCGTAAAATTGGCCGCCTGACTCGTCGCCTAACAAGCCCGCTCCAGAGGGACGCAGCCCGTCTGGCACTTTAGATTAACCCGAAAAGTTCCGGGGCCGGGCGCCTGAACGGCATAACGTTAGACTTCGCAAAGATCTTCGCTCGGCGATCGACAGTGACGCAGTCTGCAAAGATCGCTTATGGTTGTCGGCGCCGGTTTCTCTCGTACTGTTACTTCTCCTAAATTCACCCGATCCACACCGGGCACCTTCATTTCGGTTATCGCTCGCTCATTCAGCCGTTCATTTCGGCTTGACATCGCCGGCGCCGGGGGAATAGGGTCACAACATCTAACGCCAAAGGGAGGTATCGGTCATGGCTGAATCGTTGGAGAGCTTCAAAAGCTATATCGGGAAAAAAGAAACCGCCACGGACGTCGTGACGGCGTCGGCGATGTTAAAGTTCGCCGCGACGTTGGGCCAGGAAAATCCGCCCCTGGACAAGGGCGAGGCGATTCCTCCGGGATGGTACGGCGGATTTTTCCCGGCGTCCCACCGGCCCGCGCAGATGCGCGTCGACGGACAGGCTTCGGGCGGCGGCATCGTCCCGCCGATTCCCCTCCCTCGCCGGCGCATCGGCGGCACCCGCGTGAAGTTTCAAGAGCCGCTCAGGATCGGCGATGAGATCGTGCGCGTCACCGAGATCGCCGACCTGATCGTCGATGACGGTCCGAGCGGCGCGATGGTGACCGTGGTCGAGCGCAACAGCATCTCTAATAGCCGCGGCCTCGCCGTCGTCGAAGAGCGCGATATGGTCATGCTCAGCGAAGCCAGAGCGGAAGCCACGCCGAAGACTTCGCCCGCGGTTCCGGGCCCGGCCAAGTGGACCCAGGTGGTCGAGCCCAATCCGCCTCTGCTCTTCCGCTTCTCGGCGATCCGCTTCAACAGCCACCGGATTCACTACGACCGCAACTACGTCACCCAGGTCGAAAAGCTTCCCGGTTTGGTGGTGCAAAGCTCACTGATCTCGCAACTACTGATCGAAATGTGCCGTAGAGAGGTTGCCAATCGCCGGCTCATGCAATTCGACTTCCAGAATCTGCGTCAGGTTTACGACACGGGCAGTTTTACTCTCGCCGGCGCACCATCCGCCGACGGCCAAGAGGCAACGCTTTGGGCGTTAGACAAGGACGGTAATTTATCGATGACGGCGGCGGCGAGGTTCGCGTAAGAAACATTTCACCACGAAGGCCCAGCGCGGCTAGGTCGCAACCAAACACTCGGAACCGGGGAACTTAACCGCAAAGAACGCAAAGTACGCGAAAGAAGAAAACGGATCATTTCCCGCAGCTATCTTCGATTCTAAACTTTGTGTATTGCTATGCGTGAAAGTTTCCTCCGCCTGCGCAAATTTCTAGGCCGCCATTGCCGTGAGTTTCTCTGTACTTGCCTGACGCGCAGCTAACAGCGCGGTGATGATCCTTCGGCCTTTTTCCGTTACCACGTAACGGTGGGTCTTGGGCACTTTGGCGATCAGTCCATGCCCGCGCAATAGCCTAAGCTTTCTTCCGACTGCCCCCATCCGCTGATGCTCTTTGCGTTTGTCCGAGGTCGGTGCATAGAGCCGGGCTCGGACATCGCGATTGCGAAAACCGTTGATGGCATACTCGCCTCGGTTGACCGCTGCCATCAGTTCGGCATCGGCTTCCCCCATTGGATTGAGCGCTCGATGCCGCTGCCGCTCGCGCCGTACTGGCCGACACACTTGGGCCGCTTCTTGCGCCAAGGGGTTGTCTATCTCCACTGCCGCCAGCGCCGTCAAATGCCGATCGGTCGCTTTGCGGCTCACTTCGGCGCGCCGACCAAAATCGGCTACGCTGCGCCTCAACACGCGCCACTGCGGCTTACTCTGTGGCTTATTCTCCGCTCTGCGCCATACCCGAAAGTCCTTCGGCTCGTTGATCGTCGTCTCGTCGCGTAGCACACTGCCCTTGTCATAAAACTTCAGCGAATTCTTGTTGAGCCAGTGCTTGACCCGCACGCCCTCACTTCTTCGCCGCCGATCCGTCACCACGGCGTCGTTGATGCCCACTCGCCCCGACCGCCCCATGTAGCGCATCACCTGCTCAGCTCCCATATGCATCACTGCGTGATGGACCAATGGGGAATAGATCCGCTCCAGCGCCCCCCGATCGCGAAACATCACGTCGGTTGCATATTCGCTCTGGGCTGCCGTCCAGTAATACTCCAGCTCTATCGATCGGCTAATTTCCTCGTGCACCGGGTGACAGCGCTTGACCAACTCTCCCAACACCTTCGGCCAATCCGTTCTGTGCTGCTCCTCCATCAACTCTTGAGCTCGCCCAACATCGGCTATCCATGGAAAACAATTGTCCTCTTGCCGGTAGGCCATCCCCTCTTTGTCCATCTGCCGCCCTAACCATTCTCGCCCGTTCACACAGAACTGGATTAAAAATGGAAACCATGTCTGCAGCCGCATATGCAAAAAGCCCAACTCTTCATGGAGCCAATAAAAGTAAAGATGTTTGCACTTCCCCCATTCCAGCCTTAGCTCCAACCTCTGGGTCTCGTGGTTGCCTCGCATCCGCCACATCCGGCACGGCTCCACACAACTTATCACCGCGATCAGTCCGCTCTTTATCCCGTCGCGTTGCTGGATTCGCCGCGCCTCATCCTCCTTACTCGCTTGGCTCGATGCCAGATAGATCACCGGCCGCTGGCACTGCTTGCCCAACTCCTCGACCGCTTGACACACCCGCCCCGTCAGTCCAATGGCGTATTTCTTGAAATCCTTCCACAGCACCCCTGCTTTTCTCAGGTACTGTTCCATCACCACTGCGTAATACAAACTGCGCAGTGTCCCTTGCAGCCGCAACCGATCCCAACCGTGCAGTACTCCGATCACTTCGCTTTGGTGACGTTCTACGAACGCCTGCCCAACCTCGTGCTTCCTCTGTTTCTCTGTGTTTGTTGCCATGACTCCCTCTTACATCATGGCTCTGTTTCTGTCACTTTGGTTGCGGCTCTGCTGCGCTAAGTTCTTTGTGGTTAAATCTCCTTTTTTCTTTGGTTGCGGCTGTGCCGCGCTAGGACCTGAACTGCTACGCGGGCAAACCTATTCACCGTTACCTTCGTCCGATGCGTCCAAACCGAGCACTCCGCGAATCACGCCCTCCCACACTCTCGCCATAAAGCCGAGGTCCAACGTGTCGATCGTATCGCTGTAGATGTGATAATTGGGATTGCGGCAAAAAGATGTGTCGGTCACCATCAAAGCCGGATACCCAGCATCTAGGGTGTAGAAAAACAGCCGCGTCTGCTACCTCGTCGTGTCCCGGGATCTGGTACCCCTAATCGCGCGCTGTTTTTGTTCGAGCGCTAGAGTTTCACCCTTGTGACGCTCTTTGTCAGCCCGGAGCTTTTCCTTGGCAAGGGTCAGAGCGATATCCACCCATTCAGCCGTCAGCGCCTTGAAATG
>JAUYJC010000436.1 GCA_030688735.1 Deltaproteobacteria bacterium
AGCATCACCGACAATGAGAACGTAGCTGCAAGCATTTTTACCAAATCCATTTTTCAATCCTCCTCGTCGCAAAAATCCTTCTTTTCAAATGGCGTCGGGCCCCTTTTCGCCGGTGCGGATGCGGATAACTTCTTCGACGGCGGACACAAATATTTTACCGTCGCCGATTTTGCCCGTGCGCGCGGCATCGGTGATTACTTGGACAACCGTTGCGGCCTTATCATCGGGCACGATGATTTGAATCTTCACCTTGGGCAGAAAGTCGACGGTGTATTCTGCGCCGCGGTAGAGTTCCGTGTGCCCCTTCTGGCGTCCGAAACCTTTGACCTCTTCTACCGTCATTCCCTGGATGCCCGCCTTGGTCAACGCTTCTTTGACCTCATCCAATTTGAACGGCTTGACGATCGCTTCGACCATTTTCATAAATTTGCTCCTTTGATTCTGACTCTTCTCGACAAAGCGCCGCACGAATCGCTCAAGCGCACTACAGCAACTGCGGTGCCAAAGGTCCTTCGCTTCACCAAGAACAGCATTGTTGTCCGAAATGGTTACGAATTCATTAAGGGAGACCGATGATAACGCAGTGAGACTCAGAGGAGCGAGTTGCATAGATATTAGGCGCGTCGCCTAATATCTATGCACAGATCGAACTTCGAATGAAAAGGAAACGTGTGTGCTTCCTGCTCTAACGTCAGATCAAAGTCATCTTGTTTGAGCGATGGGAGATAATGCGTTGCCGTTCGGAGGAGCAACGGTGTACAAGGAAAGCGCACAGTGCTAAAAACTCTCGATGGATCAGTACGGGCGATTGCTCTGGCTTATCCCCCTAGGTTTTCTTGCTGGCGGCTATGGAACCCTCATTGGAGCCGGTGGTGGGTTCATCCTGGCGCCCGCGCTGCTTCTTCTTTACCCCAGCGACGCACCCGAGACTATTACCAGCATTTCACTCGCGACGGTTTTTCTTAACGCGCTTTCAAGTACGTTCGCGTACGCGAAGGCAAAACGCATCGACTACAAAACCGGACTAATTTTCTCCCTCGCCACCATGCCAGGAGCCGTCCTGGGAGCGATGGCGACGACTGCCATGAGTCGAGCCTGGTTCGATCCTCTGTTTGGGCTGTTGTTGGTTTTGGTCGCCCTTTTTTTAGCCGTTAATCCGCCTAAGAAAGGTGCCGGCCGGATTGCGCAAATCGAATTTCCGACAAAAACTATTTCGGAGTGTAGTACTACCAATCTGCTTTTGGGCATAGTCTTGAGCACCGGTTTTGGCTTCATATCAAGTTTTTTGGGCATCGGCGGAGGATTTCTATACGTGCCCGCCCTCGTCTATCTTTTGCGATTTCCGGTCCACATCGCCACGGCAACATCACTATTTGTCTTGACGATCACCGCCTTCACGGGCAGCGCGACCCACGTCGCCACAGGCTTGTTTCACCACGGCATACGTCGCGCCATTGCACTATCGATCGGCGCGATCCTGGGCGCGCAAGCCGGCGCCAGATTGTCCCAACGCATTCACGGCGAGTGGATCGTTCGCAGCCTCGCCCTTGCGTTAGCATTGGTGGGGGCACGACTCATGGTGTCCTCGCTCTGGTAGAAGTAGCTCGATGTTCGGTCTCCCGGCACGGCCGTCTGCCGTACCCTGGCTAGCTGGCTCCGGTTGATTCAATTGAGCTGGCGGTGACTGAGAGCGGGAAGCTCGGCGCGAATCTTAGCCAGATAATCGAGATCGATCTCGGCCAGGATGATGCCAGGACCATCGGGAAGCACGGCGATCACTTTACCCCAGGGGTCGACGATCATTGAATGGCCGTGGGTTTCGAAGCTGTTCGGGCTTTTGCCGAACTGGTCGGGCGCGATGACATAGACTTGATTCTCGATCGCGCGCGCCCGCAGCAAGGTTTCCCAATGAGCTTGGCCGGTGTAAGCCGTGAAGGCGGAAGGTACAAAAATCAGTTGGGCGCCCTTGGTCACGAGCGCGCGATAGAGCTCCGGAAAGCGGAGGTCATAGCAAACCGACAACCCCATGTCGCAAAGTTCGGTTTTCGCGACCACGATGCCTTCGCCGAACGCCCGGGTGTCCGATTCTCTCGCTGAGACCCCGTTGGCGAGGTCGACATCGAACAAATGAATCTTGCGATAACTCGCCAGCAGTTTTCCCGACGGATCGAAAAGCAAACTGGTGTTGTACGCCTTCGGACTACCGCCAATCTCCTCCAAAATCGAGCCGCCGAGCAAATAGATGCCCAGCTCTCGCGCCAGGCGGGAGAGGAAGTCGGAGGTCGCGCCGGGGATGGCTTCGGCGTTTTTCCGTTCTAGCTTCTTGACCCCGCGCCAAATGAATACTTCGGGAAGCGCGACGACCCGGGCGCCTTGGGCGGCAGCGGCGCGAATCCAGCGCTCCGCATCAGCGAGATTGGCCGCCTTGTCGTCGCCGGCCAACATTTGCACGGCTGCGGCGAGGAACTTCATTAATTGAAAATCCTTGAACCTTCGAACTCTTGAACCATTGAAACGATGTCGATGCTAACGGTTCAGAAACACCGGGCAGGAGGCGTTTCTCAGCACGTATTCCGTCGCGCTGCCGAGAACCATTTCGATGATGCGCCGGTGGCCGTAAGCGCCGATGAAAAGCAGGTCGTGCTCGAATTGGTTCAGGTAAGTGAGAATTCTTTGCTCCGGATATCCGCGATCGAGTTGGTAGCGAGCTTCGATGGAATACGCGCTGAGGTAAGCTTTCGCGCCCTGGAGCACGGTCTGGCCAACCTTTTCGTCCTTGGCGATCGTGAGGACGGTCAAAGGCAGCCCCAGCACAGTGCAGAACTCCGCCGCCGATTCCATCGCCGTGCTGGCCCGTTGACTGCCGTCGTAGGCGAGCAGGGGCCGTTCGGGCGCTTTGAACTGTTTCGTGGACACAAAGACGGGCCGCGGACACTTGCGCGTGATGCTCTCCGCGGTGGTGCCAAGAAGGCCGGTGGAAAATTCCTCGTTGACGCCGCGGTGACCGATCACAACCAAATCGGCAACCTTGGCGCGTTCGCAGATCTCATTGGCGATCAGCCCCATATCCAAAAAGGTTTGCTGGCGGATGTTTCTTTGGCGACACCGTTCGGAGAAATCCTCAAGAATCGTTTTGCCCCGTTCCTCCAGCACCTCGCGCATCTTGGTGGAGAAATCCAAATAGGGTTCAAAGCCGAGCGAGCCGGAAATGTCGTGGAAAAAGGTCCCCTCGAGAGAGATCGTATCGATGATATGTTGTCCGATGAGCGTGCCGTTGAATTTCTCGGTCATCCACATGGCATACTCGAGCGCCGCGCTGGAATGCTCCGAGCCGTCGAGAGGAATCAAAATATTTTTGATCATGTCCCCCTCCGTTCTTCTGGCAGCCTCATGTAATCCGCGACGGCGGCGATCCCGCAGCAGTGGCAACCCACGGCTGACCGCTTTGCCAAAACCGTGGCTACCATAACAACCTGCGGTGAATTTGCAAGCAAAGTGGAGCCCCACAGGTAAGCCCGTGGTCCCTTCTGGCGCGCTCGCGCGCGTAATCCTGAGCACGAGCCCCGGCCAAGGCGGGGCTCGAGTCGAAGGGTCATCGTCTTGGGTTTACAAAGGGATTTCGATCCGACATAATGACGCCAGTCCGACGAGGTTAAGCATGGCAAGATCGAAGCAAAATAACGAAACGCGCCTGCAAGCACTGATCGGCGCAGCCAAACAGAAAAACATCGAAGTACGCACGGAAAAACTGCTCCGCGAGGTGGGCTATCGAGCGCATAGCGGCCGGTGTCGAGTCATGGGACAAGATGTGATTCTGTTGGATCGCGATGCGCCGCTCGGTGACCAGATCGATTTTCTTGCTTCAGCGCTCGCCGATGAAAATTCCGATCGCGCGTAGCTCGGCCCAACCGCCGCGCCGTCGCGCTAGCGTTTGCCGGCGATCGACGTGACGAAGCGCTCGTCAGTGAACCCGGATCTTCTTCGCCGCTTCGATGCCGAGAGAGAACTCGACCTCCCCGACTTTGAGGCTCATCATCCCAAGCGACGGCGCCACATCAAGCACCTGAACCTTCGCCCCAGGAACTAAATGGTGCTCTTGCATGAAGCCGAGCAACCGGGCATCCCGTTCGCCGCCTTCCGTAATGTAGTCGAGCTCGACCTGCTGCCCGTCGACAGCATCGCTGAGTGGAATGGTCTTCGGCGCCGGACCTGATCTCGCCCCTGGAATCGGATTTCCGTGCGGGCAAGTCGTTGGGTTTTTGAGCAGTTTCGCCAGCCGCTCCTCTACTTCTGGAGAGATCGCGTGCTCCAGGCGATGGGCCTCCTGGTGCGCCTTGGCCCAATCCAACTCCAGCAGATCCGTTAGAAAGCGTTCCATCAAGAAGTGGCGTCTAACGATGTTTTCAGCAACCTTCCTGCCGTCATCGGTTAGCTGAATTTCTTTGCGCCGGTTGATGGTGACATAACCTTCCTTGGCCAATCGGCGCAGTGTGGCAAAGATCGTCGACGGCGAGACCCCCGTCTCGGCGGCAATCTTGGCTGCGATCACCGGCTTCGCTTCTTCCGAAAGCTGGTAGATCGCCTTCAAGTAATCTTCAAGCGCGTGAGAAACTCCCGGAGCTTTCATGGCGTGCCGTTAAACCGCGTATTCCGGCGCGGCGAATCTCAATAGTTTGACGCTTCGAATTTCGTTCGTGATACTGTTAGAATAGTGGTGTTTCTATCGAGTGCATCCTAGTTCATGAGGGAACGAAGTTCAAGATAAGCAAGAACTTGCAGCAAAAGCTCCGACTCTCAGAAGACGTTGTTGGTGGTTTAGCCATCGACTCGTCAACTGGAATATCGCGGTCGATCTAGCTATTCATTTCCGGTGGAACCAACCATGGTCGTTATTGATGCCGATAAAATTGCCAAGCGTTACAACCGGACGATCGCAGTTAAGAGTTGTGACCTGGAGGTTGAGTCCGGCGAAATTCTCGCCCTTTTGGGGCCGTCCGGCTCAGGCAAAACCACCCTACTAAGACTCATCGCCGGATTCGAGATGCCCGATGAAGGACGGATTTCTATCGACGGGCGCACGGTGGTCGACGTCGCCAATTCTGTTTGGGTCGATGCCGAGGATCGTGGTGTCGGCATGGTGTTTCAGGACTATGCCTTGTTCCCGCACCTAACGGTAGCGAAAAATATCCGTTTCGGTCTGCACGGCGTGAGTAAAAGTGAGCGGCAAACCCGTGTTGAAGAGTTCCTTCGACTGACCGAACTCGTAGGTTACGCCGATCGTTATCCGCACGAAATGTCGGGCGGCCAGCAGCAGCGCGTGGCTCTCGCCCGTGCTCTCGCACCCCGACCGCGGGTGGTGCTCCTGGATGAACCCTTTAACGGGCTCGACCCGTCTCTGCGCCCGCAGATGCGCGGGGAAGTCGCAGAGATTCTGCGCCACTTAGGTACCGCAGCGATTTTGGTGACCCACGATCAGGAAGAGGCTCTGGGTATGGCCGATCGGGTCGCCGTGATCCGAAACGGCGAGCTGCAACAGATTGGCACCCCGGAAGAGATTTATTATTCCCCGACGACAGCTTTCGTCGCCAACTTTGTCGGACAGGCTGATTTTATCCCCGGGATTGTTGACGGGACCGAGGTCCATACCGAAATCGGTGTTTTCCCTCGCCCCCCGGATCTGCCGGCGGGCCCGGTCAAAGTTATGATCCGCCATGAAGTAGTGAATTCAAAACCGGGGGGGATTTTGGCCACGGTCGAGAAGCGAGAGTTCCTCGGCGGAGAAATACTCTACCGGCTGCGCCTTCCCTCCGGGGCAACTATTCATCTCGAACAGCGAAAACCCATGCATTGGCGCGTAGGGCACCAAGTCCCTATCGAAGTTCTTCTTCCCCGCGTCGTGGCTTTCCCCAGCGTTGCTTCCAGCGAAGAGTCCCTATAGTCAACGGGCTTGCAAATAAGCCCAATCATCATTTTTCCTGCCAGCTAGCCAGGTCGCACCGGGTAGCACCGCGTTCCAGACTCGTTTCTCCGATCCCTACCATTAACAATCCTGATCTCACCCGGTCACCCCAAATGGGAGTCTTTCAAGCGCATGCTAACCCGTGGTTTAACAAACTGTAAGCATCGACTCTATAGAATTAGCCGTATTGACAAATCTAAATTATTTGTGTATACGAATATTATGTATTGGATAGATCGAATGCTGATGCACTAATCTAGGCGATGCTAACCAAACGCAAGGAGACCCGAGAAATGAATTTATTTCTATCGAGCAGGAGCTACTTTAAAGCAATTTTGGCTGGATTATTTTTAGGAATTTTTTGGATAGGCGAGGCACTCACCCAAGATAAAGTCCTCAACCTCTATACTGCGCGTCACTACCAGACGGATGAGGCTTTCTACACCGGGTATACGAAGGACACCGGCGTTAAGATCAACCGGATCGAAGGGGGCGAGGACGCGCTTTTCGAGCGGATTAAGGCGGAGGGGGCAAACAGCCCCGCTGACGTCTTCTTGACCGTGGATGTGGCCCGGCTTTGGCGTGCCGAGCAAGCCGGCATCTTCGCGCCGGTGAAATCAACGACACTCTCCAAACGGATTCCGGTTCACTATCGCGACACTGACAATAAATGGTTCGGCTTCTCCGCTCGCGCCCGGGTTTTGGCACACGATAAAACCCGAATAAAGAGCGGAGATCTCGCGCGCTACGAGGACTTGGCCAACGCGAAGTGGAAAGGCGAAATCTGCACCCGCCCGAGCAGCCATCCTTACAACCTTTCGCTTATTTCGAGCATGATACTCCATCTCGGGGAGGAAAAAGCGACCGAGTGGGCGCGCGGCGTCGTTGCTAACCTCGCGCGCCCCCCCCGGGGAGGCGACACCGATCAGCTGCGCGCGGTCGCAGCCGGCGAATGCGCCATCGCGCTCTCGAACCATTACTACTACGTCCGCCTCATGCGTTCGCAAAAGTCTGAGGACCGCGCCGTGGTGCAGAAGGTTGGCCTCGTGTGGCCTAACCAAGCTGATCGCGGCACGCACGTGAATATTTCAGGCGGCGGCATGCTCCAACACGCGTCCCATCGCGATGCCGCAGTTAAATTCCTCGAATACCTGGCGAGCGATAAGGCGCAGACTTTGTTTGCCGAAGGCAACAACGAGTGGCCCACGGTGAAGGGCGTCAAGCTTGCCAATCCGGAGCTTGAATCATTCGGTGAATTCAAGATCGATTCGCTCCCGTTAGCAAATCTCGGCAAAACCCAATCTGCGGCCCAGCGCATCGCCGACAAAGTCGGCTGGAAATGAACAATCCCGTTTCGGGCGCCTGTTGCAAGGATTTATGACGACTGCTACCGC
The DNA here is from genome assembly GCA_030688735.1 of Deltaproteobacteria bacterium. Classification (GTDB taxonomy): domain Bacteria; phylum Desulfobacterota; class Binatia; order UBA9968; family UBA9968; genus JACPFE01. Next base: position 7,354 of record JAUYJC010000436.1, read on the forward strand.
CGCTCGCTTGCGAATCTCCCTGGGCTCCCCCAACCCTCGGCTCGGCTGGCTCGGCTGGGTGTCACTCGTGACGGCCGCGCTCGTGCTCGCCCCGGTTTTGGCCGTGGTCTGGAACGTCTTTTTGCCGAGCGAGACGACCTGGTCCCACCTCGTCTCGACGGTGCTGCCGAACTATATCTGGAACACCTTTCTACTCGTTCTCATGGTGGCCGCCGGCGTGATCTCCTGCGGTGTGGTCTCGGCATGGCTCGTGACTGCTTACACCTTCTCGGGCAAGCATATTCTTGAGTGGGCGCTGGTCTTGCCTCTGGCTATGCCGGCCTATGTGATGGCGTACGCCTACACCGACTGGCTCCAGCCTGCCGGCCCCGTGCAAACGACACTTCGCGCAATCACCGGTTTACAGATTCGTGAGTACTGGTTTCCGGAAATCCGCTCGCTACCCGGCGCTGCGGTGATGTTATCGTTCGCGCTTTACCCTTACGTCTATTTGCTCGCGCGTGCCGCCTTTCTCGATCAGCCGCGATCCGCCATCGAGGCGGCGCATCTCGCCGGTTACGGCCCCTCGGGCAGATTTTGGCGCGTTGCTTTGCCGCTCGCTCGCCCGGGGATCGTTGCCGGCACCGCGCTCGCGCTCATGGAGACGCTCGCCGACTTCGGCACCGTTTCTTACTTCGCGGTCAACACGTTCACGACCGGCATCTACCGCGCATGGCTTACGCTCGGCGATCGTGTGGCGGCCGGACAGCTCGCGACCTGCTTGCTCGTGTTCGTGCTCGCAATTCTCTCCTTGGAACGGCATCACCGAGGCAGCGCGCGCTATGCGGGGAAACGGACCCCAATGGCGCCGCAACGCTTGCGCAGTTGGCGTGCCTTAGCTGCCAGCGCTCTGTGTATGACTCCGATTCTGTTTGGGTTTTTATTGCCGGTCGGCATATTGTTGGGACTCGCGGCCGGCGAACCGTTGGCGCGATTTGGCGCGCGAACGCTTTCGCTGGTTACCAACACCTTCACGTTGGCCGGTGTGGCGGCCGCAGCGGCAGTCCTGGTGGCCCTGTTGCTTGCGTACGCGGCACGGACCGTAAAGAGTCCGCTGGTCCTGGGCGCCAACCGGTTGGCCGTCCTCGGATACGCCCTGCCTGGCGCGGTGCTCGCCGTCGGAATTCTCCTGCCGCTCGGTAAAATCGACAACGCGATCGCCACATGGGTGCAGGAGGAGTTTGGCGTGAAGACCGGTTTACTCCTCACCGGCTCGATGACCGCGCTAATCTTCGCCTACCTGGTCCGGTTTCTCGCGGTCGCGTTCCAGACCGTCGAGGCTGGGCTCATGCGTGTAACGCCCTCAATGGACAATGCCTCGCGAAGTCTCGGCCTATCGCCCGCTCGTACGCTAGCGCGTGTGCATCTCCCAATCATGTCGGGCAGTGTCACCACCGCGGCGCTGCTCGTATTCGTCGATGTGATGAAGGAACTGCCGGCAACCTTCGCGATGCGGCCTTTCAATTTCGACACGCTCGCGGTCGAGGCTTACAACCTAGCTAAGGACGAGCGGATCGCCGAGGCCGCCGGCCCGTCACTCCTGATCGTCGGGATTGCCCTGGTACCACTAATCTTGCTCTCTCGGCAAATTGCGCGATCGGGCCTGAACCGCAAGACGCGCAACGGCGTGCCCGGTAGCTGACTATGCCTTCATCGACTAAAACTACCCCGCCCAAGAGCAGATACACGTACCTTCTCCTGAGCGTTGCTTCATTGCTTTTCACAACCACCATCCTGTGGGCCGCCGCGGATGAAGCCAAAAAAATTCTCGCCTTGGTCGACTATATCGGCGGTGATTACAAAAACGCGGTTCAAGATGGAAAGATCGTCAGCAAAGACGAATTCCAGGAGATGCAGGAGTTCGCCAAGCGGAGTCTTGAACTCCTGGCCCAACTGAAAAAGGCCGAGCAGGGCGACAAGGCGGGCATCGAACAAAACCTGAAGACGCTGGCGACCCACGTCGAGAACAAGTCGGGGGCGAAACTCGTTGCCGCCTTGGCGCAAGGCATCAAAGATAAACTGATCACCGCGTACAAGATCACTCCCTATCCGAAACGTTTGCCTTCTCTCGCCGACGGCAAGCAGCTCTATCTGGAAAATTGCGCCCAATGTCACGGCGACACTGGCAAAGGGGATGGATCCGGCCGCGAGTCGATGAATCCCAAAACCCCGCTGCCCGCCAACTTTACTGATCCCGAACGGATGGCCGGCTTGTCCCCCTTCAAGGCGTTTAATACGGCGAGCTTCGGCATCGAAGGCACGGCGATGGCCTCCTTCGCCGCGCTGAGCGAAGAGCAGCGCTGGCAGGTGGCGTTTTTTGTTTTTTCGCTGCGCTTTTCGGCGGACTCCGCTAAAGCGGGCGCCGCTTTGATTCAGTCAAAAAAGGTCCCCGATGAGTTGCGCACCGTGGCCATGCTGGCGACCCATTCCGACGAGCAATTGCTGGAGCAGCTCAAGCCATTGGCTGGCGGCGAGTCGGAGGCGCTAAACCTGCTTGCTTACCTGCGGCGCGGTCTACTGGAAACGAAACTGTCCGATCCGTTGTCGATTGCTAAGGGTTTGTTACGCGAAGCCGTTGATCTCTACGGCAGGGGCGACAAAGAAAAAGCTTATCAAAAGGCCGTCGAAGCGTATCTCGACGGCTTCGAACTCGCCGAGCCAGCCCTGTTCGCCAAAGACGCCTCGTTGGGTCGGGGCCTGGAGGGGCACCTTACGCAATTCCGCAATGCCATCAAGCAGGGCGAGCCGGCTGACGAAATTCTAAAGCGCCATAGCGAAATAGAAGCCAAACTCGATCAAGCCTCTCAAATCCTGGCGCGCGATGATAGTTTGTCGGGCTACTACCTGTTCGCCAACTCCGCCCTGATCATCCTCCGCGAAGGTTTAGAGGCCGCCCTGATCCTCGCCGCAATCATCGCCATGTTAAAAGTCATGGGCGCCACGGAAGTCATCCGCTATATCCATCTGGGCTGGATGCTCGCGCTGGTTGCCGGTGGACTGACCTGGCTGGCGACCGAAACCGTCCTGACCCTCAGCGGGCGCCACCGCGAAAGCATGGAAGGTTTTATTTCCGTCTTCGCCGCCATCGCGTTGTTTTACGTTGGCTACTGGCTGCACACGCGCTCGGAAGTGAGGAAATGGCGCGGTTTCATCGAGCAAAAAGTAAGGGCGGGCATTTCCACGAGACGCATTCTTGGCCTCACTGGCATTTCCTTTTTCGCGGTTTACCGCGAAGCCTTCGAAGTCGTGCTTTTCTACCAGGCGCTTTGGCTACAGAACGAAGGCGACCATGGACCCGTATTGTGGGGGCTTGCAGGAGGTTTTGCCGCGTTGATTCTAGCCGCATTCGCCATTCTCAAACTCGGACTCAGGATGCCGCTGAAATACTTCTTCAGCGCCACCGGCACACTGCTTTATATTATGGCGTTCATCTTCGCCGGCAACGGCGTCAAAGAGCTGCAAGCCGCACTCTGGTTGCCGACCACGTCGCTCAGTTTTTCATCGCAGTTACCAATCCTCGGAATTTACCCGACCGTAGAAACTTTGGCGGCTCAGGGTGCCATGGTTATAGCCTTCGTCGCCACGTCACTTTGGCTGGCCAATCAAAGCCGGAGGACCAATTAAATGGAACCTCGTTCCGAACATAACCGCGCCAAGAACAGCGCAGCCGTGAAGCGAGCAACCTCGCTGCGTTGTTGCTGCGGCAGTTTGCTGGCCCGGGTAGTTGAAGACGGCGTAGAACTAAAATGCCGCAGATGCAAACGGCACGTCATCGTGCCGTTGGATGGCAGAGCGGCGGTGAGAATAACAGTGTAACTCGACGGCCGGATAGTGTTTTGAATTAATCAGCGGCCAGAGGTCTTGAACCCAGAGCCCGGTGATCCGTCAAGCATGGCGGGGCATCGGGCTTTTTATTTTTCACGGAGGGGAAAATGTACGAAATGAAACATCAATGTCGGTCAGACGGGCATGGTTCACGTGCACCACGAGACGAGGTCCCTGTCTATCTTGAAGGAGGGCTTTCCGGCCTGGCAAGGGAACTCCGAGATATAACGGGCCAGTCGAGTGAGAACATCGGGTCTCACTGCAGACTCGAGGGGAGCGAGCTAGCCTTCGGGTGGAAGCACATGGAGAAGCTAAAAAACCACGACTCCTTGCAGGCCTTCGCTGAGATCGAGCGCCTCACAAGCAAGGTCTATTTTCGCTTCTCCCACCTGTTTCTCAATCATCCCAGCCTCAGGGACTTCTGGTGGGAGATGGGGATGGTAAAAGAACGGCAAGCAGCCATTCTGATGGCCATAAAGGTGGCGTGCCAGAACTGCGCTGGGAAGTCGGAAACTGGTACTGGTCGCGAGGGCGCTACCTGCTTAAAGGGGCAGTTGACGGCTTACCTCAGCAAAGGCACTCCGGCGATCACAGTCGAAGAAGCTTTCAGGAAGGCGCTGGAGATTGAGAGCTTTGAGATAAACGTAATCTTGAAGCTCGTAGACTCGGAGACGGGGGACCTTCCGAAGCCGGGGGTTCGGACCGGAGATCCAGATCGAACAGTTTAGGATGGCTCTGCGGAATTTTCGCAGGCATCCGGAGTTCCTGCGAGAATGCCAGCCTCCCTAACAGGCCTAACCTTATTCCGCGCAGCAAAGAAGATTAGCTGAAAAGGCCAGAGGACACCGACCACCGCTTGGCATCAGGGAATAGCTATTAGAGTTGATGTTGCTTCCACCGTAGGAGACAAAATGTTGCTTCACAGACTTCGGCGGAAAAGTTAAAGTGCAAGGGCTTAGCCAATGGATATGACCGACAAAAAAACACGCTATCGGCCGCTCTCCGAGGTCCCGACCGGTGCGCGCATCGTCGTGCGGCGCGTGGACGGCGGGCGGGGATTGTTGAGCCGGCTCGCGGCCCTGGGGCTCGTGGTGGGATCGGATCTCGATGTGTTGCAGAATTCGCAAGACGGCCCCATGCTCGTACGCGCGCACAACACCCGCGTCGCGTTAGGACGCAACGAAGCAAAGAAGGTTCTGGTCGAGGAATTGGACGGATGATTCCGGAAGAAAGCGCATCGCCATCTCTGCTTGTCGGCCTGGCCGGCCAGCCGAACGTCGGCAAGTCCACGGTCTTCAACCTGCTCACCGGCTTGCGCCAGCATGTCGGGAACTGGCCGGGCAAGACCGTCGCGCGCCGCGAGGGTATTCATTCTTACGACGGTGTTAATCTCCGTGTGATCGATTTGCCTGGGACCTATAGTTTAACCGCCAATTCGCCCGAGGAGCGGATCGCCCGCGATTTCATCCTGCGGGAGCGCCCCAGCGTCGTCATCATGATCGCGGACGCCTCCGCCATCGAGCGCAATCTCTACTTACTATCCGAACTCCTCTGGCTCCCGGCGCCGCTGATCCTTGGCCTCAACATGATGGACGTCGCGACCGCGGAGGGTATCGAGATCGAAGCGCATGTGCTCGCCGCCGCCCTGGGCATATCCGTGGTGCCGCTGGTCGCCAGCCGGGCCGAGGGCGTGTCAACGCTGATCGCCGAGGCGGTGCGCTTGGCCCGCGACCCCGAAAAAATCAAGCCGGCGCGGCCCGAAGTCGGCACGGCGCATCGCGACGTGCTCGCGACCGTAAAAGCATTGCTGGGAGAGTCCGTGCCGCCGCCTTATTTCGCAGAATGGGTCGCGCTGAAGCTTCTGGAGGGCGACCGCGAGATCACCGAACTTGCGCGCGCCTGGCTTCCGGACGGCGCCTGGCGACAGATCGAGGAGTTGCTCCATCGCCACGAGGACGCCGTGCTCGACATCACCAGCGGCCGTTATGAATGGATCGGCCGAATGGTGCGAGCCGCGGTCAAGCAACCGCGTTTGGGTCAGGTGAGCTTTACCGATCGGCTGGATCGCTACGCGGTGCATCCGTTCTGGGGGATGTTGTTACTCTTCGCCGCGTTCGCCCTGATCTTCGGGGTCACCTTCCAGGTCGCGAGCCCCATCCAAGAATGGCTGGATGTTCATGTCGTCACCTCGGTGCGGACATCGATCCGAGCCGGCCTTTCCGCCATGCCGCCCTGGACTTCGGGTCTCCTTGCCGACGGTGTAGCGGGCGGAGCGGGAGTTGTTTTCACTTTTTTACCCGTCCTGGTGGTCTTTTTCACCGCGCTCGCGCTCCTCGAAGACACCGGCTATCTGGCGCGCGTCGCCTACGTCATGGACCGCTTCATGCACGCCCTCGGCTTACACGGCAAAAGTTTCCTGCCGCTTTTTCTCGGCTTCGGCTGCAATGTGCCCGCGGTGATGGGCACGCGCGTGATCGAGGCGCGCTCCGGCCGGCTCCTGACCATCCTGCTTGCGCCGCTGGTACCCTGCAGCGCGCGGCTGGCGGTGCTTGCTTTTCTCGTGCCGCCGTTTTTCGGCAAATGGGCGCTGCCGGTTGCCGTCGGACTGGTGGCGGCTAATATCGTAGTGCTCGCCGTCATCGGCATCGCGCTCAATCAAACTTTGTTCCGCGGCCACCGCCTGCCTTTTATTATGGAGCTGCCGCTTTATCACACGCCCAACGCTCGGAGCATCGCCCATTTCGTCTGGCACAGCACCCGAATGTTCTTGACGAAAGCGGGAAGTTTCATCCTGCTGATGTCGCTGCTCGTCTGGGCATTGGGAAACTTTCCCGGCCCGGACCTCGAATCCAGCTATCTCGGCCGATTCGGCCACGCGCTTGGTCCCTTGGGTGAATGGCTCGGCATGGACTGGCGTCTGGTGGTGGCGTTACTTAGCAGTTTTATGGCGAAGGAGAATGCGATCGCGACCCTGGGCATCCTATACGGCGGCGGTGAAAAAGGAATAGGACTCGCACAAACGCTCGTGGCAAGCGTGGCGCCCGCCTCCGGGCTGGCATTTCTCACCGCCACCATGTTGTTCATCCCCTGCGCGGCCACGGTCGCGGTGATGCGCCAAGAGATGGGAAGCTGGCGCTGGGTCCTCTTCGGCATCGGTATAATGTTTCTCATCGCCCTCGGCGCCGCGGTCCTGGTCTTTCAAACCTCCCAATGGTTCGGCTGGGGCGTTACCCATGCTTAGGAAATTCCTGCGCCTGGCATTCGGCCGAGATACCACCGAGACCGCAGACGTTGCGCGCGAGCTCGGCGTAAGCGTCCAGCAGGTGCGCCTGATGGTGGAGACCCTGGAGCGCTTGGGCTACCTGGAAAAAGTCACGGCTGGATGCGAGCCGTCCTGCAAACACTGCGCGCAGTCCCCTGCCTGCGTTCCGAGCGAATCCCCCCAGATGTGGAAATTGACCGGCAAGGGCGAGCGCTACCTAGCAGCCGATCGCGATGCACCCGACTAGTCCAACGTCACTTGATACCCAACTCCGTCTAGCCCTGCCGGGGATAACTACAGAAAAATCTTGAGCCTTGTGCTCTTTATATCGAATGCATGCCTTTCCCGGCAGTATTCGTTAGCCTGACGTTCACCACGGCCCCGCGCCGCGTTAAAGCAAGAACCGTCTCACGCCTTGCCGTTGCCGCGCGCCGACGACGTCGCCACCGCGACGATGCCCAGCGCCGTGGCGAGCAGAAAGGTCAGGTTGAGCGCGGCCACGAATCCCACGGGATCTTGCGGGGTCAGGCTCGCGCTCTTGATGCCAGTGTAATGCTCGAAGGCGAGCGACATGGACAGGCCGCCGAGGGCGATGCCCATGACATTGCCGAGGCCGAAGGTCAGGTGATTGACGGCGGAGGCGAAACCGCGATGCTCTCGCGGCATCATGCTGATCATCGCCGTGGAGTTGGCGGGGTTAAAAAGACCATTGGTGATGGCGCTCACGACGATCAACAAGGTCGGCAGCAGCCAGTGGGAATCGGCGCGCAGCAGCCCGCCAATGCCGAGCGCGACGATCATGAACAAAACCCCGATACTGGCCGGAAGTCGCGGTCCCATACGATCGGACAACATGCCGCTAAGCGGCGCCACCGCGACCGTCAAGACCGACGGCGCCATGAATAGGAGGCCGATCTGAGTGGGCGACAAGCGCAGGACATCCTGTAAGTAAAAAGGCAGAAGAAAACCGATCAGAGCGTAGCAGGCCGCCATGATCAACAGGCTGATCACGCTGAAGGCGAAGCGCCGGATCTTAAACAGTGTCAGATCGACAAACGGGTTTTTGGCGCGCGACTCGTGGAGGAGGAACCATGCCAGACCGGCGACAAACGCCGCCGCGAGGAAACTCTTCGCCGCGCCCCCGGTCATCTGCTGCGTGCGCCGGTCGAAGATGAAGACCAGGATGGTCGTCGTCGCAAACAATAACGCCGCGCCGAGATAATCGATCGACACGATGGCGCGCCGAGCTTCAGCGACGCGTCTCTTCATATTGGCCAGCGCCAGCAGCATGCCGCCAAAGCCGATGGGCGCAAGCAGGAAGAAACTCCAGCGCCAGCTGAAATAATCGATCATCAAGCCGCCGATGCTCGGTCCGATGATGAAGCCGGTATGATGCGCCGTGGTCATGGCACCCTGGGCTCTACCAGCCAGATCCTCGGTTACTGACTCCGCGGCCAGTGCCCGGCTTGAGGACTGAAGCATCGCGCCGCCGACGCCCTGAACGAAACGCGCCAGAATCAGTTGCAACAGGCTCTGCGAAAAGCCGCACAGAAGCGAGCTTACAGAGAAGACGAGGAACCCGAGAGCGAACATCTTTTCCCGCCCCCAGAGATCCGAGATCCGCCCAAAGATTACGGCAAACCCGATGTTTGAAAGTTGATAGGAAAGCAATGCCCACGAGACGCCGAGCAGATCGGTGCCGAGACTCTGCGCCACCGTCGGCATCGAGATGCCGACGATCCGCGTCGCGGTCCCCGAAAAGAAGGTCCCTAGAAGCGCGGTCGCGAGCAGAAGATAATTGACGCGGGAGTCCACCGTGATGTGATTGCGCAGAAGTGAGCTTTGCGAGTATTAGCGCCGAAGGTCCGGTAGAGCAAATCGAAGAGCGTAGGATGGGTTGAGCGCAGCGATACCCATCGATTTTCCCTATGATTCTAATCTCTTCCCAAATTCATCCCCGTCGGCATCTTTGACGCCTCCCCAACCGACAGGATAAACCCCGAGCCGCACAAACCTCCGCAACGAGGAATACGGCCAGTCGCCCGCAGATTTCACGTGTCCGTCTTCTTCCTCCCCCGCGTCGCGGGGAGGAAACAGGCGGGGGCTTGAACGAAGCGTAGCGGTTGAACGGCTTGAACGTTTTGAACCCAGGAGTAAAATCCCGATCCTTTCGCTATTTGCCGTCGTCGATGCTGACGACGATGATGGCGTTGGCGATCAGCCAACCATCGTCGCCCTTTTCATTCAGCACCTGCAATCCACCGTGAACCACGTTGATCTGGCAGCCGCCGTGGGGCAACGTTTCCAGCACTGCCTGGCGATCCACCGCCTCGGGCTTGGGGACGCCGATGGTTACCTCCACGCGCATGTCGTCGGCGGTCTTGCCCACCAGCCGCGGAAATCCCAAGCTGCTGTGATGAATCGCATCGAACACCGCCCGCTTGGCGGCCGCGGTGTAATCCAACCCGTGCACATCCACTCCCATACCCATTTCTGTAACGCACCGTACTAAAGCCATACGTGTTCACCTCCCATGCAAACGAAATCAGTTTCAATCGTTCCAATCGTTCCAGTAGTTGAGCGCATACATTTCCACGCCCAAAAAGAGCGCTAAGCCTCAATGTCGCTCAATTTATGCGATCTCGTATCGTCGAATCAAGACCTTGCGCTGGTCCGACCCGCAGGTCAAGCTAAATACGTTTTGAACGATTTGAACAGAGCGTCCTTCGATACGGCGGCTTCGCCGCCTACTCAGGACAGCCGGCCATCCCGAGTAGCGGCCTTGTGAGGCCGTGTAGCGAGGGGAGCGATTGAACGGCTTCAACGATTTGAACAAGCAAATTATTGGAACCATTGGAACGGGCCGCTGTACTTTAGTCCCGGATGTCCTGCAGAAACCATTCGGTTGGAATCTCACGCCCGAGGCCGGCTCGCTTGGCGAGCTCGTAGACCTTGCCCGCCACCGCGTGGAACTGGGCTCCCTGCAGATTGCCGCGTTCCGAATAGGTGATCTGGTCCGGCGAGCCGCGCCCTTTCACCTTACCGGCAACGAGGTCAGCCAGCGTGACGCGCCGATCCGGCAGCGTGTTGCCATGCTTGCGCCGGTCACGGCGGCCATCGCCATACTTATGTTGCTGCGGGCGCGCCTCATAGCCGATATGCTCGGCGTCGGTGGCGAGCTCAGGGTGGCCGGTGGGCGCCGGCGTGTCGCCGAACCGCAGGTAGACATCGACCCGTTTCAGACTCTCGGCGTCGGGTTTGCCGCTGCCGCCGACGACCACGATGTGGGTGCCTTTTTCGAGCAGGGCGCCGTCGGTCACCTCGACCGCGGAATCGGTGAGAGCCGCCAAGATGTGGGCGCCCTTGTAGACCTCTTCGGGGCGGTTGCACACCTTCACCTCGATGTTGTATTTCGCCGCCATCTCGCGTCCGAAGCGCTCGCGGTTTTCGCGCGTCGGGCTGAATACCTGCAGCTTCTCAATTTTGCGCACGCGCGTGAAAGCCTCCATGTGCGTCCGCGCCATGCCGCCGGCGCCCAGCATACCCACCACCTCCGCCTCTTTGTTCGCGAGGTGCTTCACGCCGATGCCGCCGTCCGCGCCGACCCTCATGTGCTGCAGGTAGCCGTCATTGATGAAGGCAAGCAACTCGCCGTTCTCGATCGAGGTCAGCAGGATCAGGCCGCAGTAAAGGCCGGGCCGCACACAGTACTTTTCCTGCGTGAGGACGCCTTTGTATTCCTTTTCATAGATGATGTCGGACTTCATGCGGATCGCGAAGTAGCCGGCGGTCGATCCTCCCTCCATGGTGCCCCACTGGTAGTTCCGCGCCGGATCGCTGGTGGGAATACGAATATCGATGCGCGGGCGGCAGACCGCCTCACCGGCAGCGAGCTGCAAATAGGATTGTTCCAGCGCCGCAATGGTGTCCTCCATCGTGAGTACCTGTTGGACTTCTTGGTTATTGATGATGAGCGTCATTGGTGCACTTACCTCTCCGGCCGCGTTAAAAAAACTTGCTGGTCTATATCTTTGTTTTAAGCGTAAATTCGCCGCTAATTGAACGTCCGTGTTTTGCTTCGTTAAACGATTTGAACTGAGCAAAGCGGTTGAACGGCTTGAACGACTTGAACTCGCCGCTGCATGAAATTACCGTCGGCGGCATCGCTCGGCTTATCCTCCCATCGGCGGCATTTTGGGGAATTTGGCCAGCGCCGGATTCATGTGATCCCAAGGCTGAGCGCTGGCGGTGAAGATGTCCAAGGTCGGCTTGTACAGGCTCGGGTCATCAAGGCTCCCGGCCGTGATCATCGCGAGATCCGGCATAGCGCTGGTCTTTCCGAACAAACTCGCACCGCACTCCGGGCAAAAACCGCGGCTCAACGTATTACCACTGTCTGCTTTGCTGTCGTAATACTTAACCGCACCCGTGATCTTTAGCGCTGCGGCCGGCAGTCCGATGTCAGGTTCATACGCACCCCCGCTTGCCTTTTGGCAATCGCGGCAGTGGCAATTGCCCATAAAAAACGGATCGGCGGAACATTCGTAACGCACCCGACCGCAAAGGCAGCTTCCAGTAAATCGAGTAGCCATAGTTTTTTTCCTCGCTTGTCCGTCAATTCTTAACACCACTATTACCGCCAATAGCTCGAGAAATCGATGGTATCCTCGCTCGACCTGACGATTAGATACTAACCAGGGAATTGTTAAACAGAATGAGTTTAAGAAAATTTATCGCGCCAAGCACGCTAAGCTCGCAAAGGCCCCGCCCTGTCATTTCGACCAAAGGGAGAAATCTTTCTTAGATCCCTCGCATTCGCTCGGGATGACTGGCCTGGGGGCCCGTCACCTTGGCGTCCTTTGCGCTCGTTGCGCGAGACACAGTCTTATTCGGTGTTCCCTTCATTTCAAAATGTCAAATATGTTTGGCTAGCTTCTTACTTGAGAGTGACGAGTTTTCGTATTGCCGGAGTTATCCGGCGAGCCTGAAGCCGGGCGTTCGTGCTGGATCGAGCTTGTCAGCGATGAATTTTATGAAGAAGTGCTTTGGGGACGTTCTCAAGAGAAATTCCGGGAAGAT
>JAUYJC010000437.1 GCA_030688735.1 Deltaproteobacteria bacterium
AAACGCGAAATTAAGCCCACCATTTCCGTAGACACACCATTGCGTGCCAGGGTCGTTGTCTTCATACGCATCGCCTCCGTTTATGCGGTATGAAAACATTATAAATGGTATTTTAGTAAATTCCCACTCCCTAAATGGAAATCGCTCTTTACTACGCCCCCAACACCTGCGCCCTCGCTCCCTATGTCACGCTCACCGAAGCGGGCGCCGATTTCGAGGTCCGGGCGCTCAATTACCGCAAGCGGCAGAATTTCTCGCCCGAGTACCTGAAGATCAACCCCAAGCACAAGGTGCCTGCGCTGGTGGTCGACGGCAAGGTACTGACCGAGAACGTCGCTATCCATCAATGGGTCCATCGGACCTTCCCCGCCGCGAAGATCCTGCCCGCCGATCCGTGGGACGAACTGCAGGCGATCGCGCTCCATGCCTGGTGCGCCAGCGGCATTCACCCCTTTCTGAGCCGCATCAACAATCCGGCCAAAGTCTGCGACCTAGCCGGCGCGTCCGACAGCGTGGTCAAGTTCGCGACCGAAGGTCTGTTCGAGAACATTCGGATCGGCGACGATCGGCTGGCCGGGCGCGAGTACTTCTTCGACCATTTCACCGCCCCGGACGCGCATTTCTTTTGGTGCTGCCGCCGCACCACCCAGTTGGGCGCGGATATCTCAGGCTTCCCCAACGTCGCAGCGCCTTTCAAGCGCATGCAGGAGCGCCCGAGCGTCAAGAAGGTGCTCGCCTACGAGAAAGAAGTCAACGAAGGGTTTGCCAAGACGGCCTAGGCGAGTGACGAAGCTGCGGCTGGAGCGCGCTGCAAAGATCGTGGAGATATAAAAGTCCAACCCCGTGTCGTTCGCATCCTAGCCGATTTGTGAAATTCTGCCCGCGAGCAAGCGGGCGCTAGAGGCAGCCGCCAATGAAACGGAGCACTGAACGCATTCTTACCACTCATGTCGGCAGCCTGCCGCGGCCGGCGGACTTGCGCGCCATGTGGGCGAAAAAAACCGCCACGGCGGAGGACGAAGCGGCGCTGCAAACGCGGCTGCGCTCGGCTATCGGTGAAGTCGTGCGCATGCAGAAAGATATCGGCATCGACATTCCCAACGACGGCGAGTTCGGCAAGCCCATGCGCGCGTCCACCGACCGGGGCGCTTGGGGCAATTACATCTTCGACCGCGTCTCCGGCTTCACGCCGACTTCGGCACAGACTATTGCCCCCGATACGATCCCACAATGTTGCTTCCGATACAGGATGAACGGCAACAGTATTTGGCACAACACGTTTGCCCTGCGAAATAACTCGGCAACCAAGGAGTATATTATGGAAACTCTCACTTCAAAAAAAGATAAAATCATGAACTTTCTTCAAGCCGACCCCGATGACACAGGTATATATGATCAAGAGATTTTGGCGTTGATCGAGGATATTGAGATTGAAGTATCTGCCATCCTTAAAGATCGCGCCCGCCCTGGATTCATTCTGCCATTAAAATATGAGGCAGATGGGAAGACGCCGCGAATTGATATTATGAACATTTTCAAAGAGGGTATTACTGAAATGGCATTTATCAACCACATTTATCCTAATATAAAAGAGGTTAAAGAAACAATCTTGAAACGCCAACAGAAAAAATCCAAATGGAAGTTTTGGAAATAATTATGGATAAATTTAAAGAGATGGTGCGCGGGTCCGGTGCGCGGGGTCGGACCACGCTAAGTTGATGGAACTTCAACAATTCTCTCCCATGGGGGCGTGTTTTCTACGTTTAGAGCCTCGTTTTCGATGTGGAAATGGCCGCTGTAAGCTTCACCGGGTTCTCGCAACGCATATCTTCCATCTAACTGCTCAACTTCGCGATGCAGTGCTTTGACTCCGAGTTCGCCTTTGATCTTCTCGACAAAAGCCAGGCTGCCAACTGCAACCGCTTCCGACCACCGCGCGTCTCGCGCCGCCAAGTCGCCGTGAAGAGCTGCCTCTACCCATTGTCGATGGGCTTGTTGGAAATCGGCCAGTTTCGAAAAGCCGCACAACGCAACTAATCCTGGTAAATCGATCACAGCGTACCGTTTGGGCGTTTGTTGAATCTCATGATAGCCGCTGTGCTCCCACTTTACAGGATGGTCGACCACGCCTGCGCGGACCATATTGAAGTCAATGTACACGAGACAGCGATGCAGGTGCTCGTCGGTTTCGATAGCGGTGGCATGATAACTCACGGGGTCGATAACTCACGGGGTCAGGTCTATTACCGTACCACAAGCGGACGGATCACCCTTCAGAGTCAAGTCTTTAATTTTGATGTTCGTCGTAAACGTCGCGAGCTACTAACTCGCCTTCCTCATCTCGCCGGCCAATATTTCTCGACTAGCGATTGGCGGGATTTGGCTTTTGCCGTCGTCGGTCTTGCGTATCATGCCAGCACACTCCTGTTGCCTTCGATACTCTTTCTCATCCTCGCCGGCAGTGCCTTCTCGGTGTTACGCAAGTCGTAGGTCATTTGCAGGTTCATCCAGAATTCCGCCGATGTTTTGAAAAACGTTCCCAGCCGGATCGCCGTATCCCCTGTGATGCCTCTTTCATCCTTTAGAATCGCCGTGATCCGGTTGGGCGGCACTCCGATCGCCTTCGCGAGTGCGTTCGCCGCCAGACCCAGCGGTTTTAAAAACTCCTCGGCGAGAATTTCACCCGGCGAAACCGGTCGCATTCCATTCTTCTTGATTTTGCCAACATGGTGATGACCGCGTCGTTTCTTCATCGTGTTTTATTCTTTATCTTATACACGATAAGCGGCACGCAACCCAAGCTGCTTTTGGCTAGTCGCAAGCGGCGAGGTTTCGACTCCGAAGCTAAATTGAGTGACTCGCCAAAGATTTCGTGTCTTTGAACGTTAGTCCTTGGCCCGCACCGCCATCCAGCCGGCGAGCAGGGCTCCCGTTACTGCGACGCACTGCACCGTCGCCATCGGTACCCAGGTACCATCCGCGAGCAGACCGGTGAGCTGCTGCAGCGCGGCCGGCCAGAAAAACTGCGAGAACACCACCGCGCCCGACGCCGAACCGACAAGCTCGGGGTCGACGGCCATCGCACCGGCCTGAGCGTAGGGCATGGAGAGACCCTGGGCGAGGCTGACGAAGATACCTGGGATGTAGAGCGCCGGCCATCGAGACGCCGCCGAAATAGAGCCAGCCGACGAGCAGCGCGCCACTGGCGATACCTACGAGACCGCCCAGGATGGTCATGAATTCGATCGAACGGTTGGCGCCGATTCGGCCCGAGATGAAACTGCCGGACATGAAGCCTATCGGGAAAGCGAAGAACCACAAACCGATCTTGGCGGCATCGGCGCCGAGATGCTCAGCGGCGAGGAACGAGACCGCGGTCGCCTGGGTGTAGAAAGCCGCCGACAGTAGTCCGGGCTGCAGCATGAAGCCTACGAAGCGCCACCGCCGCAATAGCGACCGGTAGCCGGCGAACAGGCCATACGGCAGGGCAGCGCTGCGAGCGCGGGTTTCCGGCACCGCAAAGGCCACCGCAAGTATCACCAGCAGCCCGACTGCCGACGCGAACACGAACAGCGCACGCCAACCGAACAGCGCGGTCAGCTGGCCGCCGATCGGCGGCGCCACCATCGGCCCGAGCACGTAGGCGGCGGTGAGATAGGCGATCACCTGGGCGACGCGGTCCTGGCCATAGACGTCACGGGCGATGGCGCGCG
>JAUYJC010000441.1 GCA_030688735.1 Deltaproteobacteria bacterium
TCTTCAGGCTTGGCGAATACTCCCACTCCCATGCCCTGGTTCGCCGGCAAAAAACTCGTCATCGAGTTCTCCTAAACCCAACGCGTATCCACGCCCTCCACTGTTAGTTCTTTCCCATTGGCGTGGAAATCGAGGCTAGCGCTTTAAAGTCCACCAACATGCTCAGGTAGCTATACAGCTGTGCCGGCACATTAGTCTGTTCTTGGATCAGGTCAATGTAGAAAAGGTACCCATCCACGGGGTGCTTCGAGTAGCGGTTGACAAGAAGTTTTCGGTTCTCTTCGTCTGTCAAATCCTCAATATTCGTGCAGATCCCCGCGAAGAGCTTCTCATCACGACTCTTCGTCGTTAGATACTCCCGCGCCTCCGAGATTAGTTTGAGATCGACTTCTAACCATTCCGACGTCAATGTCTTACTGAAATGAAACGGCGCTACCAGGTATGTACAGCCGTGCTGGATCTGCCAGTTAAGCACTTCGCGCACGTAGCGTCGTATGTCTTGAAGTGAGCGCAGCTTTGCCGGCGTCAGTCTATTCATCTTGTCAAACACATATGGCAGTTCCCGGAGCCCTTGCGTCTCGCTGAACTTCGAATAGGCCAGTCGATTCGTACTCGGATCAAAGAAGTACGGTACACTCTTTGCCCGAAGCATTTGGAGATGCCCCTCATACCGTGGAACATAATTCGCCTGGAAAACCACACCGTCTACAGGTTCACGTGCAAGAAAGCGTTCCATTACACCCTTTTCATTGTGAAGCAACCGGATGAAACACATTCGCCGTGCGAATCCCCACGTTTTGTCCACCGATACCAGCACCTCGTCCTCGCGAAAGAACGGCGTACGCTCAAGTAACTCAGCTACCTCTGCGGCACTCGATGGGCGTAGGTATGGTTCTTTCTCCAAGAGCCGCAGTACGATATTTTCTAGGCGGTTTGCAATCTCGGGTTTATGCTCGGTTGGCCGCTTCGGGACCTCCTGAGTGACGCGGTACATGAGCTGCATCGCGTTATCACCAGTAAAGGGATAGGTCCCAGTCAAAAGATGGTATATTAGGACTCCAAAAGAATAGAGGTCACTGCGGTGGTCGATTTCCTTCCCCTGCATCTCCTCGGGTGACATATACAGCGGTGTCCCCACTGCTGCACCCTTCATGGTCAGTGTTGTGTAGTCGATCATCTTCACAAGCCCGAAGTCCAAGACTTTGACCGCGCCGTCTTTTGTAATGAAAATGTTGCTTGGTTTGAGGTCGCGATGGATGATCCGCTGGTCGTGGATGTCGGACAAGCCTTTGAGCACCTGGCTCAGGACTGTTCTGATTTCAGACTCAGGGAGTGGAAATTTTCGCCCGCGAAGACGGCGCTGAAGATCACTGCCTTCAACAAAGCCCATGACGATATAGTAAGTCTCCACGCCATCTTGCTCGACAACGCCGTGATCAAAATATGGCACAACGTATTCACTCGTAATCTTCTGCAAAGCGCGGCACTCACGCTGGAAACGTTTTCGGTCAATTTCGTCACGGATCGCTTCGGGCTTGAGCACTTTCATGGCGTAAATGTTACCCGCTTTCCTGACTCGATAGGTTCGCCCGAACGCCCCGGAGCCAATATTCGAGATAATCTCATAACCGTTAAATGTTGTAGGCATGGTGTTAGTACCCCGTCGGCTTCACAACTCGCCTCGAAAGGCTTTGGCCAATAGCGCGGGCGCAAACGACGCCAGCTCCGCATCGACTTCCCGCTGTAACCGTTGCAACTCCACTGATTTGCTCTTCACCGCCTCGATATGAGACACCACCGCGCACTGTTGTTCCAGCGGTGGCACGGGAACTTCAATCTCTTTGATTCTTCCGACGCTCAAGGAAAGCAGTCCGGTGGAAGTTCTGCCGCGTTGCTGCACTTCCCTCCGCCCTGCGGGACTGTTGAGATAATCATTCAAAAAAGCAGGGGCGATCTGTTCGCGGTCTGGCCGGACGCGGATGACGTGGTTCTGGTGGACGCAGTGTTTGATCTCGCCGCGAAAAAGCGCTGCTCTTCCGATCTGATCCTCGCTGCCGTTGCCTTCGATCACCAAGACGTCCCCGGGTTCGAGTTGCCAACGGCCCAATTCCTCAGCACTCACTTCGAAGTAACGCGGGTCATCGAGCCGTATCTCGTCGCGGCGGACGTGCGCCACTGTCAGGTATCGCACGGGATTTGCGCCCGCTGTTCGCTGCGGAGTCTTTTGGATGCCGCCTCGTACTTCGCCGAGCTCCTTGATTGGCACTCGGCGCTCGACCTCATCCGAGAACGCACGGTCCAGGACTGCCTGAAGGATTGTCTCCGTCTCACTGATAGCGGTGTGGCGGGCTTGACGGGCCTGTTCGAGACGACCCGTCAGTGTTTTAATCCGACAGACTAGACGCCGCTGCTCAGCCAATGGCGGCACGGGGATTCTCACCTCAAGGAGTTTGTCTTTGTTGAACGCTGATTGGCCGACGAACTCGACACAATTCGCTGCGAAGTAGCCTTGCAGCCAAAGGTTGCGAAGGTATATGAACAGCCACTCGGCACATAGCTTTTCAGGATTAGGCCGAAGCCGCGTGAGGTGATTGCTGAACGCGCAGCGCTCCTGCCAACCGGTGAAGATGCAGCTCTTGCCGACCAGTTCTGTACTGTTGGTGTTATTGAACAGGATATCACCGGGTTCGACAAATCGGTTTTGAGTTTCAGCAACGTCATGCGGAATCCGGCGAATCAACGACATCTCAAGCAAACCGTCCTTTGAGATGTTGTTCATGCGAAGATGAGGCACGCCATCGGCAATGTCTTTCTTGCCGCACGCAAAGCCTGGATTGACTCCGAGGAGTAGTCCATCTTCACCGAGAGATTTCATTTCCCAGTCGTTCATTCCTCCGTCACCGCCGCTCGCATCTCCTCGATGATTTCGAGAATCCGCCGTTCCTTCTCGGCCACTGAGATAAGGATTTCGTCTGGTTCGAGGTGGTCGGTCTTCTCCGGCTCGACAAGGCCGAGGCCGGAGAGCGTGAGGTTGTAGCCGTTAGCGACGATTTTCTCCACAGGCACGCGCCAGGCCGCGCCGTCAGCAGTCTCGCGCTTTGGCCATTTGCCAAGCAGGTCGGGAAAGTCGTTGCGATACTGTGGGCCGAACTTGCGGGCTTTTTTGAGCGACGAGCCGTCGCCTTGAACTCGATAGAACCAGACTTCCTCCGTGGGCCTGCCCGTCTTCTGGAAGATGAGGAAGCAAGTGGGGTTTGGCGTGTAGGGTTCGAACATGCCCTTGGGCAACGTGACCACGGCTTGCAGGTCGCATTCTTGGAGCAAGCGCTTCTTTACTTCGAGGTGCGCGTTTGAGTCGCCGAATAAGATACCGTTGGGGAAAATGATGCCGGCGCGGCCGCCGGGGCGCAGACTGCGCAGCGCATGGGCGAGGAAGAGCACGTACTTGTCGCCTTTCTCGACGCGCAGGGAACGTTTGGCGTCGCCGCGCTGACCCGAAAAGGGCGGGTTTTCGAGGATGAAGTCGAACTGCACTTCGTCCCATTTGTCCTCGCTGCCGCAGATCGAGTCTCGGCGGACAATGGGAGAGTAGTCGAAACCATGAAGCACGGCATTCATAGCGGCCATGCGGATAATATCTTTGTCGCCCTCGAAGCCGTGCAGAGTCCCCTTTTGCAAGAATTCCCACTGCGACGGCTTCAGAAGGTCGCCGATGCCGCGTTTTACCGGCAGCCCGTAAGGAGCGACGACTTCGCGGACGAATTCAGGAGAAGTATTGGCGAGCAGGATGTGCTCGCAAGTCGCGATTAGGAATCCGGCCGTGCCGCATGCCGAGTCGCACATGGTTTTGCCAATTTCCGGGTTCACCATCTCGACAATTATGCGGATAAGATGGCGCGGCGTACGAAACTGCGCGGCGCGTTTCTGGCTGCCGAGATCGTTGACGAGGATTTCGAAGAGATCGCCCTTCACATCCGCGTCCTCGGCAAGGAAATGAACCGGTGAGATAATGTCAATTGCCCGGCGAAGTGTGGCGCCGTCGGGAATCACGATGGCGGAATCCTCGAACAGCGCGCGCGCTGCTGGTGATAGCGCAGGGTGTAGCGCGAGTTTTGGCAAAAGGTCGCGCAGGGTTCGAAGCATGCGCTCATTGTCAGGATCTGAAGTAAGAACAGACCACCGGAGTTTGCCAAAATCCACTTCTTCGTCGCCGATCTTGATCACCTTGAACAGCTCTGGCTTAGTCCGGCCATTTGTGGAATTCGCATCACGCTGCTCAGCCTCCATCTCCTCCAGCATTTTCAGAAAGAGCAGGTAAGAAATCTGCGTAACGTAGGTGATCGGATTGGTGACGTTGGCTGACCACAGCACATTACAAAGACGTTTGAGGAGAGATTGGAGCCCGGCATTATCCATAATTTCAATTGGCCTTTATCAGATCGTTTAGTTCCTGCATGATCGCGGCGAGACGGTCGCGTCCAAAAAGCGCTTCGGCGCGAGCCCGGCCGCCCTGAAATGTAAATGGCGGCTTGGTGAAAATTGTTGGATCAAGCGTCACATATTTGGTTTCGCGCACGGTGGCGAGCACGACGTTTCTTAGCAGCCTCAACATCTTCGCCTGCGCGGGGTTGATGCTCTCAGAGTGCTCCGCTACCCAGACATTGAAAGCGCCTTCCACCCGTTGCTCGCGGGTAGGAAATTGATAAAGCCCGAGAGCCGCACGAATAAAATCGCTCAGCGAGCCGGTCGGCTGATCGAACGCCTTGCGCAGCGCAGGTTCGTCGAACCAGAACTCCGGGGCGTTCAATTTATGCCCCAGAACTTCCCATTCCTCTTGGCTCAACTCTTCCCCAGCCAGGATTTTCTGAACGGCTGGGTCGGTTTCGTGGAGTTCCTGGATGCGCTCGCGCCATCGGTCCTGATACTCGCGGCGGTCGATCGCCAAGCCCTCCGGTCCGACGATGATCATCTGCCGACGACGAAAAACATCTTCGAGCGAACCTTCGCCGATGACCGTAAATTCGCTTGGCAGTCGCGGGCGAACGGGCGGTGGTGGAACAATGTCGCCACCGTCTTGATCATCGGGAGCCTGTCCATGACGCGCCCGGCTCCCGACTGGCCTGGGTCGATGGTACTGCTGGCCGGGATCGTCGAAATTGGCGGTGTTGTTCACGAAATCGTAGATAAGGAAATCCGTCTTGCCAATCCGCGGGCAAAGCCGGCTACCACGGCCCCGCATCTGTGCATACTTAATAGCAGATGTAGTGGGTCGCAGCATTACCAGGTTTTCGACTTCCTTGTGGTCGTAGCCAGTGTCGAGCATATCCACCGACACGGCGATGACCGGCAATGGGTCGAACTTGAAACGATCGATGATGGGCTTCGGATTGGAGTTGTTTGAGTAGCAGGTGATTTTCTGCGCGAAACTCTGTCGCACCTCCGCCGGTGAACGGTTGGTTTGTTGAGCGATGCGTAAGCAAGCTGCGTCGGGCAGAAACTTGTTAAAAAGGCGCTCAAGAATCGATGCTTGCCTTTCGCGCACGGCGAAGACAATCGTTTTTCGTGGATGCGGCTGAGGGCGTTCTTCTTCGACACGGAAATACTCGTCGATCAGGAGCTTAAGGCGATCCTCGGATTCGGCGGTGCGGCCCCAATCGCTGAATGCAATCTCTTCATCCTCCCAGGTCGTGCCTTCAAAGGTCAGACGAGACTCGGCGACGTAAATCTTGTAGTCGGCGAGATAACGCTCGCGGATACCGTCGCGTAGCGCGTAGGCGAAAGTAGGGCGGCCTTCCTGCGCAGCACTATCCCAGCAATCGAAGAACATATAGGTGCTACGTACCAGCTGACGTTCATGCTCGCTGATCCAGCGCAGTTCACCGGGGTTCGGCGTGGCGGTGAGACCAATGTGAATCGCGTCGAAGTGGGCGAGCGTGGCCCGGTGGGTGTTGTAGATGGAGCGGTGGCATTCGTCCGTAACCACGAGATCAAAGTAAGCATGCCCAAACCCGCCCGCGCCAAGTTGGCCCGCGATTGTGTCGAGTGTTCCTACCACGATCTGGCCTTCAAGACTTCGCTTGCCACCATATAGTAGTTTCGTTGGGTACTCGCGCAAATAGTCTGCGAACGTATCTTGTGCCGCCTGCTTCGCGAGCTCGATCCGATCGGCCAGGAAAAGCACTCGGGAGATGGCCGCGGCTTGGAACCAACGCTTTATCAGCATGGCAATGGTCAGTGTTTTTCCGGTACCGGTAGCCATCTCAAAAAGCATGCGACGACGCCCCGCGACGAGAGCGTCATCCGCCGCTTCGAGGCACCGGACCTGATACGGTCGCGCGTCAACGTCCTCGCCTTTGAAACGGAACCGCGAAGGATAAGGAATGGCACGCAACGAGCTGGCTACGTCACCGCGTCGGTGCAAGCGAAGGTTTGCACGGCGTTCAAGGTCAGCTTGAGTCGGAAATCCGAGAACCGGTCGAGCATCGCCGTTCTCGTAGTCCCAGAAGTAGTGCTCGCGTCCGTTGCTGAGTAGTATAAACGGAGCAGCCAAGCCGACAGCATAGTCCTTCGTTTGTTTTTTAGCGGAATAGGGGTCGATGGAAAAACGTTTTGCCTCTACCACGGCGAGCGGCTGAGTCCGATGGTTTTTGAGCAAGTAATCAGCACGACCGTCTGCCGCTGGCTCCTCGGTTGAAACAAGCGACTTGTTCTCAATGTCCCAACCAGCTTCCCGAAGTAACCGGTCGATTACGATTCTTGTGTCTGCTTCAGTTGGCATGCCAAACGAGGGCGCCCGTCACAGCTGAATTGTTCGGATTGTATGCGAACGGATGGATGAAGAGCAAGCGGGAATTCACCGCTGCTGGAGCGCTTCGAACAGGTGCAATTGCTTGGTGTGGCCTTCGTCGTCGAAGTGGACCGGATAGTTGCCGGTGAAGCAGGCGTCGCAGAAGCCCTGGCTCTTGCCGTCGAAGTAAGTGTACATGCCGTCGCGGCTCAGGTAGGCGAGTGTGTCGGCCTCGATGTAGCGGCGGATTTCTTCCACGGAGCCGTTCGCGGCGATGAGCTCGGTGCGGTTCGGCGTATCGATGCCGTAATAGCAGGGGCCGACGGTCGGCGGCGAGCTGATGCGCATGTGCACTTCCTTGGCGCCGGCGTCGCGCAGCATGCGGATTATCTTGCGGCTGGTGGTGCCGCGCACGATGGAATCGTCAACGACGACCACACGCTTGCCCTCCAACACTGCCCGCTGCGCGTTGAGCTTGATCTTGACGCCGAAGTTGCGGATCGATTGGCTCGGCTCGATGAAGGTCCGGCCGACGTAGTGGTTACGAATGAGACCGAAGTCGAGGGGAATTCCCGAGTCCTCGGCGTAGCCGATAGCCGCCGGCACTCCGGAGTCGGGCACCGGGGTGACCAGGTCCGCCGGGACGCCGTTTTCCCGCGCGAGCTGGCGCCCCAAGGCTTTTCGCACCTGATAAACGTTGTGGCCGAAGAGGTTGCTGTCGGGGCGCGCGAAGTAAATATATTCGAAAATGCACTTGGCGTGGGGGACGGGCGGAAACGGTTTCAACGACTCCATCCCGTCCGGACCGAAGACCACAATCTCTCCCGGCTCCACGTCGCGCAAATAAACCGCTTCGATCAGATCGAGGGCGCAGGTCTCCGAGGCGACGACGTAAGCGCCGGCGCTGGGTCCGGATTGAAAACGTCCCAGCACGAGCGGGCGAAACCCCATCGGGTCGCGCGCCGCGATCATCCGATCCAGAGTAAGGAATAACAAGGAATAGGCGCCGCGCGCCTTGGCCAAAGCCTCGATGATCCGGCCCATGAGCGACGACTCTTTGGAGGTGGCGATCAGATGGATGATGACCTCGGTGTCGGAGGTGGACTGGAAGATCGAGCCGGCCCGTTCCAACTCTTCGCGCAGCAACGTGCCGTTTACGAGATTGCCGTTGTGCGAGATCGCGATGGGCCCCTGCGAGTATTCGACGACGAATGGCTGGGCGTTTTTCAGATGGCTTTGTCCGGTGGTGGAGTAGCGGTTGTGGCCGATGGCGCTTGAACCTTCGAGCCGCTTGATGACGTCTTCTTTGAAAACATCGGCCACCAGCCCCATCTGGCGATGCGAGGTTAGCCCCTTACCGTCCGAGGAGACGATGCCGCTGGACTCCTGGCCACGGTGCTGGAGCGCGTAGAGGCCGAGATACACCATGTTGGCGGCCTCGGGATGACCGTACACGCCCATGACGGCGCATTCCTCGCGAAACTTGTCCGGCATCGTGGAAGCCATTGTATCAGGATGTCGTCTCTTTATCCCGCAACTCTCGAACCCTTGAACCTTTGAACGATTTATTTCAGCCGCGCGGTCAAGCCCGTCGCCCAGACCGATTTTAGCTCCTCCACCGGCAATTGGAGCAACGGTTGGACGACAAACCGCGCTCCACCGGTGGTGCCGATGACTTGCGCCGGGGCATTGTGCCGGGCGGCGATTTCTTCGAGCTCGGTCACGTCGCTTTCCTTTACCGATACGACGATGCGCGACTGGGACTCGCTGAAGAGCAGCGCGTCGCCGCGAATCATCTCGTGCGATTCGATCCGCACGCCCATCGGCCTATCCGGCCCGCCGATGCAGCACTCCGCCAGGGTAACAGCCAAGCCACCGTCGGAGACATCGTGAGCGGAGCGAAGGATTCCCTGGTCGATGGCCTCCAGGCAACAGTTTTGCACCGCCTGCTCCAGCTTGAGATCGATCCAGGGCGGTGTGCCCTTTATCATACCGTGAATCTGTTTGAGATACTCGCTGCCTCCCAGCTCTTCTCGCGTGCGCCCGAGCAGCACGACGATATCGCCTGCGGACTTAAACCACGGCGTCACCACCCGCTCCACCTTCGAGAGCAGCCCCACCATCCCTATCGTCGGCGTCGGATAGATCGGCGCGCCGTCGGTTTCATTATAGAAGCTCACGTTGCCGCTCACAACCGGCACTTTGAGCGCGCTGCACGCGTCACGCATGCCGCGAATCACCTGGGCGAACTGCCACATCACGGCGGGATTTTCCGGGCTGCCGAAATTGAGACAGTCAGTAAGCCCCACCGGCCGGGCGCCGACGCAGGCCAGGTTGCGCGCCGCCTCGACCACCGCCAGCGCGCCGCCGACATAGGGATCGAGAAAACAGTAGCGGCTGTTACCGTCCACCGTAAGCGCCAACGCCTTTTTCGTTCCTTTAATGCGGATCACCGCGGCGTCGGCGCCTGGCGCTACCACGGTATTGCTTCGCACGTAATGATCGTACTGCCGGTAAACCCACTCCTTGGAGGCGATGTTCGGCGAACCGAGCAGCTCCTTGAGCGTGGCGCCGAGATCCGCGGGCGTTGCGATGGCCGACAGGTCGAGATGCTGGAGTTGGTCCTGGTGCGGAGGACGGGAGGCCGCCCGCAGGTAAACCGGCGCTTCTTTGGTCAGCGCGCCGATCGGGATGCGCGCGACCTCGACACCGCCAAACCGCGTGCGAAACTGTTGATCTTTGGTGACCCGTCCGATCACCACGGCGTCGAGATCCCACTTCTCGAAAATGCGTTGGACCTCTTTTTCCTTGCCTTTTTTGGCCACCAAAAGCATTCGTTCCTGGGACTCGGAGAGTAGGATCTCGTAGGGCGTCATCCCCGCTTCGCGCAGCGGTACGGACGAAAGATCGATGTCGATGCCGCAGCCGCCGCGTCCGGCCATTTCCGAGGATGAACTCGTCAAGCCGGCGGCGCCCATGTCCTGAATGCCGATGATGCAGTCTTTCTCCATCAACTCCAGGCAGGCCTCCAGCAGAAGCTTTTCCGTAAACGGGTCGCCTACCTGCACCGTCGGCCGGCGTTGCTCTTTTTCTTCGGAGAACGATTCGGAAGCCATGGTCGCGCCGTGAATGCCGTCGCGGCCGGTCTTGGAGCCGACGTAGATGACCGGATTGCCGGTGCCCTTGGCGATCCCTTTGAATATTCGGTTCTTTTTGGCGATACCGAGCGCAAAAGCATTGACGAGAATGTTGGCGTTGTAGCAGGCGTCGAAAAAGACCTCGCCCCCCACCGTCGGCACGCCGATGCAGTTGCCGTAGCCGCCGATGCCGGCGACGACGCCGGAGACGAGGTAGCGGGTGCGCGGGTGATCGACGGCACCGAAGCGGAGCGAATTGAGCGAGGCGATGGGGCGCGCCCCCATGGTGAAGATGTCGCGCAGGATGCCGCCCACGCCGGTGGCGGCGCCCTGGTAAGGCTCGATGAAAGAAGGATGGTTGTGGCTCTCCATTTTGAACGCTACCGCGAGGCCGTCGCCGATATCGACGACGCCGGCATTCTCACCCGGGCCCTGGAGAACACGCGGGCCCTCGGTGGGTAATTGCTTTAAGTAATGGCGCGAACTCTTGTAGCTACAGTGTTCCGACCACATGACCGAGAAAACGCCAAGCTCGGTATAGTTCGGTTCCCGGCCGAGCAGCGCGACGATCTTCTGATACTCTTCCGCGGTCAGACCATGGCTGGCCACTAACTCAGGCGTTACTGGCGGTTGGGTAAACGGCTTGACCTTGGCTTCACCCATGCCGCGCCACCTTGCCGGCGCAGGCGGCCAATATCGAGGAAAATATTTTGAGGCCGTCCTCGCTGCCGAGGAGATTGCTCGAGGCATCTTCCGGATGGGGCATGAGGCCGAAAACGTTGCGCGCGTCGTTGCAGATCCCGGCGATGTTGTCCAACGAACCGTTGGGATTGGCCGAAGCGGCGGGTTTCCCTTTGGCGTCGACATAGCGCAGGAGAATCTGGCGATTGTTGCGCAGCCTTTCCAGCGTCTCTGGATCGGCGAAGTAGCATCCTTCGCCATGCTTGATCGGAAGCTTGAGCAGTTGACCTTTCTTAGCCTCGCAGGTAAACGGCGTATCGGTTTCCTCGACACGCAGGAAGACTTCTTGGCAGACAAACTGGATGCCGGCGTTGCGCACCAACGCTCCAGGCAAAAGCCCCGATTCGCAGAGAATCTGAAAGCCGTTGCAGATCCCCAGCACCAATCCGCCGCGGCGGGCAAACTCGACCACGCCGCGCATAACCGGCGAGAAGCGCGCCATGGCGCCGCAGCGCAGATAGTCGCCGTAGGAGAAGCCTCCCGGCAAAACGAGACAGTCGAAATGGCCCGCCAGCTCGTCTTTGTGCCAGAGAAACTTGACCTTCTGTCCCAGCTCGCGCTTGAGCGCGTCGAAGACGTCCTGATCGTCGCAGGAACCGGGAAAAACGATGACACCCCAACGCATAAGCAGTCCTGAGTCCTGAGTGCCGAGTCCTGAGTGCCGAGTCCTGAGTGCCGAGTTCTGAGTCCCCTCCCTCACTCAGCACTCAGCACTCGTTACTCAGGACTAAAGCTTCAGTCCTCGTTACTCCTTACTGATTTCAAACCGATAATCTTCAATCACCGGGTTGGCGAGCAGCTTGTCGCACATCTCGCGGATGCGGGCCTCGGTGGCTTCCCGCGAGGCGGCATTGACTTCGAGCTCCAGATATTTCCCCATTCGCACGTCCCGCACTTCGCCGTAACCGAGCGTGTGCAGCGAGCGCTCGATGGCCTTGCCCTGCGGATCGAGCACGCCTTTTTTCAACGAGACATAAATCTTAACACGCATACAAATCGCTTTCGGTGACAAAACTCAAAGCAGTCTTCGGGCGTCCGTGCGGCTCACCACGGAGGCGCTGAGTACGCTGAGAAGAAATCATATGACGATATCATCTTGAACCAACCCTCTGCGAACTCTGCGTCTCTGTGGTTAATACTCCTTCACAGTAAAGCCGGAAGAACCATCTAATGAAAAGCCCGGCGAAAAATGAAGTCGACGTTGGCCAGGTGGTGCTTGACGCCCCAGATAGCGTCGATCTCTTGCGCCGTAAGTTGACGGCGAATCTCCGCGTCCTGCAAAAGCTCGCGCTTGAGATCGCCGCCCTCTTTGCCGACCTTGAGCGCGTGGCGCTGCACCATACGATAAGCGGTATCGCGGGCAACTCCTTTTTCCACCAAGGCGAGCAGCACCTTCTCGGAAAAAACCGCGCCGCCGCTCTTTTCCAGATTCCTTTTCATGTTTTCGGGATATACGCAAAGATTGCCCAAAACATAGATCATCCGGCGCAGCATGAAATCGAGGGCGATGGTCGCGTCCGGCGCGATCACCCGCTCCACCGAAGAGTGGCTGATGTCGCGCTCATGCCAGAGCGGCACGTTCTCCATGGCGGCCAGCGCGTAGGAGCGCATCAGCCGTGCCAGGCCGGTGACGTTTTCCGACAGGATTGGGTTGCGCTTGTGCGGCATCGCGGAGGAGCCCTTCTGGCCCGCCGTGAACGGCTCCTCGGCTTCCTGCACCTCGGTGCGCTGCAAATGGCGAATCTCCACGGCGAACTTTTCCAGCGAGCAGGCGATGACCGCCAGGGTCGCAAAGTAATAGGCATGACGGTCGCGCTGGATAATTTGGTTTGAAACCGGCGCGGGCTTGAGGCCGGACTTCCGGCACACATAGGCTTCCACTTTCGGCGAGATTTGCGCGAAAGTGCCAACCGCGCCGGAGATCTGCCCGACGCAAATGTCGTCCACCGCGTTTTCCAGCCGCGCCAGATTGCGCGCCATCTCCTGATACCAAAGCGCGAGCTTCAGCCCGAAGGTAATCGGCTCGGCGTGTACGCCATGGGTACGCCCGATCATCACCGTCCACTTGTACCTGGCGGCTTGGCGCCTGAGAACTTTCATTAAATCTCTTACGTCTTGAACGAGGAGCACCGAGGCTTCTTTGAACTGGAGCGCCAGGGCCGTGTCCATCACGTCGGAGGAGGTCATACCGACGTGCAGGTAACGGGCATCGTCGCCGATAGATTCGGCCACCGAGCTCAGGAAGGCGATGATCTCGTGCTTCACTTCGCGCTCGATGGCGCGGATACGCTTGACGTTAAAGCGCGCCTTTTTTTTGATCCGGGCGATGGCGGCTTTAGGAACTTTGCCCAACCGCGCCATGCCTTCGGCGGCGAGGATCTCCACCTCGAGCCATTTCTGAAAGCCGTTTTCTTCGGACCAGATGCGGCCCATCTCGGGACGGGTGTAACGGGGAATCATGCTTCGAAGATGCCCTATGGATGTTCAAAAGTTCAAGGTTCAAAGACTGATCGCCGTCATGATCTACTCTTCCCATTGAACCTTGAACTTTGAACCCTTGAACTATTTCTTGTCCGTATGTCCAAAACCGCCTTCCTGCCGTTCCGAGGACGGCAGTTCGCCTACTTCTTGCCAATGAGCGCGCACGACCCGCTGCACCACCATCTGCGCGATGCGTTGACCGCGCGTTATGATCACGGGCTCCTGGCCGAGATTGATGGCGATAATCTGAATCTCACCGCGGTAATCGGCATCGATCGTGCCGGGACTGTTGACCATCGTCAGTCCCTGTTTCAGCGCCAGGCCGCTGCGCGGCCGGATTTGCGCTTCGAAACCCAGCGGCAGCGCCACCGCGATGCCCGTGGGAATGAGCGCCCGCTCAAGCGGCGCCAAGCGAACCTCGCCGTCGCTGTCCGCGCAAAGATCCATGCCCGCGGAGCCTTCGGTCATGTAGGCCGGCAGGGCCAGCGGCGCAGTACCCGGCCGCACCCGCTTGATCTGAATTCTAATCTCTTCCACGACGGCCCGACGACTTCACTAAAGTTTTCCCAGCTTGCGCAAATTTCCGGTGGTTATTCCCACTGCGTGGACCATGACTCGAACTCCTTAGCTCACCACGAAGGACACGAAGGTTTCGGACATTGATATTTCTAAACTTCTTAACTTCGTGCTCTTCGTGACCTTCGTGGTGCAAACTGTCTTCGCTTATTTGGTTGCGGCTCAGCCGCGCGAAGTGAAATCTCGAAACCTCAGAGGCTCAGGTCGAAATTCTTCATTCCGGCGCCGTTCTTCAGGTCGCCCAGCAACGTGAGCGCCATCGCTTCGGAGCGAAATAGCGCGCGCGCCAGGTCGACGACGTCGTGCCGCGCGACCGAGCGAATCCCCTGGCAGATTTCCTCCGTCGTGATCGCCCTGCCGAAATAAATCTCGTCGCGCGCGATATGGCTCATCCACGAATCCGTTGTCTCCAAGCCGAGCATCATGCTTCCGACCAACTGCCCTTGGGTGCGCCGCAGCTCCTCGTCTTTGACCTCCCCCGCCGCCAGCTTCTTAAGCTCCTTGAGAATCAGATCCACGACCTCCGCCACCGAGTCATCGCTCGTTCCCGCATAAACGCCGAAATAGCCCACGTCTTTGTACGTCGACGAAAACGAATAGACCGAGTATGCCTTGCCGCGCTTCTCGCGAATTTCTTGGAACAGCCGTGAGCTCATGCCGCCGCCGAGCATTGTGTTAAGAACATAGGCGGTGTAACGCTTGGGGTGGGACTGGTGAATGCCGGCCATGCCCAGGCAAAGATGGACTTGTTCCAATGATTTAGAATGGGGGAAAAACCCCGCGCACATTTGCGGCGCACTTTCCCCTTCCAGGGCGGCCGCCGGAATATTGCCGGACGCATCGCTCACCGAACCCAAGCGCGCGGTCATCTCTTGGACTAACTCTTGGTGACGCAAATGGCCGGCGCCCGCCACCACGACACGGCGGGGCCGGTAGCGCGATTTAAAAAAGGCAAGGAAATCATCGCGCCGAAACGCGGAGACCGTATCCGCCCGGCCGCAGATCGGCCGGCCGATCGGGTGATCTTTGAAAAAATCGAGATTGAACAGATCGTGGACGTAGTCATCCGGTGTGTCTTCGGCCTGGGAGATCTCTTGCAAGATCACCGAGCGCTCGCGCTCGATCTCCGCGGCGTCGAAAGTGGAGTGGAGAAAAATGTCGGACAAAAGGTCGATGGCGAGCGGCAGGTTCTCATCGAGCACCTTGGCGTAATAGCAAGTGTGCTCTTTCGATGTAAACGCGTTCAAAACGCCGCCCACGGCGTCCATCTCTTCGGCGATCTGGGCGGCGCTGCGCCGCTCGGTGCCCTTGAAGAGCAAATGCTCGATGAAGTGGGAGATGCCGTTCTGCGGGCTAGACTCGTGGCGCGAGCCGTTTTCCACCCAGATGCCGAGACTCGCCGAGCGGTGGTCCGGCATCTCGTGGGAAACGATGCGGATCCCGTTTTCCAGGACGGTCTTGGCGAACATCGAATAATCGGGAGTGTTGAGAGTCGTTATTAGGAAAGGTTTTCCGAGTCCCCGCCGGTTTCCAGGAGCGCTTCTTTTCGGCTCAGGCGGATTTTCCCTTGCCGGTCGATCTCCAGAACCTTAACCATCACCTCGTCGCCCTCCTTGAGCACGTCGCTGACGCGGTGCACCCGTTCGGGGGCGAGCTGTGAGATATGAACGAGGCCGTCGGTGCCGGGCAGGATCTCGACGAAGGCGCCGAACTCGACAATCTTGCGCACCGTGCCTTTGTAGATTTTCCCGATCTCCGCTTCGGCGGCGATGCGCTGCACCATCTCAACGGCTTTCTGCGCGGCGGCCTCGTCGCTGGAAGCGATGATGACCGTGCCGTCGTCTTCCACGTCCATCTTGACGCCGGTGGCCTCGATGATACCGCGAATGACTTTTCCCCCGGGTCCGATGATCTCGCGGATCTTGTCCGGCTTGACTTTAATCGTGATGATGCGCGGCGCGTGGCCCGAGACGTTTGCGCGGTGCGACGCGATGGTCTGCTCCATGATGCCGAGGATGTGCATCCGGCCTTCACGCGCCTGGTGTAGCGCCTGGCGCATGACATCGCGGTTGACGCCGCTGACCTTGATGTCCATTTGCAGCGAGGTGATCCCGCTAGGGGTACCGGCGACCTTGAAATCCATGTCGCCCAAATGATCCTCATCGCCGAGGATGTCGGAGAGAACTCGCACATGCTCCCCTTCTTTGATCAATCCCATGGCGATGCCCGCCACCGGCGCCGCCACCGGCACGCCGGCATCCATCAGCGCGAGCGAGCCGCCGCAAATCGTCGCCATCGATGATGAGCCGTTGGATTCCAGTATTTCTGAGACGATGCGTATAGTGTAGGGGAAGCCTTCTTCCGCCGGCAGCACCGGCAGGAGCGCCCGCTCGGCGAGGTTGCCATGGCCGATTTCGCGCCGGCCCGGCCCGCGTAGGAACTTGACCTCGCCAACGCTGAACGGGGGGAAATTATAATGCAGCATGAATTTTTTGTAGTGCTCGCCGAGCAGGGCGTCGACCCTTTGTTCGTCGGAGGCGGTGCCGAGGGTGGTCACCACCAATGCCTGGGTTTCACCTCGGGTGAACAGCGCAGAGCCGTGGGTACGCGGCAATACCTCGACCTCGCAGGTGATGGGGCGGATGTCTTTTAGGCCCCGCCCATCGATGCGCTTCTCCTGATGAACGACGAGACCGCGGAAGCAATTGCGTTTAAGTTCATCAAAGGCGCTCTTGATGTGCTTGCCCTTATCCGGGAATTCCGCGCCGGCCTGGGTCACCACTTCGCCCTTGATTTCGGCTATGCGTTTGTAGCGTGCCAATTTTTCCGGGACATCGAGAGCCTGCTTGAGCTTGGTGAGAGCGAGTTCCTCGACCCGCCGCACGATACCGGCGTCGATCTCCGCCAGCGGCACTTCCCGTTTCACCTTGCCGACCTCGCGCCTAAGTTCCTCTTGAATTTTGAGCAGAGGCTGGATCGCTTCGTGGCCGGTGAACAGCGCCTCTAAGATCTCATCTTCGGGAACCATCTGGGCGCCGCCCTCCACCATCACGATGGCGTCGCGGCTGCCGGAGAGAAAAATGTCCGTGTCGCTTTCCTGCAGTTGGCTTTGGGTCGGGTTGACGATCCAGCGCCCATCAATGCGGCCGATGCGCACACCGGCCAAGGGACCGTTGAATGGGATGTCCGAGACATGCAGGGCGGCTGATGTCCCCAACATGGCAAGCACATCCGGGTCGTTTTCCCGGTCGGCTGAGAGCACGGTGGCGATGATTTGGGTCTCGCAACGCAGACCTTCCGAGAACAGCGGCCGGATGGAGCGGTCGATCAGGCGGCAGGTGAGAATTTCCTTTTCCGACGGCCGGCCCTCACGCTTGAAGAAACCGCCGGGGATCTTGCCTGCGGCGAAGGTCCTTTCTTGGTAGTCGACGGTTAAGGGGAAAAAGTCCATATCCAATTTCAAGTCCCTGGCGGCCACGGCGGTCACCAGCACGACGGTCTCGCCGTAACGGACCAGCGCCGCGCCGTCGGCCTGTTTGGCCATCCGCCCGATCTCGATGGATAAGGGTCGACCGTGAAATTCCAATTCTACTTTCTTGACCATAGGAGGGTCCTCTGAGGCAAGCGGAGCTGTTGAGCTAAAACGGGGCGGCTAACGGACCTGGAATCGCTACCGGCGTATTCCTAGCCGATGGATTAGGCTCTGATATCTCTCAAAATCGCTGTCTTTGAGATAATCGAGAAGCCTCCTCCTTTGCCCTACCATCATTAGGAGGCCACGACGGGAATGGTGATCCTTGACATGATTCTTGAAGTGCTCAGTAAGATGCTCGATTCGCTGGCTGAGCAAAGCGACCTGCACTTCGGCAGAACCGGTATCCGTCTGATGAACCCTGAACTGCTCGATGACTTCTTGTTTCTGTTGTGGAGCAATTCCCATGATCTCCGCTTTTTCTCTCTCTTTCCTTTTTTTAGTTAGATGTTTTCTACCATACTAGATACCCCTTGTAAAGCAACGGCAGGGGCTCGCGGTTTTTGCCCGCGATGACGACAATTAGGCCGCTCGGGGGCGCGGCGGTTTTGCCGTCGAGCGGCTTGTGTTAGAATTATTGACGATTATGACCATATGCTTGTCGTACTCCTTAAGCCTCTGCCTTTCAATTCTTTGCAGCGGCTTTCTGTCGGCGGCGGAATACTACCGTTGGGTGGATCAGAACGGGGTCGTCCATTTCACCGACAACATGCACAACATACCGGAAAAGCAGCGCGGCGCCGCCGGCCGTATTAAGGCTCAGGAAAGTCCAAAGGCCGCCGAAACGACAAACAGAGGCGCGGCGACGAAGGCCTCGATCCCTTTTGAAAAACGGGGGCAGGTCGTCGTCATCGAAGCGATGCTCAACGGGAAAACTCCGGCGAAACTGGTGGTCGATACCGGCGCAACTTATACGATGATCTCAGTCGCCACCGCGAAAGAACTCGATATTGACCCCAGCGGCAACGAACGCCGGCTGCCGATTCAAACCGCCAATGGCACGATCCAAGCGCCGCTGACAAGCCTGGAGTCGATTAACGTCGGCGGCATGGAAATGAAAAATCTCACCGCCGTGATACACGACGCGGTGCCCAATTCCCAAATCGCCGGACTTCTCGGCCTCAATTTTCTGAGCAACTTCCGCATAGACATCGACACCCAGAAGGGCCTGCTGCATCTGGAGAAGAAGTAGCGCGAGCGACCCGTCCCGCGATCCGCAACGCCGGCAGCTCAATTTACTCGAAGGAAATGGCAAGTTGGGGCACTGGAGTCTGGTGTCTGACCTGCCAAACTTGCGCGCGTCTGTTGCCTCGCCCAGTACTCGTCTTGCAGATCGTGGCTCACGCAAACAACGCAAGTCTGGCACGCCTTCCGCCTTGCAAGCTGTTCCGCGACCGCAATCATCGTGGAATTGTTCTCAAGCCGTCGTGTCCACTGCCTCAAGGCGATTGATGTAGGCGTCAATGTCCCCCTGTAGCTTGCGGATTTCGTCCACCGGCCCCTCCGCCATAATAGCGAAGTTTTTCGGATTCTTTGGAAAGATGTCCGCCCGCAAGCTGTCGATGGCTCGACACAGCCCTTGAATCTGTTCGATAGCCTGTTGCAGTTGTGCTTCGTTGTTTATCATAGCCGTATCCTCAGTATGCCCTTTTTGCGGCCCGGTTCCAACCGGACTTGTTGAAAGAACCGCACGTAGCGACGGTATTCCTCCGAGTCGGCGCGGGCGACCAAGAGATCGAATCCAAAGCGCCGATTGACCCGCCGCTTCGACAGGACGTTATAGTCGCTTGGTTGGAAGTCCGCCGAAAAATCATAGTTCGCGGACACGACCAGCACGAGGTCGATGTCATTTGGAGCGGGCTCGGCAGTAACGAAACTTCCGTCCACCAAGACCGCGTCCACCACACCGCACGCCTTGACTTCGCGCACGAATTCCGCAAACCCCGCCCACAACTGCGGTCGCCGGTCGGTGCCCCGAAACGCGCCAAACTGGGCCCCCACTTCTGCCAGCGTGCAGTCGTGGATGCCGTCAGGCAGCAAGCCAGTTTCATTAAGAGGTGGAATCACGATACGTCACGCTGTTGTGCGCGCGCAATGCGCGAGAGCAGCCAAGGTCTTTAGCGAAGCGTCTTCACTCACGACGACCGGACAGCCACTCACGTTTTCCACAAGGCCAATAACAGCGCCGAATACTTCTCGAAGAGTCATGGAGTTTGTCTGTAGTTAGAACCCAAGCGGCGAATCGAAAAATGACGCAGCCTGTCCCCGTTTATCTTCCGCACTTGACATACAATACTACGCCGGCAGGCCGTTCGCCAATTGACGCTTTAGCCGCACCAAAGCAATCAGGTCCGGCGAATAGAACAACCCTGCAAGCTGCATGTTGAGCGAAGATTGAATCGGCGAAGCGGGCTCTTCGGTAGCAGTCGAACTTGAAGTGGAAGAGTTAGAAAGAAAATCCGGGCTCAAATCCTGTGACTCTCCCTACGCCGCCGAAAGTTAGGCAATTAAGGCAAGTCAGGCACCGACCTTGGCACCGACCATTCTCCGTGGAGCCCCACGGCCTTACGGTCGTGCCACCTCTCCACACGCTTCGTAGGGCGGAACCCTCCGAAGCGCACCCTCCTTCGCCAAGGCTACGGAGGGTACCCACCTCGCATTCATCCACGGGTTTACACCCGTGGCTTTCTGCGAAGGAGGGTAAAGAGCTGGTTCGCTGAAAACACCTGACTGAGCGGTCTTGGAAACGCCTCAATCGTTCCCAACACCTTTTCCTGAAAGAATCGGCACAATCAAATGGCTCCTGACCCCTTTTTCAATTCCGACAATCCAAAATCTAAAATCCAGAATTATTTAATGACCTGAGTCGCCCGCCAGAGCAGTTCGTACGGAATCGTATGACCAATTTGTTTTGCCGCCTTGAGGATAATGATGAATTCAACCTTCATCGCCTGCTGTACTGGAAGATCAGCAGGTTTCGTCCCCTTGAGGATTCTGTCTACGTAGTGAGCCGCCTCGCGGTACAGGTCCTCGTAGTCTGTC
>JAUYJC010000443.1 GCA_030688735.1 Deltaproteobacteria bacterium
AGCTTGGTTCTTTGCCGTTCGAGCGCTTCCAAGGTTTGTGGCATGGTTTCCTCCTATTATCTGAATGCTGAAATAGCATTCAGACAATAGGCCAAAAAAAAGGGCAGGTCAATTCCTACCCACAAATTTGTCGCACACCCCAGTATCGGCACGAAATTGACCGAGACGTTGTACTGTGACTTAAAGTTTGAGGTCGACGTCACAGGTCGCCCTTGTGTTTGACAAATTAGACAACAAGTACCTTGCTTAGGCATGAATAGCAGTAGTTCATTACCATTGGAGATTCGAAATCGTACAGTGGCAGGTTGGGAGTCGTCATAGTCGAAAAACATGTTTTCTGTAGCGACTGGAACGTCCTTCAAATCCACAAAGTAGCCTTTCGCGTCTCCTTGCGGTCCGGGCACAAATTCCGGATTTCGGGCGCGGGCTTTCCGAATTCCTTCCGCCAGGATACGAAAGGCACCGAGTATTGTTGATTTTCCCGAATTGTTCGGTCCGACAAGAACGTTAAACCCCTGAAGCGATAAATTGTAATCGCGGAATGCTTTGTAGTGATGAAACCGGACAGATGTGAAATGTTCTTGTTCGCTCATTGATAAATCAAAAACTCCAACAACTACTTATTCTCGTATCAGGCAGTGCCTATTACATCGGCAACATTTGCTAGGATGCGCGAGTGATTCGAGTCTGTTCCGACACTCGCGGTGTCCGTGCAAAGATGTGGCCGAGCGACGAAACCGGGACCGTAAGTCGAGTTCGTGAATCGTGTTTGTGTAAGGCCTCAGTCGCACATCACGTTACGTGCATGAGAATCCGACCGTACGGAAGCTATTTTACTCTGGACGATACAGGGGTCAAACGGGATGGAACGCAAGACGCGGGAGTTCAACGGAGGCAGTGAAGATGTGAACAAATCAACTTCTCTTTTGAATTTCTTCAATTCAATTCTTCGATCACCTGGGAAATGACTCTGACGATGTTACCGGCGATGCCGAAATCGGTGTGCTGAAAGATCGGCCCATCGGGAAACATTAGTCGAAAGATTGAAGGTGAAAACCGGCAAAGACTTGCGCGGGGACCGCTGTGGGGAAACGTCGAGATGACGGCAATCATCAGCCTTGAGGCGTCGATTCGACGCCCCAAGGCTGATTTGGATCTGTGAAATCTCGGCTGTGTCCCGCTGCGATTTCTAGTTGGCAATCTTTAGCGCGACGCCGAGCGTCAAGGGATTATCCCCGATACTCAATGCCGTGCCTAATCTCTCGAGCTCCCAGGATGAGACGTTTTCTTTCGAAACGGCTTCCGTCGCCGTCGCCTCTAACTTGTCGGCTTTAGGCAACTTGATCAGGTATTTGACATTGTTGCCGTCGCTCAAAGTCACCGAGAGAACCATCTCTTTCCCTTCTTCTTTTCCCAACGTTTGCATCGCCGCGATTCGACTCGAAAGGCTGGTCTTATTCACGGTATCCACGTAGAGCCAGATGAAGGCGCCGACAAAGGCGGCCATGAGCAGCCAACTATACTGGCCGACCCGTGCCTGCCTTTTCATAATGCGGCTTCTCTGTAGATCAAATAGCTTGCGGTAAGTTTCCCTTTCCGCCGTCAGCCTCTTCAATGGATCTTGCTCCGGAGAACTCGGCGGATGATCGAATGAAAGCCCGATGCTGTTCAGTGTCATGCCCAGAATCACCAACCCCAACGGTATAGCGACTATAATTAATGGGTGCATAGCACTCCTTTTTCAGGCTCTCGATAGCCTTTGGGATATTGGAAGAGGGGGGGGGCAGAACCGGGAATGCTTTCGCCGTCGAACCGGAGCCGAAGTCCATGCCACTGTTGATTTTGTGGCCCGGCCTTCTACCTCTTGCGCGCCATTATGCGGAGGAGTGATGTAAGCCCGTTTGCTTACCTTCGATCACTCTATATAAGACCCGGGTCTACCTAGCAAGCCGCGCCAAGAAGTATTAGGACTCCGCGAAAATGGGCCCATCGATCAAGCCGTAACGCGTGATTACGCCTGGATTGCCGGGCTGGTGGTATAGCGAAAAGAGCTGTGGGTGAAATGCGCTGGTCACAGTTAAAGAGCGGCATGGGCGTTCGTTACGGGGCTTGCGCCGACGAAGGGGCGC
Organism: Deltaproteobacteria bacterium; assembly: GCA_030688735.1. Taxonomy (GTDB): domain Bacteria; phylum Desulfobacterota; class Binatia; order UBA9968; family UBA9968; genus JACPFE01. The sequence goes on from JAUYJC010000443.1 coordinate 2,130, forward strand.
AGCTATCAGAATCGCCAAGGCCGGCTCCAAGTTCTGCCACGCGACCCTTCGACTCGAAAACCGGCCTGGGAGCGGGAGGCTCTCGCTCAGGATTCCGCCCGACGGGCGTGCCCGTGGGGCTCCAAAATAAAAAAGCCGGGCATCGAATGCGATGCCCGGCTCGGGTAGGTGACTAACTTACGCTTGAACGCAGATTAGTTCGCTTGCTCGTCGGGCGGGATAACGATTTTTTGCCCGATGAAGACATAGTTCGGGTTCTTCACGCTGTCCCTGTTCGCTTCGTAAATTTTTTCCCACTTATTCATCGAGTTGTAAAATCGTTCAGCGAGCTTGCTTAGAGAATCGCCCTGTTTGATTATGTACTCCTGGGCCGCTGGTTTGACCGTGCTCGCCGCCTTCGGGAGCGCGGGTTTCTCGGCTGGAGAGGGTACTTGTTTGGCTGTGGGCTTTGCCTTTTCCTCTACACTGGCTACTGCCTTGACCTTGGATTCTGCCGGGGCGGCCTTTTCTTTCGCAGGAGCTGGCGCCGGTGCGGATTCCGCGCGCGGCGCCGCCTTGGCCACGGCGGTGGATTTGTACAAGCGGTCGATAAAGCCGGTGCTGTCGAGCTCCTTCATGAGCGTCATATCCACAAACTGTTCCGGGCGGGCCGCGCGTGCGGCCGGGTCTTTGATGCCCATTTCGCGCAACATAATCTGAATGCCCTTGAGCGTCGGATAAGGCTTTTCCGGAATGAGCGTTAGCACGGTCGCTTCGTAGGCCTCGACCAGCGCTTCGGGGTCGTCCGTTTTCAGATATTTCCCGAGTATTGCGATGGCCTCTTTCCGATGGGTTTTCATGTAGTAAATAGCCTCAACGAAAGCTTTGAGCACATTGCGCACCAACTCCGGCTGTGTCTTGATCATATTTTGCGTTACCGCCAACCCCGTGTGTTGATATTCAAGCCCGAGCATCTGCAAGTCCGCCAACGTATTATATCCCATCTTGGCTGCTTTGGCGGTCAACGGGACGGCGATCATCACGCCGTGAATTTTTCCTGTTTCCAGCGCGCTGAAACGGGCCGGCTGGCTGCCGATCTGCAGGATGGTAACGTCCTTGTCCGGGATCAGACCATATTTTTCCAACGCATAGCGTGTCGCAAAATCGGATGATGAACCGATTCTACTCACGGCGACGACTTTTCCTTTGAGTTGATCCGGGCGGGTAATATCCCGTGATACGATGAGCTTGTAATCCATCGTGTTCATGATCCCGGCAATCAAAACGACGCCAGAGCCTTGGATGTTGCTCTGCATCACTGAGGAGCCCGCGACCTGCGCAGCCACCACATCACCCGAAATCAGCGTTTGAACCGTTCTACTTCCGCTTTCCACAAAGATAAGCTGCACATCGAGTCCGTACTTGCGGAATATGCCCGCCTCGTGAGCGACCCAGGCGGGAGCTTGGCTCGTGGAGATGGCGCTGTAGCCGATGACGACTTTCTTGAGGGCTTGCGGTGCGGGACTCTCGGCAGCTGCCGCTAAGAAGACATCACCCCCCACGAGCCAACCCAAAAGCAAACTAACGATTAAGAAACTGAGCGCCTTTTTCTGCGTCCTTTCCATTGCCATTCTCCTTTACAAAGAAATCTAGGGTAACTTGCGCCTCGAAAAAATGAATCGCTGTAGGCCTAATGCCTGTCCACTGGATCCTCGATCGGTAGTTATCGGAATGAAATCCACAACCATTGATCCCTTACACTTTGTTCAAACGCGTCATAGCCGCTTTCAGGCTAGCCCTCATTCGTTCAAGGGAGCGTGCCAGCTCGCCGATTTCATCGTTCGAATCAAACGAGATCGCCGTGTCTAACTGTCCCCGGCTGATATTATCGGCGATCGATTTTAACTCCAGGATCGGGGTTGTCGTTCTGCCGGCAAGCACCGCCGCCGCAAGAATACCCCCAAAAAGGCAAAGGCCAACGAGGGCGACGATTTGTAAAACGGTGGCGTGTACCTCCTGCTGCACCGCGTCAGCCCACAGGCCGACGTGAGCGGTTCCCAGCTGACCGTCGAGGATAGGGGCTTGGGTTTCCAGTACGGGCCTGCCGCGCATGTTAGCAACGCGCGAACTTGAAACCCGGCTGTTGGCAATCACCGAGGAGTCCTTTATTTCGGATGGAAAAGGTTGAACGCTGCTCGCAATGATGCCTCCCTTAGGGTCTTGAAGATAGGCATAGGCCACGCCTTCGAGTCGGCCGTATTTCGCGATCAATACATCGGCTTCCAAAGCGTTTTTTCTCGAAACAATTCCGGCGGCGGCGTCGCTCAGGTTCGTGGCGATCGCGGTCGCGCGCAAATCCACCTGTTTCCTCAGCGCGTTCCCGGTCAGGTAATAAACAACGCCTATAACCAGTATGCCAAGAACTAAAATGAGTCCGCTGAAAGTCATGATGATTTTCCGTTTCAGCCCCCCTTTGTGTGAAGGCACCGAAATGGCCTTGCCGACTTTCAAAGTTTCAGGCGACACCGATTCCTGCGGCATGTTTCCTCCCAAGAGATAAGGTCAGAGCTCTTAGAACTTCTTGAAATTAGCTATTTCGTGGCTGGCGGATTCTACGAACCTGCGTCTCAGCTGGGTATCGGCGATCTCACCGCTTACGCCGACGATGAGGTCGTCAAGCTTCGAATCCGGAATGGTGTGCGACGACTTCCCTAGCGATTCGATTTGGTCGCGCAGCACCACAGGTGCCATGGGACCCATAACCTCGGTAAGAATGTCGGCCAACCTGCGTATCAACGCCTCTGGGACCGGCTCCCCGGCCGGTTTGGAAGACGGTGCGACTATATCAATCAGGCCGGATTTGTAAAGGTTAAAAAATACTTTGGCTGCGTAGGCGTAGGGTATGCGCAAGAGTTCGGCGACCTCCTGAACCGTGCGCGCGCCGTCGAGCTTGCTTAAAACCCTCCATGCTACACGCGGAACCGTGACCGGCTCGGAATGACCTTCGTCCAGGTCCGCGATGCAAAAGATCGTTTTCCCTGAAGGGATCACTTCGAGAATCGTTCCCCATTCCCGGCTCATGGCTTTGACTTCATCGAGGATCTCCGCCGTAGTCTTCTGAATGGTCGTGGTCGGCGCCGCGCCGTTGGGCAAGAGGGCAAAAGTCCCTTCGCCCCAGGTTACCGGATAGACTAAAGCTTTTTCGCCATCGCCGATCGGGCAGGTCGCATGAACGATACTTCCGCCAACGAAGTACACCTCGACGGTCTCCTTGCCTTGAGAGAACTTCAAGACTCCTGATTTTTTGCCGCCCGTGGCGAGGAGGAGGATGTCGTTGAGGCTGATTTGTGAAAGGTTCCCCTGCATGATCATAGCCCATCAACAGGATCGGTCGGCTAACGGTCCTCCATGGAGCGACGGGTGCTAGTTGGTTCTTGGGGTTTTTTCGCGAACTCATCCATGTCGTTGTGGTCGCTAAATGTCACTTTCAAGGTTTTGATCACGGCTAGACTTTTGCTGATCCCAACCATTTGTTCGAGCGTAGATCGGATTTGGCTCTGCAATAGCTCAATTTCTTCCGCAGAGATGCTCTGTAGCTGCGCTTGCAGCTCGTCATAGAGACGGGTGATGCTGTCAATCTGTCCGAGTGATTCTGTTTTCTGCGTGATGTCGTCGTAGAGCCGGGATATATCTTCGGTGAGATTGTGTAATTCATTTTTCATGGTGGTTTTCCGCCTCCTATGATGGTATTAATTCTCTCCGTTTGTCTTTGCGCGCTACTGTGAATTGCCTCGTTCAATATTTCGATCCGATTCTCTTGCCGTATCCTTCCGGTCCGGAGAACTCTTTTCTGTCCTATCCGTGAACTCCTTTGATCTTCCGCTGTCTATCTGAGACTGAGCCGCTGTTGAGGGTGCCTCGGCAGCATCGCCAATCCTGGCTGATTTCGGTGAATAATAGAAGTAAAACCCGGCGACTAAGGCTGCCAGCAACAAGAACGCGGCGATCCCGGCGGTCTTCAAATTGATCGAGCTTTGGCGGGAATAAAGATCAACCTCGCCGTAATCTTTGATAATTTTTTTCAGCTCACGGTCCAGTTGGCCGTTCTTCCTGACGTTTGGAACGCGTTTTTCGATGGACTCCGGCTCGTGCGCTCCCACCTCACGGTCGGCGGCTTTTGCGTGCGCGGGTCGGCTTGGGGTGGTTGGCGGTTCAACGGGCGTCGAGGTGGCCGGCGATGCGACGAATTCCCCATAATTTTTTATCAGGTCGTCCAAAAGCCGCTGATCGAAAGCCTCGCTCGCAGCCTCCTCCCCCTTCACCTCCGCCTCCGCCGCGGACTCTTCGTTCTTTGCGAACTCAAACGTAGGAGCATTCGCAAGAAGTTCCGTCGCTTCGTCTTCCGGCAGCCGCGTGAAGTCCTGGGCGAAAATTCTTGAAATTTCAGACCTCGCCAACTCGTCATCGCCGGCATGAGAAGGGAAATCTTCCTGCGGGACCGTTGAGTCAACAGGCATCGCTGCCGGGAGAACCGGCGTTTCAGTCTCTTCCGGATTTATTGAGAGCATTTGCCCACTGGTTAGCTCAGAGGCAACGGTCTCCTCCAGATTTTGAGCCGGGTTTTCAGGATACGGGGCGTTTGTCTCCTCCGGGTTATCGGCGCTCCCGTTGGCTTCCGATGTTAAACTCTCCGGTTGGTGGATAGCCGGCGCCGCGGTCAGGAGCGGGTTTTCGCCAATTTCCGATAGCGCCTTCTTCGATCGCGGGAAAGGGATCAGGTTGCTTGCCTGAACGATGGCGTGAACCGGCAAGGAACTCTCCAAGGCCATCACGTCAGGGATGTCGATGTTTGCAATCCCACCCTGGGGCGCGCTTCTCCGAGCGGCGGCCACCGAGCGTTGGACTTCGGTTAAGCGATTTAGTTTTTTTGCCAACTCGGTTACACGGGAAAGAAGCGTTTTAACCAACGCTTCAGCTTCGCTTATCTCATCGACGGAGAAGTTCTCCAATCGTTGTTGGAGGCCCTGAACAGAGTTGAGCACCATCCCGAAACTGCCTTCGGCCACTTCCCTGACGAGGCCAACCGAGGGAGCTACTTTCTCTTTATTTTGCGCATTTAACATTTTGTCGATGACGGTGAACGAAAGCTCAATACCAGATTCTGCGATATTTCAAAGCAAAATGGTTGCCACTGTCGCTGGCGGCGAAAAGTTCGTAATTTCAGCTAGATAAATACCGATTTGTCCCTAAATTGCTAGATAATTACCACAATTCTGTTCGCTTTGAACAACATTGTACAAATATGCCAGGGAACTGAATTAGTGATTTGAAAGTCTTGCGCGGCCATGTAAGGACGATGCAGTTACCTTGGCGCCAGGACCAGAAGTTGCCGACGAGAGTCGATTGAGGTGTGGTAACGACTGAGAAAGTCCAGACCCAGTAAACCGCCCAGGCCCGGTGTGGGTGAAAAGTCTTGAATTACCACGGTGAGATTCGTTGCTTCGGCCTCTCCTACTTTCAAGGATCCCAGCGGCGCCATGGGCGCACCGATAGTGCCGTTGGCCGTAACCAACGAGACTCGCCTTGTCGGCTTCAAACCAAGACGGCCAGCCAGATGCTGTGAGACCACGGTGAATGAAGCACCGGTGTCCAGGATCATATTTGTTTGAACCGCACGATTCAAAATAACCGGGACAATGACAGCTGATCCGTTCGTCTGAATGGGAATGGCGATGGTATTGGAAGGGGCTGAACTCGGAGCGGACAACGAAATCTCCCTCGGAGAGGAATTCGACAATTCGCCTGGGAGCGATTTGAAAAACGACTCTAACCTGCCGCTCGCATCGCTATCGTCGGCGCTTCTCCAGCCCACGATGCCGCCCCTGGTTTTGACCAGGTACCATTTGCCTCCGCCCGTTCCAAGGACTTGCGCCACCGGCGACGAAAGAATCTCGTCGCCCGGAACCGTGGCTACCGGCGCCGAGGTCTCATCCGGCGCGGTAAGCAATTGTACCTGGGATGTGTCCCTCTTGATCTCGGCATCGGATTGCGATTGAGCGCGCGTCGAATGGTGGTAAAGGGCGAGGCACGCGGCTAGCCTCGATTTCCACGCCAATGGGAAAGAACTAACAGTGGAGGGCGTGGATACGCGTTGGGTTTAGGAGAACTCGATGACGAGTTTTTTGCCGGCGAACCAGGGCATGGGAGTGGGAGTATTCGCCAAGCCTGAAGAG
>JAUYJC010000444.1 GCA_030688735.1 Deltaproteobacteria bacterium
CGATCATGCGTTGATACCAATCGTTCATAAAAGTTCTCCTTCTGTAGTAAGATAGAAGAAGCTTTTATCGAAAAACGTTGGTAATGGAATAGAAGCGACTGTCAGGACGGGTTAACTGCCGCGCAGCGGCTTACTTGAACACAGGGATTAAGGGGAAATCGAGGTCGTTTTCGTGAACATTACAGGCGACAGGCGGGAGGCGAGCTGATGGGTTCCAAACGTTCCAGCCCTTCGATACGGCTCCTCGCGCCTACTCAGGACTGGCGGATTGTTCCAACTCCGCTCAAGCCGGTCAACGCCTTACGGCGGTTCAAAGTTCAAGGTTCAATGTTCAACGACTAGGCTCCGGCCAAAGGTTCAAGGGAAGACAAACTCGGCGGGACGTTTGCAGGTTTTGAGAATTCTCAAAACGTCGAAATTACGTGCGCGTGACTCGTGAGCGGAGAAATACTCTTTCCGTAAGCGTGATGAAATCCGAAAGGGCTGATAACGGCTAAGCGGCGCTGTATTGGCGGATTTCAACCTGAATGCCCGAACGCACGGCTGTTTCGGCGGAGTCGAGAAGCCTCGCGGTAATCGCCCCGTCTACGTAGGCTTCGCCGCAATTCGTGCAGACGCTGGCAGGAACGTCCTTAAAAACCAGTGTTGATCCTTCCCGATCCAAAGTCACCGTGGTTTTGCCGAGTTTCGTATTGCCTTTTTTGCAAATGACACACTTCATGGTTGCTTTCTCCTCCTAAAATCCGGCTCCCATTCCCCGGGATCCGGCTCGTAAACGGTTACCACGATCTTCTCGTGAGCAGTCACATTGTCGGCTACCACCACGTGAAGAGGCCGTGACCCATGCCAGCCGAGCACGAGACGGCTGGGGTACGGCGTGTCATCGGGGTAATCCTCCACTAATTCTCCCGTGGCAATTACTTAAGGTTCAACGTTCAAGCAAACAGAAACTCAGCGGGGAGAGACTGATCCGGACTATTTTCGTTAGGCGGCGTGTTCAAGGGCGAGCCCTTCGATCCGAGAATGAACCGGTCCCAATCTCTTAACAGTGACCGCGATAAGCGGACACCCTTTTTTGGCCCGCTTCTTCGCCTTGCGCTCGCTCCAACGATTGAAATTTCCGTCTCCCGCCACCTTCATAAAGACCACGGCGTCGCGGGGAATTTTCTCGGTGATTTCGGGGTGCTCCAAGACGTACTTTTCAAACTCGAAAATTAAATCCAGGTTTTTCTCGCCCAATTTCTTTTCCGCCGCGGTCATGGCCATTCTCCTTTTGGAGTTGTTGTCTAGCGCTTCTACGGCAACTCAGCCAATAGCCGGCCGGCGCCGGCGACGGGGTGGCGGATGCGCATCTGTTTTTGCACGTACCAGACGCGGGCGGCGACTGGATGGACCACGGGAACTTCGAGGTCTTCCTCCACCGGGACGACATCGACGACGCGCCAGGCGCCGGAGCCGAGCAGGTAAATCCCCTCAGCCGCCGGATGTTTAAGCAAGGAACGCTTCAAATGCGCGTAGATTTCTTGCGGGGAAATGTTGTCGGCTTCGCCGGGCGAAGTATCCATCCCTTCCATGCCCAGCACCTCGAAGCCGGCGTCGGTGAAATAACGGGTGAAAATATCGTTGAGCTTGTTATCACGGAAGTAAGTGCAGCCGACGAATCGCTTTATTCCCAGAGCGCGCAGCGCGGCCGTCTGCGTCATTGCGGAAGTGAAGATCGGTATCTTGTATTGATCTTCCCACTCCTTGACGATCTCCTGTTCGGCTTTGTAGCCTCGCACCATGAATGGCGGCGCGCCCTCCGGATGCATCAGGTCGACGCCGAGTTTTGCCAACTCGGCGACCCGTTGATGGTAGCTTTCCAGCGCATCGAAATAGCCCTTCTGCGTGTGTTCCTTGATGCTCGCGTAAAGTGGAATGACACCGACCCCTTCCGGCAGCAGGCGGATAAACTCGACCAACGAGCCCGAGCCGTAAGTGGGCTTGACGACGCCAACGGTTCCTCGCCAATTCGCAGTGGCCATCAAGGTCCTCCTAAAGAAAATTTATCCCGCCAAGTTGCCAGTGAAACAGAATTCAAAATCCGAATATCGAAATCCGAAACAAGCGCGACAAGTCAAACCCCAACCACGAAATCCGAAACGGGTTTGTTTTGAACATTGTGATTTTTGATCATTTAGATTTGTTTCGAATTTCGGATTTCGAATTTTCCGCTACTTTGTATTCCTTCCTTGTTAGTTTTTTATCGCGGGCATTTCGGCCAGGAGTCCTCTATCTCGTCTGTCACGCCTGACGCGGACTTCTACCCCAACGCTCCAACCTTAACATCTCTCAAGATCTCTTGCGCCGCCTGGATGCCCGAGAGCGCGGCTCCTTCCATAAAGCCTTGCCACTCGTAGAATGAATTGGCGTGCTCGCCAGCGAAATGCAAATTGCCGATAGGCTTTCCCTCATTGCCGGCGATGGAGGTAAACTGTCCGGGCCGATAACAGGTGTAACTTCCCTTCCTAAGCGGGTTCGACGGCCAATGCTCGAGGTGCACGCGAAATCTGCCTTTGGCATCGCGTGTGGCCGCCGATAGGGCTCCGGGGAAAACGACGTCAAGGTCATTGAGGAAGAGCGTCGACTCCCTTTGTACATTATTCGGATTCAAGCCCGCGCCACGCTTGCCGCTCGAATAATCCGTTAGAACGGCCCTTGTCGCCCTGGCGTTGGTGGGATTTGTTTCCCACGTTAGCTGATGATGCGGCAAATCGGAATAGGCATCACCGTTGCTTCCCAAGGCGGCCCACGGCCGACTATTGAAGCCAACCATCATCTTAGCGTTGGTTCCGTAGCCGAGCGACAGGATGGCATTTGCTTTCCAAGACGGCAATCCCAGGCTGGCATCGAGATCCACCTCGCGTAGAGTCGTAAACGGGATGGCAAGAACCACCGCGTCGTAAGTTGCGCTCCGAGTGGTCGAGCCCCGCGCGAACGTCAGCTCGATCCGGCCCGCAGTAGTCTTGCGCACCCGGAGAAGCCGCATGCCCAACTGAATTTGTCCTTGGAGTCGATTGCTCAGCCCATCGACGATCCGGTCATTGCCGTCGATGACGTGATAACGCTCGTCGCTGAATACACCAAAAGGACGGAACTTGGAGCGTTTATCCGCGTGGATGAAGAGGAGAAAGTTAAGGCAGCTTTGCTCCGCAATCTCCAATCCATACTCCGCCTTGTAAGCGTGCTCCAGGGCAGCCTTGATGACAGGTCCAGCGCCGCGAGATTCGAGGTATTCGAGAAGGCTCGTAAAGTCGAGAGCAACGTCAGCGTCGCTGTGGTTGTCGGCCGTCGGCTCGCCGGAGAGCCTCCGAAGATCGGCCCGTATGGCAGCGACGAAGGCACGATATTCGTCAACCACCACAGATTCCGGGAAGGGCTGCCCATTGAAGAAGTAAAAAACCTCCCCTGGCTGCTTTCCGACGTCCTCGAGGGCGAGCTTAAACTGCTTGACATAACCCAGCAGCGTGGTGTGGGTCGTATCGATGAACTCACCGCCCCGTTCCGCAACCTGACCAGGAAAAAAGTTGCGCAGCGAGAAACATCGGCCACCTGCTCGGCTATTCGCGTCGTAGAGAGTGGCTGTGATTCCGTTTCTCTCGAGTTCATCCGCGCACACAAGCCCCGCCAGGCCGGCCCCGACTATCCCGACGGTCACGTTCGGACCCGACGGTTGAGCGGCAACGGCCCTCTCGAATGGCCCAACGACTTCCCCCTAATGTGCCGAGCACCGCCAGTTTGCCCATGTTCCTGAGAAAATCGCGCCTGCTGGCCCGCCACAGTGCGCCTCGCGCCTCCGAGGCAGCAACGCGCTGCAGACCTTCGCTCGTTGAGATTCGATTGGCGTCACAATAGTCGCCGATGCGCAGTGGCCATCAAGGTTCTCCTGTTCTTGGTTCTCTCGCTTTCGTGCGAAGCAAGACTCGGAGATTGCACCGCAGAGGCGCGGAGGGCGCGGAGTAAAGAAATTTCGTTTATAAAGTAATCCGAACTCTGCGATCTCTGTGCCTCTGTGGTGAATACTTCTTCACGGGAAACCCAGAAGCACCTAATTTTTTATCGCGGGCATTTCAGCCAACAGCCGTCCGTATCCTGGAATCGGATGGTGTAAGCCGAGCCGCAATTGCGTCTCCCAGCAGCGCGCCGGCCCGGCATGGACAACCGGCAAACCGATTTCTTTTTCCAAGCGATCGATGATCGCGACCGTTTTCCATGCCGAGCCTAGCATGTAAATGACGTCGGCGTCTTTGTGTTTAGCAGCGATGCTCTTCATGAATTCGAAGATCTTTTCCGGCGGAACGTTGGGGACGTCGGCGAAGGGAGCATCGATTCCCTCCATCGCCAGGACTTCAAAGCCCGCCTCGGTGAAATAGCGCGCGAAGATCGCGTTCATCTTCTCCGGGAAATAGCTCGCGCCGGCGAATCTCCTGATGCCGAGGGTGCGCAGCGCGTGCACATGGTTCTGCCCCGAGGTGAACATCTGCACACCGTACTTCTTCTCCCAGCCGCCGATCAGCTCCTGCTCGCGCCGGTAGCCGAGCAGCATGAACGGCGGCGCGCCGCTCGGGCGAACGAGATGCGCCCCCATCTTCGCCAGTTCCGCCGCCTTTGCTTCATATCCGGGCATCGAGGCGCCGAACTCCTCCTCGGTCCCGCGAGTGAAGTTCATCGTCAGTGAAACGAATTTGATCTTGGCCGGAATTAGGGTGTCGAGATCCAACTCCTGCCCGGCTTCGGGACGATTGGTGGGACGAACGGTGCCGACGAGATACTCTTTTTGTGCTTCTGCCATAACTGATCCTCCATTAAGACGATGGTTCTTCCGGCGCGCCGCCGGACCTTGCCAGGTCATCGATTTTGATCTTCTCGACGTTGAGCTTCTCCGCCGCTTTTGTCATCCTATCCATCACTTCGTCAAAGCTGAGGGGCGCGGCGTCCTTGGGACGGAAACGGATCGGGTTGATGCGCGCGACCACGAAACTTTTGAGATAGGGACTGGTGAGCCCTTTGGCTTTCAACGCGTCGACCTTCTCTACGACGGTCTTGTCCAGTTCCATCAATGTCTTCGCCCGTTCGTGGCGGATCTCCAGCGCCGAGTGAAGCGATTTCTTTATGAACTGGTCGGAGCGGCGCAAAATAGGATGATATGCGCCGCCGCTGAACCGGCCGTTTTCAAGATAGCAGAGACCCAACGTGATCAGCGCGGCTTCTTCGAACTCCAGGGCGTAAGTCTCTTCGGTCGCGTCGTCGAGGGTCGCAAGCTCTTGGTACATCTTGATCACTTCCAACGCGCGCTCGCGCAAGTTGTGGGCCTTCTCGGTATTCAGCGCGAGAATTTGATAGGCGGTGGAGGTTTCAGGAACGACGATGCCGACGATGCTCTTGGCGCCCAGAGTCTTCATCGCCGACAGACGATGATTGCCGTTGGGCGTCCAATAGTGAGTGTCGCTGTCTTTGCTCTCCTTGCGCACGACGATGATCGGGTCGAGGAAGCGTCCGAGCTTGGCGATGACGGCTTCGAGCTTGCGCACATGGGCGTCGGAAAGGTTTCGCTGATAGGGGGTGGGCTCCACCTGATCAATCGGCAGCGCGGCCATGACCAGCCATTTGCCGCCGTAGGGCTCGCGATAGGCAGTGAGAACTTTACCGCCGTCCCTTTCTCTACCGCGCTTTGCAGTTCCTCAAGCGCATTTGGCAGCGAAGTGGTTGCCAGCTCCTTCGCTGCAAGTCCGACGGACTGTCCGGCGAGCTTGCGCCGTCTGCGCGGCGCCCCTGGTTTTTTCTTTGGTTTCTTTTCCGGCATGGACTTTTGGCTTGCGGTCTCTGGTTAACACACTCGGCGTTATTGTTCCAGGCGGCGGATGTTGGGCAAGGCTATCGCCACGGCGGCGGCCATACCTGCGACCATCAGGCCGCCGAAGCCGACTGCGACCGGCGCTCCGGCGAATTCCGCGATGGCTCCTGCGATCATGCCGCCGACGGGCATGAGATCCCAGGTCAGACCGAAAATGCCCATAACGCGCCCGCGCAACTGATCCGGCAAGTTAACCTGCAGGATCGTATTGATCGTCGTCATGTAGAATTGGCTGGAAACGCCGAGGAAGAAGGCGACCGCCAGCGATAATGGATAGGACTTAGAGAATGCAAAGAAAATGATAAGAACCCCGAATGTAAGCGCGCCGCCGATGGCCAGGCGGCCTTTGCCGCCCTTGTGGGAAAAGTAGGCGACCGCAAGCACGCCGCAGAGCGCACCAGCGCCGCCGGCGCTTTGAAGAAAGCCGAATCCCTGGGAACCCACGTCGAGGACGTTGCGCGCGAATACCGGCATGAGGATCAGGTAGGACATGCCGAAAACGCTGTTGAAAAAAGTCATGCCGATGAAGGTGTAATAAATTTCGTTGGTGCGAATGAAACGCAGACCGTCGATCACCTGATGCACCAGCCCCGCCGCGGCCGGCGCCGTGGCGCGGCCTTCGATACGAATGGGGAGCCAGAGGCCGACGGCGCTGATCGACGCAACGAAACAGAAGTAATAGGTCGCACCGATGCCCATGAGATAGATCGCCATGCCGGCCACGGCGGGGCCCACGAGCCGGTTCAGTTGCCATATCGTGCCGCCGACGGCGACGGCGTTCGGGATATCTTCCCTGGGTACCATTTGAGGCAACAAGGCCATACGGCTTGGCCGGTCGAAGGCGCGGACACATCCCGATATGAAAGCGAGCACCATGACATGCCAAAGCGCGATCCAGTGGTTCACGACCAAAGTTGCGATGATGAAAAAATTGAGCGCGGAAGCCGACTGTGACACAATCATGATGCGTCGCCGGTCGGCGCGATCGGCAATGACCCCGCCGAGGAGGCTCAAAAGAATCGTCGGCGCAGCGAAGGTAAGACCGGTCAGGCCGAGGAGCAGGGGAGAGTTGGTGAGCTCGAGGACAAGCCAGCTTTGCGCGACGCCCTCCATGTTCTGCGCCAACACGGAGGAGAGCTGGCCGAACCAATAGAGACGGTAATTCCGATGGCGCAGCGCGCTTAGCGCCTGGAGGATTCGCTGACGGCCTGGAACAGCCGCGGCGGTAGCTTGTGACATCGTAATCTTGGGTCGATTCGAAGTGAAGTCTTGCCATTGTTCATGAATCGGCGGGCTCTGTCAAAGAAAACCTGCAAGACTTTTTAGCAACCGGATGCTATCTTTGAGGACGATCGGACGTCTCAGAGTGTGTGAAAAAAATGACTCGCCCTTCGACTGAGTTCAGGGCGAACGGAAATTACAATGATAACATTGACAATTCTCCGTTCGTGCTGAGGCTCTCGAAGCATGAACGGGTTTTTTCACACACTCTCAGTTGGAGGGTGATGCGACATGGCTCAGTATGATTATGATCTCTTTACCATCGGGGCGGGCTCGGGCGGTGTGCGCGCCAGCCGGATGTCGGCGTCCTTCGGCGCCAAAGTAGCCGTGGCGGAGGAGCGCTATCTCGGCGGCACCTGCGTCAACGTCGGTTGCATTCCAAAAAAACTTTTGGTCTATGCGTCTCATTTCAGTGAAGACTTCAGCGACGCCGCCGGATACGGTTGGACGGTGGGGGAGAGGAGTGTCGATTGGCGCAAGCTGATCGCGAACAAGGATCGGGAGATCAGCCGGCTCAACGGCGTCTATCGAAACATTCTCTCCGACAATGGTGTGGAAATCATCGAGGGGCACGCCGAGATCGTCGATCCGCACACCGTAACGGTGGACGGCAATCGCCACACGGCGAAATACATCTTGGTCGCTGTCGGCAGTTGGCCGGTGGTGCCGAAGATTCCCGGCGCCGAGCATGCGATCACTTCCAACGAAGCATTTCATCTCGACTCCTTGCCCGAAAAGGTTATCATCGTCGGCGGCGGCTACATCGGCGTGGAATTCGCCGGCATTTTGCACGGACTAGGAGCGCATACCACACAACTCTATCGCGGCGAGCTCTTCCTGCGCGGCTTCGACGACGACATTCGCCAAACGCTCGCCGAGGAGATGCGCAAGCGCGGCATCGATCTGCGCTTCAACCGTGACATCAAGCGGATCGACAAAGCCGGCGACATCCTCCGCGCGACGCTCGACGATGGCCAGACGATTGAGACGGACCGGATTCTTTACGCCACCGGCCGGGTTCCTTTGACCGGCAACCTGGGGCTCGATCGGGCCGGCGTGCAATTAAAAGAGAACGGCGCGGTCGTCGTCGATGAGTATTCCAAGTCGAGCGTGGACAACATCTACGCCATCGGAGACTGCACGGATCGGATGATGCTCACTCCGGTCGCCATCGCCGAGGGCATGGCAGTAGCGAACACGCTGTTCAATAACAAGCCGACAAGGCCGGGTTACCTCAACGTGCCGACGGCGGTGTTTAGCACGCCCAATTGCGGCACCGTGGGTCTCACCGAACGAGAAGCCCGGCAGAGAAATTTCCAAGTGGACATCTACCGATCCAGCTTCCGGCCGCTCAAGCACACGCTCACCGGCAGGGATGAGCGGACGATGATGAAACTCGTCGTCGATGGCGCCACCGACCGGGTGCTCGGCTGCCACATGGTCGGACCGGACGCCGGCGAGATTACCCAGGGGCTGGCCGTGGCGTTGAACTGCGGCGCCACCAAGGCGCAATTCGATGCTACCATCGGTATTCATCCCACGGCCGCAGAAGAGTTTGTCACTATGCGCGCCAAGGTCACATAGTCTTCTCCCATCTCCCAGAACCCGAAACCTCTGTGGATCCCTTCCACGGGCAAGCCGTTGGCACCTGCGAGTACGCCCGTGGGGCGGAATCTCGAGCAAGAGCGAGTCCCCGGTCAAGGCGGGGCTCGAGCCGAAGGGTCGCGGTTCGGCCCTGGTTCGGCTTACTCATGCCATATTCTGTCATGGCTGCCTGACAACCTCCGAGTCAAGCATCGTAAAATTGGGCACTTGCCTTATGGCACACGGGTTGCGTTTATAGCCAGGAGAAAAACCGCCGATTACTAGATCGGAGAGGAGTCCTCTATGGATCGGGAGCGATTTCGCGAGCAGCTTTTAGTTGTAATGGAAGGGAAGGACCACTGGGCCTGGCCGGCGTTTACTGCGGGATTGGTGCCAAAAAACCAGCTCCATCATCATTTCGAGCAGGAATATGCGACTTACGTCCGTGATTTTCCGATCATGGTCGGCAGAGCCTATGTCCGCTGCCCGATACCGGCGGTGCGCAGAAGTTTGGCGGAGAACCTTTATGAGGAGGAAACCGGTGGTTTGATCGCCGGCGGACCGCACCCAGAGCTTTTCCTCGAATACCCCCGCGGCCTCGGCATGGACCTGAGTCGGTTTGAAAACGTTCAGTTATTGCCGGCGGCGAAAAGATATCGGACCTTTCTCGATGAATCCACCGAGCATTATGGCTGGGAGATCGCCGCGGCGATCGTGACCATTTTTGTAGAGGGCACCAAAGATGAGCGCGAGGGATTGAATTCCGCCGCCGGAACCTCGATTCCTCCGTTGGAAGAGCATCCTTTGGTGAAACACTATGGACTGGCCATCGAGCATTTGGCCCTCACCAAAGCTCACCGCCAGGTCGAAGGCCGGCATCGTTTGGCGGCTTGGACGGCGATTCTAGATCACGTTGCTCCCACTCGGCGGGGACCGGTCATCAGAGCAATGACGGAGGCGGTAGAGCACTGGCTGGCATATCGTGACGCCGTGGCCGAGGTCTGCGGCATTCGGCGAACGGACAGCGAATACAGCGCCGGCGTCGCTGCGTAAGCGCTTCACCATTCAACCACCCCCCAGGTTAGCCACCGAAGCGTCCCCGTTTCCAAGGGCATGCGAGCGTCCGTGACGCCGCCGCCGTATCTGTGTCAACATTTTGACCTCAGCTCCGTCTAAGTGGGCAGGGAGGTCGATATGAATATGAATACTAAGATATCATGGATGGTGATAGGCGTGGCTGTCTCCGCTGGTTTGTTAATTTGCGACGCGGCTTCGGCAAATTCCTATGACCGGCGGTTCTATAACGGCAGGGCCCGCTCCGAAATTCGCGGGGACCTGCGGGAACTCCGCGGCGACCGCGCTGAGCTGAGAAAGGATTGGAGGGAATTTTATAGAGACCGAGCGGAATTGAGACGCGACCTGCGAAACGGCGCGCCGCGGGCTGAGATCGCGCAAGACAGAGCCGAAATTCGACAGGATTTAAGAGAGATCTTCCAGGATCGCCGAGAGCTCAGAAGTGATCGCAGAGAATTTTTCCGCGATCTATACAGGACGGACGGCTGGTATCGTGGCGCTGACGGAGATTGGCACCGTCGTCCGTTTTATCGCTGGGGATGGTGAGACGACTACGATTATGGATCGTGGCGGCCCGCTTATCGACGGCAAATATCTCAGCCTTTCATTCGGCAACACTCTAGCCTCGATTTCCACGCCAATGGGAAAGAACTAACAGTGGAGGGCGTGGATACGCGTTGGGTTTAGGAGAACTCGATGACGAGTTTTTTGCCGGCGAACCAGGGCATGGGAGTGGGAGTATTCGCCAAGCCTGAAGA
>JAUYJC010000445.1 GCA_030688735.1 Deltaproteobacteria bacterium
GCGCGATGGGCCATGTGCGTGTACGGGGTCAGTGCGCGGGCTCAAGCATGAAACTGATTTCACCATGGGCCATCGTCATCGCTCTGGCGGGGTTCGTTGCCTGGAAGGTTCCGGCGATTCGTGCTCTCTAAGCGTCCGGCCTTCGCCACCGCGGCGGACAGTCCCTCGTCTCCCCTACTTCGCTGCTTGGCATGATCATCGTTCGCAACGGAGCGTCCGATTAGCCCCGAGCAAAAAAAATTCCGACGCCGCATTCTGGACATTTCGCATTTGTTGGAGTAAGGAGAATACCGTTTATTCAATTTCGATCATGGTGCTACTACTAAAGACTTATTGTTCACGGGAGGAACATAAATGAAGGCAACGAGTTTTGCGCGTATTTGGTTTTTGCTTTTGATCCTATCGCTGATCGCCCTCGGTGGCGAAAGCCGGGCGGCGAGCCAGGATTACGAGCCCCAAGTCGGCCAGGAAGGCAAGGACGTCGTATGGGTGCCGACGCCGCAGGAATTAGTGGACAAGATGCTCGACATGGCGAAGCTCACGCCCAAGGACTATATCATCGACCTCGGCTCCGGCGACGGGCGCACGGTGATCACCGCCGCCAAACGCGGCTCGACAGCGCTTGGCATCGAATACAATCCCGACATGGTGGAGCTGTCCAAACGC
This sequence comes from Deltaproteobacteria bacterium, assembly GCA_030688735.1. Lineage (GTDB taxonomy): Bacteria > Desulfobacterota > Binatia > UBA9968 > UBA9968 > JACPFE01. The sequence continues at coordinate 667 of JAUYJC010000445.1, forward strand.
AACGCCGCCAAGGAAGGTGTCAGCGACAAGGCGAGTTTCGTCAAAGCCGACCTGTTCGAGAGCGATTTCTCCCAGGCCCAGGTGATCACGATGTTCCTGCTGCCGAGCATCAACGTAAAGCTCCGCCCGAAGATTCTCGATCTAAAACCCGGCACCCGCATCGTGTCGAATTCTTTCGACATGGAAGAGTGGAAAGCCGACCAGACCGAAACCGTGGCCGGCTGTAACAATTGGTGCACGGCGATGCTCTGGATCGTCCCGGCAAAGGTCGGAGGGACCTGGAAGCTGCCCCAGGGAGAGCTCTCGATCAAACAAACCTTCCAGATGATCAGCGGCACGCTCAAGTCAGGCAAGAACAACTCACAGATCACCGGCAAGCTTAACGGCGATCAGATCAGCTTCAGCGCCGGCGTCACTCAATACACCGGCCGTGTGAACGGCAATTCGATGGAAGGCACCGCCGGCGGCGCCAAGTGGAGCGCGACAAGAGCGGGAAAATAGGCGCAGAAAGAAAGTAGGGGCAGGTTTTAAACCTGCCCCTACCCCACCATTCTCACGCCCGGTCTGGCGTTTATTTCCACCTTGTCGCCGTCCGGATCGACAAAGTAGCCTGCGGACCCTCCAAGATGCCCTGATTGCGATCTTCAACATTGAACACTTCGCCGTTCTTGCGCAAGTAGTCGATTGATCCCTCGAAATCCTCCGGTTTCACTTTAAAGGCGTGATGCACCGGCGCGCTTTGCGACGCGTCGTATTTTAACGGTGTGTTGCCCTTCGCCAAGATGGAGTAATCCTCGCCGGCACATTGCGCGACTAAGAGAGTCCTCTCGTTTACACCCCCAAACCGAAAGCCTTGCTCGGGTTGTCCCAGAGAATCTTGGTGCGCGAGGCGCGGGAAATCTTGTCGTTGCCGCTGATCGCGCCCACCGTTTTGTCCGGGAATTTGTCGATGGCGTCGCTGTGAGGATAGTCGGTGGCAATCATCAGGTAGTCATCGCCGACATATTCGACGAAGACCGGCGCCAGCTCCTCCCCCGCTTCGCAGCTGATCCAGCAATTACGCTTGAAATAAGTGCTCGGTTTTTCCTTGGTGATCTTGGCCGAGCCGTGGGATTCGTGCTCCCAGTGCTCGTCCATGCGTTCGAGCCAGAAGGGTGCCCAGCCGCAGCCGGATTCGAGATGGGCAACTTTGAGCTTGGAAAACTTTTCCAGCACGCCGTCGGCGCAGAAGTTCAAGCAGGCGAGCATCTGTTCGAGCGCATGGCAGGCAATATGGCGGCCGAATTCACTGTAGCGATCCGAGCCAGCCTGCGGCAAAACCGTGCGCGCCCCTTCGTGGACGCACACCGTGACTCCGAGTTCCGAGCAAACGTCATAGATCGGGTAATAATCCGGGCTCGCAAGCGTGCGGCCGCAAAATTTGTTGGGGCGCCAGAAAATGCCGACCAGACCCAATTTTTCTCTCGCGTACTTCAGCTCTTCGACCGCCCGAACCGGGTCCTGGAGCGGCAACAGCATAACCCCGTGAAGGCGTTTGCGATCGTAGTCGCAATATTCGGACAGCCAGGTGTTGTAAGCACGGCAAATCGCCGCGCTCAGTTCCGGGTCGATATCGTCGCGCCACATGATGTAGAGGCCGATGGTCGGGAAGAGCACACTCACATCGATCCCCTCGCGATCCATGTCGCGCAGGTTGGAGGCCGGATCAAACTTGTTTGCGTAGGCATCCGCGAAACATTCGCGCCAGCGCTTCGAAGACGAGAAAATGTAGCCGTAGTCCTCTATCACCCGGCCGGGTCGCAGCGCGGAATCAGAGACCGGCTTGCCGTCGACCTCGCGCACAGTTTGGTTCGGCCCTGCCAAGCGAACACGATTTTTGAATTTCTCCGGCAGGTATCTCTGATAAAGGTCAGACGGCTCCAGAATATGGCGATCGGCGTCAATGACTCTAAACCCGTCTTTCATGACCTAACTCCTTACCCTATATCACTTCGTCGACCCGATTGAATAGGAATTCCCTCGTTACGAACTTACATAAATCAATCCTCACCCAGCGGCAAGGACCATGCGAGGCGAGGCCGAGCAAAAAGCAAAGATCGGCCTTGCAGGCGCCAGTATATTTGAGTAAGGTGAGCCTCAATTTCAAACGCGCTACATTTCAGCCACGATGAACAGCTCACAACCGGAGGCAGGGCGTCCGAACCCGAGTGTAAATTTAGAGTCCAACCAGAGTGGCCTGTCGGTCCGTCCCATTGCTAGGGACGGAGCCGGCCGCGCCGCTCCTCTCCCACTCCTGCACTCTTCAGCCCGCCAAACTACGGCCGCCGTTTGGCGCAGATTCAGCGCCGAGATCCGCAAACCGGCTATACTTTCGTTTTTGGCGATCTACGCACTGCTAGGGTTGCTCTTTTTCTTCGTGCCGGAAATCGACCTTGGATTTTCAAGCTTGTTCTACACCCCCGGCAATGGATTCGCTTTAGGAAGCCGGAGTTCGACCATAGTATTGCCGTTCTTGCCGTGGGTCACGATTGCGTTTGCCAACGTTCTGGGCTTCCTGCTCATTCGTAATCTGGTCGTCTGGCGACGTAACCGGCAATCGACTTCCCATTCATTGGCCCTTCGACGCATTCTTTTCCTGCTGTTAACCCTCATTTGTGGTCCTGGCCTAATAGTCAACGTAATTTTGAAAGAGCAATGGGGACGGTCGCGCCCCTATCGGGTCGAAGCCTTCGGAGGTGAACGGGAGTTCACGGCCGCGTTTGTCACGACCGGCTCGTGTAAATCGAATTGCTCGTTCGTGTCAGGGGATGCCGCGATGGGTTACTATTTAATTGCGTTTTTCTTCATCGCGCGCAAACGGCGCTGGGCGATTGCGCTTGCAGCTTATACCATGGGTACGGCCATCGGACTCGTGCGAATCGCCCAAGGGGCTCATTTTCTCAGCGATGTCATCTTTGCCGGATTCTTCACATTTCTCGTCGCATGGATTCTGTCGATGCTATTGCTCCCTGCGCAAGAGAATTCCGCGACTCCGCTCGCTCCCAGCTTCGACCGCCAGTGACATTTACCTTGGCTCGATGCCAGCGCGGGCCGGTGCAAGCGATTTGCGGCGTTCTCGTGAGCGCTCCTCCGACTCGTGGCCGGAGCGTTTGGAATATCGCAGCGATGTGATTTTCATCATCCTTTGCGCAACTCTCAACGATTATTCAGGCTAAACGTACGCCTTCTCACCCGGAGTTAAACAAGCGCAGCTTTCTGGCGGTGCCTTCGCAGGTAAACTTGTAGAAATGCCAATGGGTGACGCAGCGGTTCATGAATTGTGCGAAACCAATAATATCGGCGCGCAAACGGAGACTGCGTTGAAAGAAGTTTCTGAGATAGACCGCGCCGATGGTCGTCAAGCTGCGCTCTTTGATCAGAGCGACGACCAAACGCCGAAGCAATAATAGCCCATAAACGAGCGTCGGCAACGCCTTGCCTTCATTGGCCCGCGCACTGATTTCAGCCCGCCGGCGCTTGAACTCGGGATATTCGTTAACCTGGAAATACCGGTCAAAGAAGGCCTGCGGTTCGTACAACCGTTTCAGCAGTTGCCAGTAACCTTGCTGGAGTTCGTGCGGCGTCATCTGCTTGGGCACGATGTTACAGTTGGGATCATCGAGCCTGAGACGCCCCGCCTTTTCCAGTCGGTCATATAGGGGGGTCTTGGGCACCGCCGTGAGCATACCGACCATCGCTAACAGGATTCCGTTGTCCTGGATAAAGCGAAACTGATCTTCGAAGATCGTTTCGTCATCGTTGTCAAAACCAACGATGAACCCTGCGCTGACTTCCATCCCAGCATTGCGAGTTCGGGCCAGCTTGGCCTCTAGCGAGTCTCCCCTGGTGTTTTGAAACTTCTTGGTCTCGTTGAGCGAGGCTACCCTGGGGGTTTCGATACCGATAAACACCGAGCGAAAATTCGCCTGATAGAGCAGGTCGAGCAGTTCGGCATCGTCGGCCAAATTGACGGTGGCTTCGGTGGTCAAGCGCAGCGGATAGCCATGCTTTTGCTGCCAAGGGATGATCAGTCGAAGCAGCGCTTTGGCGGCCTTCTTATTGCCGATGAAGTTGTCGTCGACAATAAAGCAAGAGTAGAAACCGACCCGGCGCATTTCGTCGAGTTCCTCCAAAACTTGCTCAGGCTGCTTGGTGCGCGGACGGCGGCCGAAGGTTACGATGATGTCGCAGAATTCGCACTGGAAAGGGCAACCGCGGGAGAACTGGAGCGCCCCTGAAGCATAACGATCGACCTTGAGAAGGTCAAAGCGGGGCTTGGGGACTTTGGTCATATCCGTGGGATGCGGCTGTTTGTAGAGGATGTCGTAGTTTCTTCCTTCGGCGAAGCAGCGGACAAATTCAGGCCAGGTCTCATCGGCTTCTCCGGAGAACAGGACATTGCAAAGATCGTTGAAATAGCCCTCGTCGACCGAAGCGTAGGCGCCGCCAACCACGGCGAACAGCTTCATCTCGCGCAGCTTCTCCAGGATCTCTCGCATGCGCTCTTTTTGCACGTTCATCCCGGTCACGCCGACGATGTCGTAATGACCGAGCTCTTGCCATAAAATCTCCTCGACATTTTCGTCGAGCAATCGGACGTCGTGTTCCGGGACCAGACCGGCGAGATAGGGCAGCGCGCCGGTGATCATCGAAGATTTCTTATTGCCGGGATAAAGCGGTAACGCATAATCGAAACCCCAGTACGACGGTTCAAACTTGGGGTTGATAAGGCAGATTCTTAGTCGTTTGGCCATGATCTATCCGCAACAATGACTCAACTTGCGAAAATCTCCCGTTTGCCGGCCCATGCGCCGGTCGTACGCCCGCGAAATCCGGGCGGCGAGTCCGGGATCGGAGCCTTTCGGACCGCGCTGGCCAAATTCCACGCGCATATTACCGTCCGCTTGCGTGCGCAATGCCAACCGTGACCTCTTGATCACCTCTGGTGCCGCTAATGACTCCACTGACGCGGTCTTCGGAAACAATCTGAACCTCCTCATCTCGCGCCGCGCCGAGGGCCGCGCTCAAAGCCCGGTCGAACGTGCTCGGCGCTGGCGCATACACCGGGACGGGTTCGCTGGCGCAGCCTGACAACAGCATTACGGCGAATTTAAAACAAATCGCCGCATAGGCGAACTCAAGACTTCGACCTGTCCGCTTCTTCATGCTTTGATTGTTTCGACCGAATTGGCTTTTGGATTTTTCAACATCATCATTCCAGTGTTCCATTATTCCAATCTTCTATCATTCTATCCTTTCAGTCTTGATCACCCAATACCCTGAGACCTGAAACCGGAAACATCCTCGTTTACTGATTCCGCTGAAAAACCTGCCGTTCATCGTTCGAGCGCCTCAGGACGAACGGAGGAGCGTTTGAAATCATTGGAGATTTTCCGTTCATGCTGAGCCTCGTCGAAGAATTCAAAGGGTTTTTCAGCAGAATCTTTACTGATGACTGACCCCTGATCGTTGTTTTCATCCCGCCGGAATTGTCACCAGCGGCGCGGATCCTCCACCTACTTCGCCTTCATGATGATCTCCAGTCCGAGTGGAATGGGCGCTTTCTATCGTGGTATCAGCAATCGCGTATATGGGAACACTAGCCGACTTCGCGAGCAGCTCCACGACGTGGGTGGAAGATCGAAACGATTGGCCTTCTGCGTCGCGCTGCATGGTTAAGAAAAACAGGACCGTTTGCTGCGGCAGGGTGGCCACCGCTCTCTGCGTTTCGGCCAGAGAACGTGTCCGGAAATCGAATTCTACTTTTCCGGAAAACGATCGAACGAGATCCTCGGCTTTACGGAGAAAGGTGCGGCCCAATGGAGAGGTGCCGCCGATCACGACGATCCGGCGTGTGTCTGGGTGCAAGCGCAATATCAACTCGATTGTGCCTCGGACATCTGCCCGCTGAACGATTCCCGTGACCCTTGGGCTGCGCAATTCGGGCGGGATATCGAGCTCATTCACGGCAACGCAAATGACCGGCAAATCGGGAAATAACTTCTGGGGCAACTCTCCTGCGAGCGCGAAATCTCATCCCACAAAAACCATGACGAGATCAGGGCGCTCCCGGCCGTATTTTTCGCTCAGATATTCACGGAACAACCGGTAGTGGCTTTCTCCAGGAATCCGGCTGGCATCGAGGTGTTCGGCGTAAAATTCCAACCGGGCGCGGCTGCGTTTCTCTAGCCTCGATTTCCACGCCAATGGGAAAGAACTAACAGTGGAGGGCGTGGATACGCGTTGGGTTTAGGAGAACTCGATGACGAGTTTTTTGCCGGCGAACCAGGGCATGGGAGTGGGAGTATTCGCCAAGCCTGAAGA
>JAUYJC010000455.1 GCA_030688735.1 Deltaproteobacteria bacterium
CTCTTCAGGCTTGGCGAATACTCCCACTCCCATGCCCTGGTTCGCCGGCAAAAAACTCGTCATCGAGTTCTCCTAAACCCAACGCGTATCCACGCCCTCCACTGTTAGTTCTTTCCCATTGGCGTGGAAATCGAGGCTAGATCGAGTCCATTGCCCGCAAAGCGCGCGTTCATTATCCCGGTGCACTCTATCATGTGATTGGCCGGGGCAATCAAAGACAGAGGGTTTTCAAAGACGATCCAGACCAGCGCCGATTCGAAAGCAGAAAATCGGGTCAGGAGCCTTTTTGCTTAGGAGTCAGCCGTGATAATTGCTATTTGTAACGGCGGCATAAGTTCTGTCAACCATTTTTTGGAATCTCCTGATCTTTCGCCCGTTGCCTTTCCAATCGACTGGCGCTCCGACATACACAGGTCGCGCCCAAAGTTCACGGGTGGAAAAATCGCTGTGGTTAGGCTGCTTGATCATCCCGACTGGGTAGCAATGAATCGGCGGGCGGCAAGCTCAAAAAAAATTACTTTCGCGGGTCAGCCATGAAAAAACACCACCAAAATCAAAGGGAAAAAATCTGGCCCGCTTGGGCGCCAGCCCAATTTGTTTCTCGTAATGCTTGGCGTGGGGAGGATGAAATACTAAGATTCGGCGCGCGCCGTCCTGGTTCTGCTAGTCGCCAGCCCTTGCTAGTCCCCCCAGGCCCCGGCTCTGGTCTTATCGAACAGTCAGAATATGGGTCTCGCCATGGGCGCGGCTGCGGGGCTTGTTTTTCACCACAATATCGACGTCCTTGTCGAGGTGGTTCAGGAAACGGCAGAGCCGATCGAGCGAGAAGTTTTTCAGTTGCCCCCGCATCAGCGCTGATACTTTGGGCTGGTCAATGCCGAGAAGCGCGGCTGTGGCTGTCTGGTTCAGACGGCGCTGGCGGATAATCTCCACGATCTGCACGGCCAGCTTCGCTTTCGCCAGATGTTCTTCGGGATTGGCAAAATCGAGATCGGCAAAAATGTTGTCGGTGCCGTATTCGACGGCTTCAGGAGTGCGCTTTTTCGGCATGGTCATTTTCTCCGGTTCTTTTCCATCTCGACCGCCTGCTTGAGGCGGCGTTCAAGCAGCTCGATATCAGGCTTCGGTGTGGCGATACCCGACTTCGCTTTTTTCTTGAAGACATGGAGCATGTAAATCCATTGGGCAAAGCGGACGGTGTAAACAGCGCGGAAAGTGGCGCGGTCGTAATCTACAACGATCTCTTGCACGCTGGCGCCGCCGAACCCTTTCAAAGGTTTGGCTTCAGGTGGCATCTTGCCGCACTGCACCTGAAACAGGATAAACCCAACCTCTTTTTGCACTGCCTCCGGCATCGCCAGCAGGTCTTTCTTGGTGGAGCCAATCCAGGCGATCGGTTTAACCACCTCGGCCATCGCTACTTTATGCCTGAACAGGCATAAAAAGACAAGGGGAATCTTCGAAAGCGGCGCAGCACCCGAGCCATCGCGGTATCAGTCGAGGTCTTGACTCGTCCCATCCGGACGAAAAAAGCAGCCTGACAGGGGGGAGGGGTCGGGAATGGGTGCCCCCTACCTCTGTCTATCTTGACTATCTTGAAAACATTCGGGGTCTTGGATCTTGCTGGGACAGAGGTCAAGTCCGGAGTGGACTAATCGAGCTCCCCTCTCCTCGTTATCAACCCATGTCGCGACCACTCAGAATCCAATTTCCTGGGGCTGTGTATCACGATCACGGGAAGCTCGGGGCGCGTCGTCGCCGTTAGCCCCGGACACAATTGTTTTGCTACGAGAGAGGCTCACTGCCGATTTCTTCTATTTCTTGCTGGCCCTGGCTTGACACTTCAGTGTTTTCATACTAGTGTTCTGAGTTACTTTTCCTTTAATTTATAGGGCCTTAGCTTTATTAGTTCATGTTCGAATCGCTAACCGAAAAACTTGAACTGACCTTCAAGAGACTACGGGGTCAGGGAAAGATAACCGAGAAGAACATCGACGACGCGATTCGCGACGTTCGCTTGGCTCTCCTTGAGGCCGATGTTCACATCAAGGTCGTCAAGAACTTTCTCGACTCGGTCAAAGCCAAGGCGATGGGCCAAGAGGTATTGCAGAGCCTCACCCCCGACCAACAATTCCTAAAGATCGTGCGCGACGAGCTGGTTGAACTGCTGGGCGGCGAGCACCAGGATCTCGATCTCAAGACCACGCCCCCCGTGGTCATCATGCTGGTCGGCCTACAGGGTTCCGGTAAGACCACCACGCTCGCGAAGTTGGCGCGTCACCTCAGCAAGGACAAAAAGCGCAGCCCCTATTTGGTCCCGGCTGACGTCTATCGCCCGGCGGCCATCGAGCAGCTTAAGATTCTCGGCCGTGAGCTCGATTTGCCGGTGCACGACTCCGATCCCGAAGCTTCGCCTGTCGCGCTCTGCCGCGAGGCGCTGAGCGCCGCGCAGAACCGGCTCTGCGATGTGTTGCTGATCGACACGGCGGGCCGATTGCACATCGACGAAGAGTTGATGCAGGAACTTACGGCGATCAAAGACGCCGTCCGTCCGCATCACATTCTGTTCGTCGCCGACGCCATGACCGGCCAGGACGCCGTCAACCAGGCCTCGGGGTTCGACGGCAAGCTTGGGCTGACCGGCATTATTCTGACTAAGTTAGATGGCGACGCGCGCGGCGGCGCGGCGCTTTCGATCCGCGAGATGGTCGGCAAGCCGATTCTTTTTTCCGGCGTGGGCGAAAAGTTGGACGCCCTGGAACCCTTCTATCCGGACCGCCTGGCATCGCGCATCTTGGGCATGGGCGACGTGCTCTCGCTGATCGACAAGGTGCAGCAAAACGTCGAAGAGAAAGAGGCCGCCAAACTGCAACAGGCCTTTCTCAAGCAGCAATTCACGCTCGAGGAGTTTCAGCTGCAGCTCAAGCAAATCAAACGGATGGGTTCGCTTGGCAGTCTTCTCGAAATGGTTCCCGGTGCCAAGAAGTTGGCCGCTCAGGTAGACACGGAAAAAGCGGAAACCGAACTCAAACGGGTAGACGCGATCATCAATTCGATGACGCTTGGCGAGCGGCGCAATCCGGCGATTCTCAACGGCAGCCGGCGCCGCCGCATCGCCCAGGGGAGCGGTACCACCGTGACCGACGTTAACCGCCTGATGAAGCAATTCATGGAAATGAAAAAAATGATGCAAAGAGTGAGCAAGCTGGGAGTTAAATCACTTTTCAACCGGATGCCGCACCCTTATTCTTAAAGGAGAAGGACAGACAAACATGAGTGTAACCATTCGCATGAGCAGACACGGAACCAAAAAGCGGCCGTTTTACCGCATCGTCGTGAGCGATCGGCGCTTCCCGCGCGATGGCCGCTATATCGAGCAGGTCGGAACCTACGATCCCAGCGCCGCCACCGCCGGGCTCAAACTCAATCGGGATAAAGTCGAGACCTGGATCAAAAAAGGCGCCAAACCGAGCCAGACGGTCTCGGAATTGATCAAGAAGCATAAAACCGCCAGTTAAGTTCGCGCGCGGGAGGCAACATTCCTCATGAAGGAATTGGTTCAATACCTGGCGAGATCTTTGGTCAACAATCCCGATGCGGTTGAGATCAAGGAGACCGAAGGAGAAGCCGCCGTGGTCTTGGAGCTGAAAGTCGCCAAGGAAGACCTGGGACGGATCATCGGCAAGCAAGGACGCACGGTTAAATCCATCCGCACGCTTCTCGACGCCGCGGCATCGCGGACCAACCGCAAGGTTGTCCTGGAAATTGTCGAGGAGCAATAGGCCTTTCCGGCTAAGCCCGTGACCGAGCAGCTCGTGCCCGTGGGGGAAATCGTCGCCACCCATGGTCTCGTGGGCTGGCTGAAAGTTAACCCCTTCAATCCGGAAACCACCGCTATCGCTGGTGACCGCCAGTTGATCTTCGAGAAAGACGGCCTACAAACGGCGCAACAGCTCGAATCGAGCAAGCGGAATAAACGCCAGATTCTCATCAAGCTGTTGGGCGTAGACGGGATTGACGACGCCCGGAAATGGATCGGGGCTATCATCTGCATCAACGCAGATGCTCTCGAACCGTTGAAGCCGGGGCAGTACTATCACTATCAGGTCGTGGGTCTCGAAGTTTACGCTCTGTCGGGCGAGCGGATCGGCGCGATCACCCGGGTCTGGTCGACGCCTGGCGGCGATCTTTATGTTGTTCAGGGGGCGACGAAAGAAATTTTGATTCCCGCCGTTAAAGAGATCGTTGAGAAAGTCGACTTTACCGCGGGCCGGGTGATCATCAACCCGCCTGAAGGACTCTTGGATACCTAGCAGGCTGCTGAAAAAGACTCATATGCCGATTGCCCTGAGCATGGTCGAAGGGTGCGCTCAATCGCCTCGCTACAACGTACCCGCTTGCAAAGAGCAAAGAGCAAAGAGCAAAGGAGAACGCTTGGCGCCATGCCCTTAGCCCTTAGCGAACTTTCGCGCCTCGCCTCTGAGATCTTTTTGAGAAGCCTGCAACCGAGTTTTCAGCAACCTTCTAGGTTCCGGCAGGCCAGTGGACGTTAATCCGATGCTTGTTTTTACAGTTATCACGATCTTCCCGGAGATGTTCGCTTCACCGCTGGGCCACAGCATTTTAAAGAAGGCCCAAGAGAAGGCATTGATCGCCGTTCATCTGGTCGATCCACGCAGCTATACCACGGACCGCCACCATGTCACCGACGATTACCCCTACGGCGGCGGCCAAGGCATGGTGATGAAGCCGGAGCCGTTGGTGGCGGCCATCGAAGACATCCGTGCCAGGTCGCCCCATGCCCGGGTGATTCTGCTCTCGCCGCAAGGAGCTGTTTTCAATCAGCGCCACGCCGCCCGCCTCGCACAAGAAAAAGAACTAGTGCTGATTTGCGGCCGCTACGAAGGGGTGGACGAAAGGGTGAAATCATTCGTCGACGAAGAATTGTCGATCGGGGATTACACGCTGAGCGGCGGCGAGCCGGCTGCCAATGTCGTTATTGACGCGGTGGCGCGGCTGATTCCCGGAGTTCTCGGCAATGAAAGTTCCGCGGTGGACGAATCGTTCGTCAACGGATTGTTGGAATATCCGCAATACACCCGCCCCGAGGACTTCCGCGAGATGAAAGTCCCGGACGTCTTGCTCTCCGGCGACCATGAGCGCGTCAGGCGGTGGCGGCGCGAAATGAGCCTCAATCTCACCCGGGAGCGACGGCCGGACCTCCTGGCAACAGCTCCCCTGACCCAAGAGGAAAAATGCCGGACATTGGCCGTTCAAGCCCCTCTGTACATCGCCCTGCTACACTATCCGGTTTATGACAAGAACGGCCAGGTCGTCACCTCCGCGGTAACCAACATGGACATCCACGACATCGCCCGCGCGGGCAAGACCTACGGGATCAAAGGTTTTTATGTCGTGACGCCGGTTAAGCCATTACAGAAGCTCGCGCGCAAGATCATCGACCATTGGCAGGAAGGCTACGGCAGCCAGTACAACGCGACGCGCAAAGAGGCGCTGGCGCTGGCGCGTATCTCCGACACGCTCGACGACGTATTGATCGACGTCGAGCGAGAGTCCGGCGAAAAACCCCTGTTAGTCGTTACCTCCGCCCGAGCCGGTGAAAAGCGCGCCTCTTTCACCGCGCTGCGAGACATGCTAAGAAATAATACCCATCCCTTCCTAATCCTTTTCGGCACAGGCTGGGGACTGACTGAAGCAATATTTTCACAAGCAAACTACGTCCTCGAAGCGATTGAGGGAACCCACGGCTATAACCACCTGTCGGTCAGATCGGCCGCGGCCATCGTTCTGGATCGCTTGTTGGGACAATACTGATCGAAGGAGATAAGAATGGATATCGTAGGCAAAATTGAAGCGGAACAATCAAAAAAGGAAATTCCGGCGCTGCGGGCCGGCGAGACCGTTAAAGTTCACGTCAAAGTGGTGGAGGGCGAAAAGGAGCGGACGCAGATCTTTGAAGGGATCGTCATCGCTCTATCGGGCAGCGGCAGCCGCGCGATGTTTACCGTGCGCAAGATTTCCTACGGAGTGGGCGTAGAGCGCATCTTTCCGATTCACTCCCCCCGTATCGAGAAGGTCGAAGTGGTGTCGCGAGGAAAAGTGCGACGGGCCAAGCTCTATTACTTACGGGAGCGATCCGGCAAGGCGGCAAGACTTTTTAGGGAAGAGGGTTCCAGGCATTGAGCCGGCCGGATTAATCGCCGCCTAAAATCAGTCCCGTCCCTTCAAACACGGCGCCGGGGTGGATCATCAACTCGCCGACTTTCGCTTCACCCTGGAAGTGACCGCCCGATAGAATTTCAAAGCAACCGATCACCTGGACATTACCGGTCAGCTTTCCTTCCAACTTCAGATGGCGGGCCGAAATCTGCGCATCGACTACCGCGTTTGGCCCCACGACCAGCAAGTCCGTGGCTTTGATCTCGCCGCTGAAACGACTGTCGATCTTGACCGGAAGGTTGTAACTGAGTTTTCCCGAAATCGAAGAGTCCGGGAAAAGCACCGTTCTGGGCGCGTTGCTCTGAATGAACGATGGAGTTTCTTTGTCGGCTGCGTCGGTCACTCTGGTATTACCCCGTTAAATTAGAGCATAGCATATCATCGACAGGCCGCTGACGAAAGCGGCACACGACTGGGCTACAATCGTGCGATATTGTTGTGCTAACATATCGGCATGGATCTTTTCGAATCGACACCGTCTTCGTCACGCGGTTTTGCCCAGCCGCTGGCGGACAGAATGCGTCCGAGAACTTTGGATGAGTTCATCGGCCAGGAGCATTTGCTGGGTCCCGGAAAACTCCTGACGGGCATGACCGGCGCGGGCCGGTTACACTCCTTGATCTTGTGGGGCCCGCCGGGCAGCGGCAAGACCACGCTGGCGTTAATCCTCGCGAGATCCGCGGGCGCCGCCTGCGTGCATTTCTCCGCGGTGACTTCCGGCGTCAAGGATCTCAGGAAATTCATTCAGGAGGCGGAGGAGCTTCAACGTCTGGGCAAACCCACGGTGCTGTTCGTCGACGAGATCCATCACTTCAACAAAGGGCAGCAGGATAATTTTCTGCCGCATGTCGAGCGCGGCACGCTGGTCCTCATCGGCGCCACCACAGAGAATCCGTCCTTCGAAGTGATCTCTCCCCTGCTGTCGCGCTGCCAGGTTTTGGTCCTGCAGCCCCTCTCCGCCGGCCATGTGGGAACGATCATCGACCGCGCGCTCAACGACCGGGAGCGCGGTCTGGGAAAATCCGAGTTGAGCTTGACCGCTGATGCGCGCGATTTTTTGATTCAACAGTCTCAAGGCGACTGCCGCGTCGCTTTAAACGGCCTGGAAACCGCCGCAGCGCTGGCGAGTCGGGACAGCGCAAAGATCATCGAATTGAGCCACCTGCAAGTCGCGCTGCAAAGAAAGCCGCTGCAATACGACAAGGCCGGCGAGGAGCACTACAACGTCATCTCCGCTTTCATCAAGAGCCTGCGCGGCAGCGATGCGGATGCCGCGCTTTATTGGATGATGCGCATGATCGAAGCCGGCGAAGATCCGCTGTTCATCGCCCGGCGCATGGTCATCTTCGCCGCCGAAGACATCGGCAACGCCGATCCCCAAGCGCTTCAGGTCGCGATAGCCGCCAAAGATGCCGTCCATTTCGTTGGCTTACCGGAAGGAAGAATTCCGCTGGCCCAGGCCGTGACGTATTTGGCCACCGCGCCGAAATCAAACGCCTCATACACGGCGATGCTCGCCGCCGCCAAAGATGTCGAAGAGAAAGGTGCCCTGCCGGTGCCCCTTCACCTGCGCAACGCACCCACGGCGCTGATGGAAACACTCGGCTACGGCAAAGACTACAAGTACGCCCACAACTACGCGGACTCTATCGTCACGCAGGAGCATCTACCGAAGGAACTGGCGGGAAGGAAGTATTACTCGCCGTCGGAGTCGGGCTATGAGAAAGAGATCAAAGAGCGGCTCCGGTCTTGGGAGCAGAAGAAAAAGGCAGAGAACGTTTAGCTCTGGCGCGCGAGCTGCCGGCGGATGTACTGGCCCGCGCAAGCTTCCGTGACCCTGGCACGAGGTTCACCCTCGGGCCATTCCATCACGACGTTACCGCGAACAACGGTCATCACCGGCCAGCCGGTCACATCCCAGCCTTCGTAGATAGACCAGGGCGTCACCGTATGAAGAATATCCTTGGTGATTTTTGCCCGGCGCGCTAAATCGACGACCACCAAATCCGCATCGGCTCCCGGCATAATTGCGCCTTTTCGCGGATAGAGGCCAAAAATCTTTGCCGGGTTTTCACTGGCAACCTGCGCCAGCCGCTCGATGGTGATTCGCCCCTTGTTCACGCCTTCGCTCAACATCATCGGAAACATTCCCTCGACCCGGGACGGAAAACCGCTGACGGTGGTCCAGACGTTCCCGGTCTCCATGGCTTCGCGCGGCCTCGTATGCGCGACATGGTCACTGCCGATGCAATCAATATCTCCGGAGGCGAGCGCTCGCCAGAGCGCCTCGTGTGTGGAGTGATCGCGCAGCGGGACGTTGATTTTCCAGGCATCCTTGTTTAGCACGAGGTAATGAGTGCCGATCTCGCTGTAGACCACCGCGCCTTCGGCCTTGGCTTTTTTAAGCTCGTCGATGGTTTCCTTCGCCGTCACATGGATGACGTAGACCGGACAGCCGGTAATCCTCGCATAATATAAATAAGCCCTCGCATGGCCCGCTTCGGTGAACCACGGTGAACGATCGTCCCACGCGCCCATATCTGTGCGCCCGTCCGCCATGAGTTGCTTCTGTAAAACAGCGGCGATCTCCCAATTCTCGCAATGCATCAGCGCAATCGCCGGCGCGCCAAGTTTCGCGACGGCGGCAAAGGTCGAGTAAACACTACCGTCATCAAAGGCGTAGGCGGGCCAGGATGGTTTCCAGGGTCCTTGCATCTGCAAGTGCAATTTGAATGAAGTGATGCCGTGTTCTTGCGCCAGGAAAGGAATCTCCGCGACATGCTCGTCGGTCCCCAAAATCGGCGTCAGAAAAAAATCAATGACCGCCGATCGAGAGGCTTCGTAGAACGACGGCATCGCTTGAGTGAACGTCGGGATGTCTGCCGGTCCCTTAACTTTGTCCGCTCCGCCGGTGATCGCGAGGCTGACAAGCTGCATGCCCCAGGTCGTTACTCCCGAGGCTGCCGCCGCCTTCGTCTCGGAACGGAAATCATCCGCCAGCGCACGATGGCCCCCCAGATGCACCTCGGGATCGATCACGCCAGGGAGCAGATATTTCCCGCCTAGATCAATCCCTCTCTTAGCCTCGGGCAAAAACGAATCTCCGCCGACGGCAACGATCTTGCCGTCGAGAATTGCCACCCCACCTTCGATGGTGCCACCGGGGGTTACGACTAAACCGTTCTTAAAAACCAGGTCGGCCGCGCTCTTCACCATAGGGCTATTTCCTGAAGCGTTCGTGGTCGGAAGCGACCAGTGATTTTTCCCAACGAGCTACCAGTTCCTCGGCAAACGCACGTTGATGGATCCACTTTTGACTCGGTCCCATAATAGAGTCTTTGTACCAGCGCGGCACCACCCGTACCAGCAGCATATAGCGAATGAGATTCATCACCAGCTCATTGACATTCTTATCAGCCGGGAATTCGTCCCAACCAAAAGCCAACCCGGTAAACGGATCGACGAGACCCATAGACGCACCCGCCTCATAGACACGGCGCCCAACGACTTCGCTATGCAGAATCTCGGGCCTGTCCAGACCCGCAGCCAGACAAGCCTCGATCGCGAAGCCGCCGTAATTCGACTTCGAGCCAAACACGCAATAGTCGGCCGCGGTCGCGGCGGCGATCCCGGACCCGCAGGGACAACCACACTTCGCTCCGGTAGGCACAATCTGTCGCACGGTATCGGCGATGCAGGCGGTGCCGATCTCATTGCCGCCGTCGCCGACTCCTATGGTAGGAATGCCTCTCTCCCTGGCGATGTCAAAGAGATGGTCCACCTTTGCCTGGACCGCTGAGACGTCGATGCCAAAGCCGTTGTGATAAACGCCCTTAACGTTTTTCGACAGCTTCTCGATCGCCACGACGGCTTTGGGCTTGAACTCGTCGAACAGGCGCAGTGCCGCGCCGCGAGCCAACTGCTCGTCGAGTGGGAATGGCAAGATGACGACTTTTCGCGGCGTGCCCAGCGCCAGCTCGGGCGGGCTCGGCATCAAGCCCGCCGCCTGGCAAAGAGCTTCCATCGCCTTGACCACAGCCGCTTCGCAAACGACGATCGGAGTCGCGTCCAGTCCCACGTCCACGGCTCGCGCCAGCGTTGCCGCCGCGATCGGACCATCCCCTTCCGCGACCATATAGGGAGGCGCAATGAGACCGGTGGTAATGATCACGGCGTCGCCTCTCCCCACGCTGTCCGCCAGGGCGCGCGCCGCAAGATAGCTGAGAGGCGCGCCGGCCTTCTCGCGGGCCGCTTCATAAAGAACGCCGGTTACCGGCTTTTGAGTCAAAGCGGAACCCCCGCCAGACAAAAAATACTGAACCGATATCAGGCGATCGATAACGTCTCCCAGATTATAGGACAGCTCGTCATTTTTCATCGTCATCGGCGCCTATTTCCTCGCTTCCGCCAGATAGCTCAAATCAATCGCGCCATCGACCGGCGGCGGCGCTTTTAGCAGGCCAAACTCTTTCCAGTGCTCGGCGACGATGCGTGCGCCCTTCATATCCACGCTGCCATCCGGTGGAATCGATTTCTTGGATTGAATAAAAAGATTGTAGGTTTTCTCCGCTTCGTCCCGCTCGGCCTTCGCCTTTTCGATCAACGCCCGCATCACCGCCTCTTTGTTCTTTGGGTTGTAGAAAAACTCGCACGCTCTGGAGAAAGCTCGTAGCAGGCCGACGACGAGAGGCCGATTTTTTTGCGCCCAATCGCGCCGCGCGCCCGTTACCGTGTACTGAAAATTGTCGACATAATCCGTCGACTGTCCCAGAGAACGAAGACCTGACGCGATCGCTTTGAAATCCGACGGTTGATTGACCAAAGCGCCGGCAACGCCTTCCTTTTGTACAGCCGCCAGCCGGGTGGGCGTTCCGCCGAGGCCGATCATCTCGTAATCCGAAGGACCGAGTCCGTTGGCCGCCAGCATCCGCGCCATCACGTAATTGAGCGGGTCGGTCGGGCCGGCCACCGCGAGTCGTTTCCCTTTGAGATCGGCGTAGCTCTTGATGGAGGGATGCACGATCAAGGAGTAAATGGGTACCAGGGTATCGCCGGCAAGCGCGACCAGGTCGGCGCCAGCCATGTTTGCGGCGAGTAGTTGCACCAAATTGATCTGCGCGAAATCCGTCGATCCCGCCACCAGCGCCTGGGAGGTGGCCGTGGTCGTTCCGCCCATGACTCTTTTGAAGTCGATGCCCTCCTTCTGCAAGAAGCCTTCCTGCTCGGCGATCAGAAATGGCCAATGCAGGGCAGATATCGTAATCGTCCCGTAGTTGACCGTGGTAAGCTTCGAACTCTGTTGCCCGTGAGCGCGATTCGGCAAGGTCATCAGAGCGAGCAGCGTAAAACATAGGCCACATTTACGAACAAATCCCATAGGTCGTCCTCCTGGCATACTCAAGCCTATATATTTTTTCGGCCGGAAAAAATCAATCATGGGAAACGAACGAGACGGCGATCCAGTCATTTCGGCTCGGTGTATTTGCGAATCGTATTTTTCACCTCGGCGGGCGCCTGGACTAACTTGCTTATCAGCTTGTCAGCCTCTCCACCCACCTGGAATGCCGGATCGGAGCGCGTCACCTTTTTGAACTCCTGAATAAACTCCTGATCCTTAATCATCTGGGCGAAACCTTGCCGCAGCGCAGTGACCGCTTCCGCAGGCGTGCCGGGGGAAACTTTGGCAACCCGTTGCATCGCGTGGGTGAGGTTGATGGTTTTCAAACTTTCCCACAAGGCGCCCGTTCCAAGCTTACCGAAGATCTGCCGATAGAGCTGTGAGAAGGACAGCAAATCGGCCGCCTGGGAACTCGACCGAAACTCTCCGTCCGCGGTTACAAGCTCGTCGGCATAGACTGGAATAACCAGTCCATCTTTCACCATGCGGGGTTGAACCTGAGAGCGGTAGCCGGGCGTCCCCTCGGTGAAGAACTGGATTTCGTTTCTCTCCACCGCCAAGCGCGCACTCGAGTTGGAGTTGTATCCGGTAACATACTGGTGCGCAACACCGAGGAGGTCGAGCTGAAGGCGAAAGCGCACATCTTTGGCGCTGTTGATGCTCAGGCCGCCCGCCTTAAGCCCCTTTGCCTTGACGATATCCTTGGGCTCATGGATGCCCGGCGCGACGTCCTTACGAATATACGCCACTGCGACTCCCTCGATACTCGCAATGTAAGCGAACTTTCCCAGATCGGCCCGCAAATTGGGATCGGCGGTCAACAGGTTGAAAAACTGCCCGGTGAAATAGCCGAGGGTCAATCCGTCGGGTTTGGCGATTTCACCGAGGTAATTGACGCCCGTCACTCCTCCCGCTCCTGGCATGTTTTGCACGATGACCGCCGGTTGGCCGGGCAGATGTTTTCCCAGAAAGCGCGCCACGATCCTTCCTTCGATATCCGTCGGTCCGCCGGCGGCAAAATTGATCAAGACCGTCAGAGTCTTTCCCTGATAAAATGGCGTCTCACCCGCGTAAGAAAAAACCGACCAGGACACCCCGACAATGGCGGCAATTAAGACCAACACTTTTTGACATTTGCTAGTCATGGTTTTCCTCCTAATTCGATCGTTTGGCGACATAGACATTTTTTCCAGCTCCGTCACTCTCGACACTCTCCCGATACCGGCTCTATTCTATAGCACTGCGATAACCTTTCTGTCATCTACTCCTTGATCCCCGCCAGGTCGAGCAGGAACACATACGAAAATGCCGTCTCGCGGTGGCGGCGGAAGCGGCCGGAGGTGCCGCCGTGGCCGGCGTCCATGTTGGTTTTTAGCAATAACCGGTTGCGGTCAGTTTTGAGTTCACGCAGCTTTGCCGCCCACTTTGCCGGCTCCCAGTATTGCACCTGGGAATCGTGCAGCCCGCCGGTGATCAGCAGATTCGGATACGCTTTCGCCTCCACGTTATCGTAGGGCGAATACGAGAGCATGTAATCGTAATACTCGTTCCGGTTTGGATCGCCCCATTCGTCGTATTCGCCGGTCGTGAGTGGAATCGACGAATCGAGCATCGTCGTCATCACGTCGACGAAGGGCACCTTGGCGACCACGCCTTCAAACAGATCGGGCCGCAGGTTCGTGATCGCGCCCATCAGCAAGCCGCCGGCGCTGCGCCCCATGGCGAACAAGCGCTCGGAGTTGGTGAACTTCTCGCGGATCAGATACTCGGCGCAGGCGATGAAATCGGTGAAAGTGTTTTTCTTTTTTAGGAGCTTGCCGTCGTCATACCATTGGCGTCCCAATTCCTGGCCGCCACGGATATGGGCGATGGCATAAACGAAGCCGCGGTCGATCAAGCTCAGGGGCGGCGAGGCGAATCCCGCGTCGATGCTCAAGCCATAGGAGCCGTAGCCGTAGAGCAAGAGCGGATTCTCCCCGTCCCTCTTGACGCCCGTTCGGTAAACGATCGACAGGGGGATCTCCGTGCCATCGGAGGCCGGCGCGTAAAGCCGTTCGGTGACGTAATTGTCGCGCTCGAATCCGCCCAGTACTTCTTCCCGCTTGAGCAAGGTGCGCTGCCGCGTCGTCATGTCGTAGTCGTAGATCGATAGCGGTGTTTTCAGGGACGTATATTCGAAGCGGAGCGTCGCGGTATCGAGCTCCGGATTCATCCCGAGGTTGGCGCGGTAAGCCGGCTCCTCGAAATCGAGATGGTGGTCGTCGCTGCTATCCCAGGCAACCACGCGAATCTGCGTGAGGCCGCGATTGCGTTCCTCAAGCACCAGATGGTCTTTGAAGACGTCGAAATTGCCTAGATAAACATCTTCCCGGTGCGGCACGATCTCGCGCCAGTGCTCTTTCCCGGTCTGATCGACCCGCGTCGTCATCAACTTGAAATTCTTCGCCTGCTCGTTCGTGCGAATGAGGAACCGATCTTGAAAATGATCGAGATGATACTCGTGATCCCTTTCCCTCGGCAGAAAAATCTTGAACTCCCCCGAAAGATCATCCGCGTCCAGGTAGCGGTACTCCTGACTGAGCGTTTGCGAAGAAACGATCATGAGAAACTTTTTCGACTTGGTCTTAAAAACATAGGTGCCGAAGGTCTCGTCCTTCTCTTCGAATACCAAACAATCTTCGGCCGGGTCGGCGCCGAGCGCATGGTGAAAAATCCGATCAGACCGGAGCGTCGTCAGGTCCTGCTTGGCGTAGAAAAGCGTCCGGTTGTCGTTGGCCCAGGTCAGGTTCTCGGTGACTTCAGGGATCACGTCGGGAAGCAACTCGCCGGTGGCCAGATTTTTAAAATTAATGCTGTAGATGCGCCGTCCCTGGGTATCGACGGCGTAGGCAAGAATGTTCTGCGCCGAGCTAACCACCCAGCCGCCAATGGAAAAATAGTCGTGCCCCTGCGCCAAGACGTTGGCGTCGAGCATGATCTCTTCCGGACTGTCCAGCAACCCGCGCTCGCGTGCGTAGATCGGATACTCCTTGCCCTCTTCGTAGCGCGTGTAATAGAAATAGCCGTCTCGCCTGTACGGAACAGACATGTCCGTCTGTTTGATCCTGGCCTTGATCTCCTCGAAGAGCCGCTCTTCGAAAGCTTTCGTGTGTGCCATCTCCTTTGCCGCATACTCGTTTTCCGTGTTAAGGTAAGCGATCATCTCCGGGTTGTCCCGCTCTCTGAGCCAATAGTAGTCATCGACGCGCAGGTGACCATGCTTTTCCAGTCTGGTGGGAATCTTCTTGACCATATGTCCTTTTGCAGAACCGCTGGGAGACGGTTTTGACAACGCCCGATACTAAATAATTTCCGGCCCAATCTCCACCCCGCGGGGCTAACGCTTCGGCATTAGATACTTAACTTGGAGATGTTGAACAGAACAACTCCAGGAAAATTTATCCCGCCAAGACGCCAACGAAACAAAATCCGAAATCCGAATATCGAAATCCGAAACAAACTCAAAGGCAAATAAATCTCAAATTGGGAAAATCCAAAACACCGAAACCGACGGAAGTCTGTTTGGGATTTATTCTATTTTGGTCATTTGGAATTGTTTCGAATTTCGGATTTTGTGCTTCAGATTTTTTTTACTTGGCGCCTTTGCGTCTTTGCGGGAGACATGGTTTTTCCGATCTCTTCTTCGTTTCCGAATTTCAAATACCTTTGGTTAGAATTTGACAGTCCCGGCTAACACCGCTAGTCTCTTGAGTCGCAACCTTTGTTCGGAATCAAAGAAGGAGGGTTTATGCGGCATTTAACGATTTTAGTAGCCGGGGTTTTGCTGGCGACCGTGATGTTTTGTAGCGCGGCGACTGCCCAGTCCAATCCCGACAAAGTGACCATCGGCACCATCACGCTGTCGCTCAACAACCTGCCGATCTACGTCGCCCAGGACCGGGCTTTCTTCGCCAAAGAGAATCTGTTCGTCGAGATCGTGATGCTCAACGCCAGCACCCGGGCGATCCCCGCGTTGATCGGCGGCTCGACCCATTTATCCGCCTCGTCGGCAATGACGACGATCCGCGCCATCGAAAAGGGCGCGGCGCTCAAGATCGTCGGCGGCCTGATCAACGCGCCGGTTTACGACCTCTACTCAACCGCAAAATACAAATCGATCAAGGACCTCAAGGGCACGACCATCGGTGTCACCGGCTTGATCACCAGCGACACGATCTTGCTCAAGGAGATGCTCAAGGTCCACGGCCTGGAGTATCCGCGGGATTACGGCATGCTCGCCATCGGCGGGACGGCCGACCGCTACCTGGCCCTGCAAACGGGAAATATTGCCGCCGGCATCCTGAGCCCGCCCTATAGCTTCAGCGCCGATGAGATCGGCCTCGTTAACCTGGGCTCCACGGCCAAACAGACGCCCTACTTCACGCAAACGGTGTTCAACGTCCGGTCGGAATGGGCGCAGGAGAAAAGAGCCCTGCTGGTGCGCTTCCTGCGCGCCATCGTGCGGGCTTCCCATTTCATCCACACGCAAAAAGAAGAGACCGTGCGCGTCATCGCCAAACGCTTCAAGTTCAACGACAAGTTTTCGGAAGGGAGCTGGCGCTACTTCGTGCCGACCAACGCCATTCCCAAGGACGGCGAGATCAACGCCAAAGGCATCGACAAGGTTTTGCAGTTGCTCGTCGAAGACGGCACGCTGAAAGCGCCGCCGCCGCACCAGGACAAGTATATCGACAAGACTTTTCTCGACGAAGCGCGCCGCACGGCGCAATAGCGCCTCGCGCCGCTCTACATCGATTCCGCGCAAAGGCGCAACGCTGTCATGAAACGGCTCCCTCGATTCATCACCACGCTGCTCGCGGGTTGGCTCGGCCTGGGCTGGGCTTCCCCACCTCAGGTTCATAGTCAGTCCGCACCCAAGGCAATCGTGCTCGGGTGGGACGGTGCGGTGCCGTCGTTTATTCACGAGATGTTGCGTCAGAAGAAGCTGCCCAATCTGGCGAAGCTGATCGAGAGCGGCGCCTTTGCCGACGACGTCCTCCCCGTATCCCCCTCGCTGACCGCGCCGGGTTTCGCATCGCTGTTGACCGGGGCCTCCCCAAAGACAACCGGCATCACCGGCATTCGCGTTCCGCGCACGCCGCGGGGTCAGTTCACCATTCTCGAAAGCGCCGCCGGCTTCAATCCTGCGCTCCAGCGCGCCGAAACCATTTTCACCGCCGCCGAGCGCGCCGGCCGCAAAGTCGTCTCACTGCACGTGCCTTTCGGCGGGGAGAAGTCCCGGCTCGGCGTCTACTTGCAAGGCTACAGCGGGACTACTGGACGCGACGGAGTGGTCCATGGCCGGAATTCCAAGCCGCAAGCCGCGGCATCGTGGCTCAATCTCCCCGCCAGCGCTGCGCCACCTCTGGAGCTGACATTGACCATCGGCGCATCGTCGCTCTTTGCTCTATTGATCGACGATCCCGCCGACCCGCAGAACGGCTACGACACGCTTCTCGTCGCCGGCGCACGCGACGGCCGGGAAGTCAGAGCGATATTGAAACCCGGCGCCGCCGGACCCGGCGGCGAACTGCTCTGGAGCCGGCCCATCACGCTCAATACCGGTGCCGCTCAGGGCGCGACCACATATCTTCGCCTATTCGACCTCAAGAGCGACGGCAGCGATTTTTTTCTCTACTACACCCGGCCGGTGCGGCAAGCGATCTCCCATCCCGAGCTGCTTGAAGGGACCAACCCGACGGTGCGAGCGTTCGTCGGCAACGGCGGAAACGTCCTTTACGGTCAAGGGGCCTTCGGCAGGACTATCCCCAACGGCGGCGACGGTACCGCGGAAGCGCGCTACCTGGAAACCGTCGCGCTGGTCCAACATCAACTTACGGAAGCCTGTCGCTGGGCGCTCGAACAGTTGCCCTGGGATATTTTCTTTGCGTACACCCCCTACCCGGACGAAGCGGAGCATCAGTGGCGCGGTTATCTCGATCCCGGGCTTCCCGGCTTTCGCGCCGAGCTCGCCGCCCGTCTGCGCCCGCTGCTCGAGAGAGTCTACCAATCTTCCGATGGGCTGCTCGGTTTCCTGATGGAACGACGCCCGGAAAATACGGTTTTCGCGCTAATCTCCGATCACGGCGTGGAGGGCACGAACAAAGTCGTTTACCTCAACAAAGCATTGCAGCAAGCCGGACTCCTGGTGTTGGACGCCCAGGGCCGCGTCGATCTAGCGAAAAGCAAGATCATCTACCCAGCCATCGACAACGGTTATTTATTGATTAATTCGACCTCGCGCAAAAACGGCATTGTCACCGTCGAGGAGCGCCCCGAGCTGGTGCGGCGCGTTCGCGAACTGCTGCTGGCGATTCGAGACGATGGCCGTCAAGTGGTGACCGGCGTCGACGACGCCCAAAGCGACGAAGCTGTGCCGGGCATCGGCGGAGAATCCGGCGGCGATCTTTACCTCGATCTCTTGCCCGGCTACCGGATCGATGCGAAGCTAAACGCGAGCGAGATCGTCGGCAGCCAACAACCGCACGGCGTCCATGGCTTCAATCCGATCCGCGCCTCCATGCGCACGATCATGGTCCTAAACGGCCCCGGCATCAAGGCCGGCCAGCGCCTGCGCGACGCACGCCTCGTCGATTTTGTCCCGACCCTCGCCAAGCTCTTGAGCATCCCGGCCCCGATCGATGCGATCGGATCGGTTTTGCAGGACGCACTCGCCGAGCCACATTGACAGAGCCCCGGCGCTTCCATAGTGCCGCATCCGAGGTTAACCTGAAGGCCGCCATCGTAAACGCGTTATCGGTCCGACGGCTTGAACGATTTAAACCATTTGAACTGTTTGAACGAATTCTTTAGGTTATATCCATGGCGGACAAAGATCACCTAATACTAACGGCCGTCGGCCCCGACCAGGTCGGGCTGGTGGAAAAACTATCCGAATTCATCGCGCGCCACGACTGCAACATCGAGGACAGCAAGATGGCGGTCTTTTGCGGCGAGTTCGCCGTGATCGTTTTGATCAGCGGCGAAGGCGGCAATCTGGTCAAGATCGCCCGCGATTACCGCGAGCTCGAAACCAAAACCGGTCTGACTTTATCCATCAAGACGCCGGCGGCGCGCAGACCTGCCGAACAATTTCTCCCCTACCGGCTAACGGCGTCCTGCATGGATCACCCCGGTGTCGTCTATCAGATCAGCGCGGTCTTGAGCGGCCTCGGCATCAACATCGAATCGATGGAAACCAGTACCTACTCAGCGCCGGTCAGCGGCACGCCGATGTTTCGGCTGGAGGCGATGCTCGCCGTGCCGGTGAGAATCGGCATCAATTCATTGCGGGAGCGCTTCGCGGAAATTCAAAAGGAAGAAAATATCGACATCGAACTTTCCGCCGCAACGAGCTAACGAATCTTGCCGGCTGCGTTATTTCGCTACCGAGGCAGCCGTCCGCGACGAGCCGTTCTGCGCCAATGCCATCTCATCCTGCCTTCTCCCGAGCCAGAGACCGTTGAGCAACCAGAGAAGTGAAATCGGCACCGCCACGATGGCGATGCCCGTCATTCCCATTCCGAGCAGTCCGAGACCGGCATAGGACCAGGCACCGACCTGATCACCCAGGCGATAAACCACGGTGTCGATGAAACTTTTTGCCTTATATTTGTCCTCGCGGGGCACGACGGTAAAAAGCACTTCGCGGGTCGGCCGGGCGAAGGCGAAATTGCCGGCGCGCCGAACCACCTGATAGACGACCAAGACCGCCACCGTCGGCGCCAGCGCCAGCGCGCCGAAGCCGATGATGCTTAGCAGCGGCAACGCCGCCAAGGTCAGAGCGACGCCGAACCAGCGCAGCACGCGCCCGGTCAAAAACAACTGCGCGCCGAGCGTGAGAACATTCACCCACAGGTCCACCCGCGCGAAAAACACCGTGCGCGCGCCGCGGTCGGCGAAACTTAACTTGGCGATCTCGGCTTGCTGAAAATAGAGAAAGGTCGATGTGATGGCGAACAGCAAAATAAAGCCGCTCACGTTGATTAGATAGGATGAGATCAAGGCGTGCGAAAGGCCCGAAAACGCCGAACCGCCGATGGGCCTCTCGCCAGGTCGCTCCGCCGAGCGACGTTGCAAAGCGTCGGATATCTTAGCCAGCCTGCCGACGCAGAACACCGCGGCTTCCAACAGCAGCGCAGAGATCAACAAAAGATAGGTCGGCGAAACTTGCCTTGCCAGCGAGGCGGTCAGGCTCGATCCGACAATGCCGCCGACCGTTGCCCCGGCAGCGATGAACCCGAAGAGCCGTTTGCCCTGTTCGGCGTCGAACACGTCGACCATCATGGCCCAGAAAATGGATACAACGAACAGGTTAAAAACCGACACCCAGATAAAAAACAGCCGGCCGATCCAAATGTTTTGCTCGGCCGTGGCGACATGGAGCAGTAAAGCAAACAGCAGGAGATTGGCCAAAAAGAAACGGTAGCTGAGGGCGATGAACTTGACTCGCGGCAGGCGCGCCACCAGCGCCGCAAAGGGCGGATTGATGGCGAGCATGCCAAGCAGCGTGCCGGTGAAAAGCCACTGCAAGTTTTCCACGCCGCCGGCCACTCCCATCTCGTCGCGGATGGGCCGGAGAATGTAATAGGAAAAAAGAACGGAGAAGATGTAGAGCCAAGACCAACCCAGCGCCCGCATTTCCGCCGGGCGCACGTCGATCACGCGCGTAAGCAATCGGTGTAAGACTCCCCTTGTTGGCGGGATGCCTGCCTTATTTATCCCCTCCTCGCTCACGGTTCACACATTGTCGATGAACTGTTCCATGCGTTTGCGCATCGCCGCATCCGGCAACCGTCCGCGCGCCGCACCGAGGTTGTCGATAGCGTACTCGGGGCGGGCCATGCCCGGCACGGCGCAGGTGACGGCGGGGTGGGAAACGATGTACTTGAGAAAAAACTGCGCCCAGGACGCGCAGTCGATCTCGGCGGCCCACTCCGGCAGCTTTTTGCCCTGCACTGCGTTAAAGAGCCGCCCGCGGCCAAAGGGCAAGTTGATCATGACCGCCATGCCGCGATCGCCCGCCAACGGAATGAGGCGATCGCCTGCGTCGCGGTTGTCCAAGGCGTAATCGACCTGAATGAAGTCGAGGGTTTCCTTCTTCATCGTTTGTTCGAACTCACCATACTGTTTATCGAACGACGTGGTGATTCCTACGTAGCGGATGCGCCCGGCCTGTTTCATCTCACGCAGCGTGCGCAGTTGGGTATCGGTGTCGCGGAGGTTGTGCACGGCGATCAGGTCGATTTTGCTGGTGCGAAACCTCTTGAAAGACTGCTCGATCTGCGCGATGCCTTCTTCGCGTCCGATATTGCGTAAACTCACCTTGGTGGCGAGAAACAGCGAATCGCGGATTTTCAGCCCTTCGACCAGTTCGCCCACCACCGCTTCCGCCGTGCCATAGGAAGGCGAGCTGTCGATCACCTTGCCGCCCAATTCCTGGAACCGGCGGATCGTTTCCCGAAGCGGGATCTTTTCCGCGTCTGTTTTAACCTCTTCGTAGCGGCGCGCTGTGCCCAGACCGATGATCGGGATGCTTTCACCCGTCGAGGGAATCTTTTTCTGAATCAGCGGTTGGGCTTGCGCGAAAATATCCCCTGGACGCAGCAATAGCGACGCGCCCAAGCCAAGCCCGCCTTTGATGACCGATCGGCGTCTCATGTTCATAAACCCTACTCCTTTTAATCGCCAGCCTACAACATTCCTGGGAGGACCAGCAACATCGCTCGATGGGATTCACTCAGAACGGGACAACCTCGGTCGTCAGCTCCGATTCATAAATCGCGCGAATTTCCGGTGGCTCGATTTCGGAATTCGCGATTTCGGAATTCGGAATTCGTGTCAGGCTCGACAGATAGGAAAGATGAGTGCATATGGATCCAGCGCACAGTCTCATTTAAAGGCCGCGCGCGATGATTTTCGAGATAGCCGACGGCGAGCAGCGCAGGAATTCGGCGACAGCTGATGGTCGGTGTCCCAGCTTAACGGCCTTCAAAACGAATTCTTGGCGAACCGCAGTGACTTTTCGCACCTGCGTCGGCGAACGCAGTATTTCCAATGGCAGGTTGGCCTTCACCCCTCTGGCGAGCCGCTCCAACGGAATCAACTCGGCATTTTCCCCTTGCGCCGATGTCTTTTTCGCCACGCGCTCTCGGTAATCCTCGACAAAGGGTTCTCCCCCTAAACACGGCGTGGATAGCGACGGGTAAAACCCCTCGTTGTGG
>JAUYJC010000475.1 GCA_030688735.1 Deltaproteobacteria bacterium
GCGAGTTGCTCGAAGAGGCGGCGCAGGTAGCCGTGGGCGAAGCGCGCCCCATCGACGACATTCGCGGCTATGCATCCTATCGCAGGAAGGTTGTAGCCATGCTAGTGCGCCACGGGCTGGAACATGTGATTGCCAAGGCTAGGACACAAGCGACGGAGAGGCACGCAAATGAAGCATGACATTCAGTTGCGGGTCAATGGCGAGCTGCGGGGCATGGCGGTAGAGCCTAATGGGACGCTACTGAATGTGCTTCTTGAAGACTTCCGATTAACCAGGACCAAAGAAGGGTGCAGCGTCGGAGAGTGCGGAGCCTGTACCGTCTCGATTGACGGCAAGCTGGTCAACTCCTGTCTGGTGCTGGCCGTGGATGCCGATGGCAAGGACATCGTCACCATGGAAAAATCTACTACCGGCGACCCCGGTTTCAGTTCAAAGATGGAGGCATTCATCCATCCCGACGAGGGGGCGCGCCAGGCGAACTTCGGCGTCGTGGGCACGACCAGCACCGAGGTTTTTACTTTTTGTCATCTGTGCGCCACCCATTGCAGCATGAAGGCGATCGTTCAAGACGGCAAGCTCGTCGATCTGGAACCGGACATGGAGAGCGGGCTACACGCCGAGCAGTGCGCCGTGAACAAAGGGCGCTTCACGATTCCCGAGGTGATGGGGCACAAGGACCGGTTGCTGTATCCGCAAAAAAGAGCCGGCGCGCGCGGCGAAGGCAAGTGGCAGCGGATTTCCTGGGATGAGGCGCTGGATACAATCGCGGAGAAATTCAACGCGCTGAAACAAGAGTTCGGGCCCGAATCCGTCGCGTTCGGATTAGGCGAGCCCAAGGGTTTGGAGTTTGCGTTTGCGCAGCGGTTGGCGAGCGCCTTCGGCACGCCGACCGTGGTCACGCCCGGCTGGTCATGCGGCGTCCCCAAGGCGATGGCCGCCGCCTTCACCTACGGGGCCGGCGCCGTGTGCGATGACAGCAAGACGCCGGCGTTGCTCGTCACTTGGGGCGTCAACATGGCGCATACGACCGGCGGCCTGCGACGGGAGACCCTGGAACGGATTCTCGAATCCGGCGGCAAATTAATCGCGGTGGACCCGCAAAAAACCTACGTGGCAAAGCTCGCCGATCTGTGGATCAAATTGCGCCCAGGCAGCGACGGCGCCTTGGCCGCCGGCCTGCTCAAAGTCATCGTCGAAGAAAAGCTCTATGACGAGGAGATCGTCGCCGACTGGTCGGTCGGCTTCGACAAGTTGCAAGCCCATGTCGCGACCTATTCGCTCGAGGAGATCGAAAAATTGACCTGGGTGCCGCCCCATCAAATTGAGCAGTTCGCGAGAATGTACCGGCAGATCAGGCCGGCGGCGATTCATATCGGCAACGCCGTCGAGCAGCATATCAACAGCTTCCAGACCGTCCGCGCGATCTGCATCATGCGCGGGATCTGCGGCAGCCTCAATGTTCCCGGCGGGGACGTCTATCTAACCGCCCCCGCCTACACCCGGCCGGGAAACTTTTTTCTGCTGCACAAATACCCGCGGCGGGCCGAAAGAATTCTCGGCAAGAGATTCAAGTTCGCCGAGCGTTCGGCGTTTATTCCGCCGCATATTTTGACGCGGGCGATCATCGAGGCCGACCCTTGCCCGGTCAAGGCGGCGATGTTCATGCTCTCCAATCCGTTGGTGAGCTGGCCCAATTCAAAAGAGACTTATCAGGCGCTGATGAAGCTCGAGTTCATCGTCACTTCGGATCTCTTCATGACGCCCACGGCGGCGCTGGCAGACATCGTGCTGCCGGCGGCCTGGGGTATGGAACATGAGGAATTGGGATATTGGCCGGGGTGGCACGAAGAAATCCGCGCCTATCCAAAGCTTGTCGAGCCTCCGGGGGAATGTTGGCCGGATACCAAGATCGTCAATGAGCTGGCCAAGCGGCTCGGCCTTGCCGAGGACTTCTGGGACGACGACCATGACGCGCTCGATGAGATGCTGAAGCCGAGCGGAACGAGCTACGACAAATTCAAAGGGCGGCGGGTGATGAAACCGACGGCGGAATATCGCCCGCACGACTATCGCACGCCCTCGAAAAAAATCGAGATCTACTCCGAGCGGCTCGAAAAGACCGGCTATGCGCCGATGCCGCTTTGGGAGGAACTGAAGCTGGCGCCGGAAATTCCCCATGACTACCCGCTGCTGCTCACCAATGGGAAAGAGGAAACCTACATGCTGAGCGGGTTCAAGCAGATCGCCTCGGTGCGCATCATCCGGCCGGACCCGATGGTCGAGGTGCATCCAGACACCGCGGCGAAGTATGGACTCGAGGAGGGCCAATGGGTTTTCATCGAAACCAAGGAAGGCAAGATCAAGCAGCGGTTGTCGCTCAATCGCAGCCTGGACCCGCGCGTGGTGGTGGCGGCGTTCGGATGGTGGTTCCCCGAGCAGGCCGAATCCGGCTACGGCTGGAGCGGCAGCAACATCAACATGCTCACCCCCAGCGGACCGGACTATGACCCGTCCACCGGCGGCGTGTCGCTGCGCGGATTGGCTTGCAGAATCTCCGGGACGTAAGCCTTGCCAGTTTTGTGAAGGGGGAAGTTCAGCCCGCAGAATATCTCACCACGAAGGACACGAAGAGCACGAAGTTAAGAAGTTTAAAAATATCAATGTCCGAAACCTTCGTGTCCTTCGTGAACTTCGTGGTGAATAGAAAAACCACGGTCGAGCAAGAAAAAGTTCACAGCAGGCTCATCAAAGCTTGTACCGATATCGGCGCGAGCCAGCTCCGGATCCAAAGCTCAGAGGAGGAAGCGAGGACATGCCCTATGAAACACTTTTGATCGAAAGCAAAGATCAAATCACGACTATCACGCTCAATCGCCCGAAGTCGAAGAACGCGATGAATCCGCAGATGCACTTCGACATGTGCGAGGCGCTGGTCGGAGTCGAGCGCGACGAAGACTGCCGGGTCCTGGTGATCACCGGAGCCGGCGACAGCTTTTGCGCCGGCATGGACGTCAAGGAATACTTCTACGATACCGAAGAAAAGCCGGCGGAGCGCGCCGCGGCGCGCAAGGCGGCGTTCGAATGGATGTTCAAGCGCTTGCGGCTGCTGCCCAAGCCGACGATTGCTGCGGTGAACGGCTGGTGCTTCGGCGGCGCGCTGGCGTGGCTCGCCGTCTGCGATTTTGCCGTTGCCAGCGAGACGGCCACCATCGGCCTCTCGGAGGTGAACTGGGGGATCATTCCCGCGGGCGGAGTTACCAAGCTGGTGAGTGCCATGCTCGCGCCGCGCGACGCTCTGTATATGATCATGACCGGCAGGCCGATTAACGGAAAGCAGGCCGCGGAGATGCGCCTGGTCAACTCGGCCGTGCCGCCGGAAAAACTTGCCGAGGCGGTGCTCGACATCGCCGAGGAGCTTAAAAAGAAAAATCCGACGGTGCTGGCCTATTGCAAGGAAGTCTTCCGCGTCGACCAGAATCTGACTCTGGAGGACGCGATCGCTTGGGAGACGGCCAAGTGGACGGAACTCGATGCGATCGGGAAAAAAACCTGGCACAAGGGAGTGAAGCAGTTCAAGCAGGAGCGGACCTTCCGTCCCGGCCTGGAGACCTACGAGTGGAAAAAATAACGCGGAAGGAATAAGGGGACTGTCCCCTTTCTTAGGAACCGGCGCGGCGCAGCCGCAACCGAAAGCCGGAAGATCTCCCGCAAAGGCGCCAAGGCGCAAAGCTTAAAGATGCTACAAATTCGAAACTCGAAATTCGAAACAATTCCAAATGATCAAAAATCAGAAATTTCCAAACCAGCCCGTTTCGGATTTGGTGCTTGGAATTTAAATCTTCGGGTTTGTTTCGGTCCGCGGGGCTTCCTTCGAGATTAGGATTTCGATTTTTTTTCACTGGCGTCTCGGCGAGCGAAATTCCGAAGTTCCTGTGTAGGTCACAAGGTTCCAGATTCGAACACTTCGATCATCGAAAAAAATCCGAGGAGACATATTGATGGCTTACTTTCGCGATCTACATGAATGGCTCGACTTTCTCGACTCCCGGGGCTTTCTCCGGCGCATCAGCCGGCCGATCAACAAGGATACAGAGATGCACCCACTGGTGCGTTTTCAGTTTCGCGGCTTGCAGGAGCCCGACCGAAAGGGCTGGTTGTTCGACAACGTCGTAGACGTCACCGGCAGGAAGTACGACATTCCCGTGGCTCTGGCGGTTATGGCGCCGAATCGCCTCGTCTACGCGCTGGGGATGGGCGTCAACTCCGCCGCGGAGATTTCCGCCAAGTGGGCCCAGGCGCAGATGCACACCATTCCTCCGCGCACGCTCTCCTCAGGACCCTGTCAGGAGCTGATCTTTGAAGGCCAAGTTCTGCGGGATGCCGGCGGCGCCGGTATGCTTCCGGTGCCCATCTCGACGCCGGGCTTCGATTCCGCTCCATTCCTGAGCTCGGGCCACTGGGTCACCAAGGATCCGGAGACGGGAGAGCACAACTTCGGCACTTATCGGGGGCAGATCAAAAGCCCCACACGCATCGGCCTGTTCGCCTTTGCGTACCAGGATGTCAGCGCCCACTGGAACAAGGCCCGCACC
>JAUYJC010000138.1 GCA_030688735.1 Deltaproteobacteria bacterium
AAGGGGCAGGTTTCAAACCTGCCCCTACAACTGTCAACGGTCTTTCGTCTCGCGGTCGGCCTACGCCTTCCCCGCCTCCTTTAACCCCCGCAGCACATTCTCCGGACTGAGCGGCAATGTTTTGATGCGCACGCCGATGGCGTTGAAGATCGCGTTGGCGATGGCGGCCATCGGCGGGACGCAGGCGATTTCGCCGGCGCCTTTGGCGCCGTAGGGGCCGGAGCCGGGGTAGCCGTGGACCAGCGTCGTTTCGATGCGCGGCATCATGTTGATCGTCGGCATCAGATAATCGACGAACGAGGGATTCATGGTTCTGCCGTCTTTGTCGAAGACCACTTGCTCGCAGAGCGCCTGGCCGATGCTCATCGCCGCGGCGCCTTCGATCTGGCCTTCGACTGCCACGGGGTGAATCGGGAAACCGATGTCGTGCACGGCGACGTATTTCAATATCTTCAGATTGCCGGTGTTGGTGTCGACTTCGACGATGCAGGCATGGGTCGTGAACGGCTGAGAGCTGCCGTGCGCTTTTTCCTCCGCTTCCAGGACTTTGTTATCGCAGTACCCATGCCCGACCACTTCGCCGATGACGTTGTGCGCGTTGGTGGCGACGGTGGCAAGCGGGACCGACTTCGACGGCGAGCCTTTGACACGGATCTGGCGATCTTTGATCTCCAGATCGTCCGGACTGGCTTCGAGCTGACCGGCGGCCAATTTGAAGAGCTGGTTGCGAGCGTCGATGGCCGCGAGTCGAGAGGCGGTGCCGGAAACCAGGATGCCGCGGCTACCGACCGTGCCTGCGTCCCACGGGCTGGCGTCGGTGTCGACATTGACCACGGTGACATCGCTCACCGGAATGCCGAGTTCTTCGGCGACAATGAGCGGAATACCGAACCCGGGGATTGTCCCCATATCGATCTTGCCGATATGGACCGTTACCGAGCCGTCTTCGTTGACTTTCACCATGGCGCCGCCGCCGGGACCGGCGCTTTCGATCCATGAGCCGGTGGCCATGCCGATGCCCTGATTTTTGCCGAGAGCGGGCGCAATAAATTGCGCCCCTACCTGTTTGTAACCGATTTTTTCTCTCGCGATTTTGATCGTCTCGCCGAGGGAAACATCGCGCAGCTTGGGAACACCGACGACCTTATCGCCGGCTTTAGGAATGTTCTTAAGGCGTAATTCCGCCGGATCCATGCCGAGCTTCGCGGCGATGGAATCCATGTGCGACTCCACGGCGAAGGCGGCTTGTGGGCCTCCCGGTCCGCGCACGGGACCGCAGACTTGTTTGTTCGTGTAAACGACGTAGCCGTCGATGTGGCAGTTGGGCATAAGATACCAGCCGCCGAGCATATTGGTGCAGCGCCCGCCGGCCTGTGCGCCGAAGCCCGAATAGCCGCCGGCGTCGTAGATCACCTTGCCGATGCGCGCGACGATGGTGCCGTCTTTTTTCACGCCGGTCTTGATGTACATTTTCGCGCCGGAGCGAATCGTCGTCGAGATGGTTTCCTCGGCTTTGTCCAGAACGATCATCACCGGCCGCTTGGCCTTGATCGCCAACA
Source organism: Deltaproteobacteria bacterium (assembly GCA_030688735.1). Lineage (GTDB taxonomy): Bacteria > Desulfobacterota > Binatia > UBA9968 > UBA9968 > JACPFE01. The sequence continues at coordinate 1,560 of JAUYJC010000138.1, forward strand.
GCGCGCAAATCGGTTCGATGGCAGCGCCGGAGGTGATGCCGCTGCCCTTGCCGCCGAAACCGCCGCCCAATTCGGCGGAGATCACCCGCACGTTGTTGAGCGGGATGCCGAGCACTTTGGCTACCTCTTGGCGCACCGGAAAGGGCGCTTGGGCATTGGCCCAGATGGTGAGCCGACCGTTAGGTTCGACCTGGGCCGCGGCGATGCGCGGTTCCAGATACTGCGGATGGATCATCTTGGTTTCGTAAACTTCGTCGACGACCACGTCGGCTTCCGCCATCGCCTTCTCGGCATCGCCGACACGGACGGCGGCGAAGGCGCAGACGTTTTTCACCTTGACGCCTTCCGGCAGGTTCTTCGGCAGCGGCATGTCCTCGTGCAGAGTCGGCGCGTCCGGCTTCATCGCGTCCTCAGGATCGATGACCACCGGCAACGGCTCGTAAACGACTTTGATTTTTTTGAGCGCCTGCTTGACGATTGCCGGGGTATCGGCGGCGACCGCGGCGACCGGGTCGCCCATGAAACGCACCTTATTGCGCGCCAGTATATAGCGGTCAATATAACTGCGGCCGAAACGCACGTCCGGCGCGTCGGCGGCGGTCACCACGGCGTGTACACCGGGGAGTTTTTTTGCTTCGCTAGTGTCGATGCTGACGATCTTGGCGTGGGCGTATTGGCTGCGTAAAATGCCGCCATGCAGCTGGTCTTTGAGCATCAGGTCGATGCCGTAGATGCCCGCGCCGATGACGCGCTCGACGCCGCCCCTGCGCGCGGGGCTCGTGCCTACTACCGTGTATTCCGCTTTTGCCATAACGATGGTCTCCTTATCGGATCAAGAAGTTTTCCCGCAAAGGTGCTAAGGCGCTAAGTGACAGACCAGGGGCCTGTCATCCCGAGCGAAGGCGAGGAATCTAAGAAGGATTTCTCTCTTCGTTCGAAATGACAATACTCCCCCCTTTGCGTCTTTGCGTCTTTGCGTCTTTGCGGGAGATAATCTTTGTCTCGGTTTCATCTCAACTAAAGTCTCTGCGCCGCGAGCTGAATCGCGTCGACGATTTTGGCGTAGCCGGTGCAGCGGCAGATGTTGCCCGAGACCGCTTCTTCGATGTTGGTCTGGGTCGGCTTCTTGGTCCGGTCGAGCAGCGCTTTCACCGACATGATGTAGCCCGGCGTGCAGTAGCCGCACTGCACCGCGCCGGTGTCGATGAAGGCTTGCTGCACTGGGTGCAGCTTGTCGCCGTCGGCCAAGCCTTCGATGGTGGTGATCTCGGCGCCGTTGGCGTCGGCGGCCAAGGTGACGCAGGAATTGATCGGCTTGCCGTTATAAATGACCGTGCAGGCGCCGCACTCGCCGGTGTTGCAGCAGAGCTTGGTGCCTTTGAATTCCAGAGTGTCGCGGAGAAATTCCAACAACGACGTGGACGCTTCTGCGCGGGCGCTGACGCTTTTGCCGTTGATGGTGGTGTTGATCGTGATACTCATGCTACCTCCTTGCCGGTGGCGGCTTTCCAGGTTTGTTCCAGGCCGCGCCGGGTCAACGCTTCGACGATCCAGCTGCGATACTCGGCGCTGCTGCGCTGGTCGCTGATCGGGCTCGACTCCGAAGCCGCCATTGCCGCGGCCTCTTTCGAGAGTGCCACCGTGAGCGGCTTGCCGCGCAGCAACGCTTCGGTTTTCGACGCGCGCAACGGTGTCGGTGCAACGGCGCCCAGGCCGATGCGCACGTCTTGCAAACTATTCTTCGCCGCATCCGGCGTAATTAAAACCGCGACGCCGACCATGGCGATATCCATGGCACCGCGCACGGCATGCTTTAAATAAACGCTTTTACTCCCCGCGGCCGGATAGGGGACATCGATTTCGGTCAACAGACCTTTCGATCCGACACTGCACTTGCCCGGCCCCTGAAAAAACGAGGCAAACGGCTCGGTCTTCTCACCGTCGGAGAAAGCGATCTTGGCCTTTGCGTCCAAGACCAGCAGCGGCGTCAAAGTCTCGCCCGAAGGCGAGGCGCGGCAGATATTGCCGCCGATGGTCGCGGTGTTGCGGATCTGCAAGGAGGCGAACTGATGCGACGCTTCCCAGAGCACCGGCAACTTGTCGCGTACCAGAGCGCTGGTTTCGAGATCCCGGATGGTGGTCAGCGCGCCGATCCGCAGGCTGGCGCCGTTCTCCTGAATCGCGCCGAGGCCGGGAATCTTCTTGATATTGATTAAGCAGCCCGGTTCCTCCTTGTATTTGATATCGACCATCACGTCCGTGCCGCCGGCGATGACCTTGGCTTCAGCGCCATGCTTCGCCAGCAGTGAAAGCGCTTCGCTGACCGTCTTGGGTTCGAAATAATCCATTGTCGTTGCCTCTCGATCGCTTAATATTCGAACTGATTCCTCTTTGAAGTCTCTTAGCCTAAATTGCGTGCCAATGGCAACCCCGCGGGAATCGGTTTGCGTGGTTTTTCGTGAACAAGTTGCCGAGCCCGTCCAACCTTGCGACGAATCGTGCCTTGACACTTCCAAACTGTGAGACTAAAAAAGTCTTTGTGCTGACGGCTAGCGGAGCGCGCAAAAGCTTGAATGCGATCGCGCGTCGACGCCGGCAGCTGCGGGTGAATGGAGCGATTGAGTATGGCCAAACTGGATTCGTTCGACGAGCTATTAAACGCGCCTGCGTCGACCCGAAAAGAAGTCGCTGCGTCCCTCTATGACCAGCTTTACGGGCCCCAGCTCGCCAAAAGAGCCGGCGCGCTTCCTTCCAAACGCAGACTTAAAAAAATCGCCCTGTACGAGGCAATTATCGGACGGGGCCATGAGTCCATTCTCGAGATCGGCTGCGGCCCGGGCGATTTGACCTATGCGCTCGTCGACCACGCCGAAAAGGTCGTGGCGATCGATATCTCGGCCACCGCGATTGAGTTAGCGCGAATGCGGAAGGGCTTGTGGCCCCTAAGCGAAGCGCAGCAACAGAAAGCCGAGTTTTGCCAAATGTCCGCCGTCCAGTTGGACTTTCCCGACGCGGCGTTTGACTGGGTCGTCAGCACCTCGGTGGTCGAGCACCTTCATCCGGACGACGTAAGCTCGCACATGAGCGAGGTCCGGCGGGTTCTCAAGGTAGGCGGCAAATATCTCATGTGGTGTCCCAATGGTCTAGGCCATCATGCCGATCGCGAAGGCCATCTTTCGATGATGTCTTACGGCGAATGGATGGAAAAACTAACGGACGCGGGCTTCGCCGGCTTTCGCTCGACGCTGACATCGCGCTTGCCCATGGTCGATGCGCGTTTGAAGGTTGTCCTGGAGAGCTGGCTGTGGCGCTTAAAGATTAAGCTGATGTGGAGCCACCTGGGCGTCAGAAACGTGCTAATAGTTGCGCGCAAATAGACGATCGGTTCACGAAACGCCAGTTGCTTCAATCGCAGGGCTGGGGTTTGGCCCAGTTGAAAGTTTTTCATATGAAATGATTCGTTCGACTAACTCGGCTGTTAGACACCTTCACTTTGCGTCTCTTAAAAGGGATACGATCGCAGGTTTGCCCCTCCCTCACAGCGTCACTTTCCCACTGCGGAATCCGGGTTTATGCCGGTTTCCACGACGCGCTTTACGTGAGTTCATAGGCGTCGCGCAATCCGCCCAGGGTTGACATCAAGGGTCCCTTGGGACAATATTTCGGCGTGCTCAGATCAGAACGCGAGTGAACGTTATACTTCGAAAGTTCTTGCGCGAGCAGATCGAGTCCGCGCAGAAGGGCGGTGAGCCTTCGGGCATCGTGCGCGATCCGAGCAACAATCGGTTGATCGGGTTCGACATGATCAACGAATGGGTCGGCCTGTTCGGCAAGCAGCAGCCGCAAAAGGTAGCATAGTCTTAATTCACTCGATTAAGGAGACAAGTCCAATGGCGGAACTCAAGGGACAGCCGGCTGATCTCAAGCCGGAGCGCGTCGATAGCTACAGGGATTGGCAAGCGCAACAGAAGATTCCCGTGGTGCGCGGTTTTTTTGTCGAGGACGTCAAGACCGTGCCGGTGGAGTACTGGGACCTCAAGGGCGTTCCCTGTTCCATGGTCGTGCTCGAGGGCACCGGCGGCACCAACGACGCCTACGTCTGCGAGATTCCGCCGGGCGGCAAGACCAAGCCGCAAAAGCATTTGTACGAAGAGATGGTCTACGTCACCAAGGGCTACGGCGCGACCAGCGTGTGGCAAAGAGACGGCAAAAAACACACCTTCGAGTGGGGACCGGGAAGCATGTTCGCGATGCCGCTCAACGCGGATTACCAGCACTTCAACGCTAGCGGTAGCGAAACGGCGCGTTACTTTGCCGTGACCAATTGCTGCTTCATGATGAATCTGTTCCATAATCCCGACTATATCTTTAACAGCGATTACACGTTCCTGGACCGCTTCGACCCGCACACCGAAGGCTATTTCAGCGGGCAGGGGGAACTTACCGGGCGTTTATTCTTAACCACCAACTTTGTTTCGGACACCCATACGCTCAAGCTCAACGACTACAGCGAGCGCGGCAAGGGCAGCTCCAACATGAAGTTCAATCTAGCGAAGAACACCATGGGTGCGCATATCTCGGAGTTTCCGGTCGGCACGTACAAGAAAGGCCATCGCCATGGGCCCGGCGCGCATGTGATAATTCTTGGCGGACAGGGTTACTCGGTTCTCTGGCCGCAAGGCGAAACGCCGCAGCGCGTCGATTGGAAACAGGGCAGCGTCGTCGTGCCTCCCGACCAGTGGTTCCACCAGCATTTCAACTCGGGCGCGACGCCGGCGCGCTACCTGGCGTTGCGCTGGAACAACTGGCGCTACAAGTTCATGCGCGCACAGGACGGCGAGGGCAGCACATACACCAGCCTCAAACAGGGCGGCGGCCAGATCGAGTTCGAAGACGAGGACCCGTCTGTGCACCGTGACTTCGAAGCGGCGATGAAAAAAGCCGGCGCGAAATGCGCCATGGGCTCTTATCATCCCGGCTGTACGGAAAAGCCTGCGGCCAAAGCGGCAAACTAGAAGTTGCGCGGCGCGCCATAGTGAACTAACTATCGCAGATATCCAGCTTCCGTGTACGCGCGGGCGGCGCCGGGATGCACCTCTACGCCGCCGAACTCGAAAGCGGCGCGGCCTTTGTCCCGCAGCGGTTCGAAAAGATTTTCCAGCCCCGTGAATAGCGGGTTCATTGCCGGAAGCGAGTCGAGATTGTCGACAATCGCTTTGGCCATGTCGTGAACGATCGGCTCCGGAACGCGCTCATGAGTCACCAGCACGTTGACCACCGCTAGTTGCGCGCCGTCTTCGACTACGCCGCGAAAAACATTCTTCGCCATCGTCACGCCGCGATAGAAGGGAACCTCCGCCAGGACTTTCTCCAGTTGCCCCGGCGCGTAGGGAATGACGCGCACATCGGCGCGTTGGCTGAGATCGGTCATGACTCTATTGGGGATCGGCGGTTGAAACTGCGCGTCGATGGCGCCGGCGATCAGCGCGTCGGCGCCATCGGCGAAGCCCATATATACCGGCGTGAAACTGTCGAAGGAAATACCCAGCACGCCGAAGATCGTGTGGATATGCTGCTCCATGCCGCTTCCCTTGGGGCCGACGGCCACACGTTTCCCTTTAAAGTCCGCGACGGACGCGACTGGCGATGTCGCCAATTTGACGAAAAACATCGGCCCGGCGTTGGCCGGCGCCACCATGCGTAACGCGATCTTGCGCGTGAACGGCGGGGTCGCGTTCTTGGCCCGGCCAATCCAGTTGGAGGCCATGAAGGCGAATTCCAACCCGCCGCGATCCAACTGTTCGGCATTATGGATGCTAGCGTCGCTGGTCAAAACTGCGCATCGGTCGTCTTCAGCGCGCCCGCGGTTGAACAGCTCGGCGAAGGCCATTCCTTGCGTGTAAAAGGTTCCGCCCAATTCCGATGTGCCCATTCGTATCGCCACGATATTTCGCCTCCGGTTTCGCTATCGTCTAGCTATTCCTCTTACACCACGGGGCAGTCCCGCTGCAAACCGAACATTCGCGTGTGCTAAAGATCCCGCACTCCTTGCCGATTTTTGAATTATCAGCACCGAAGCTTTCTTAAGCGGGAAATTGCCACGCGATGTTCGTCGAAAAGTGGATGACGGAAAACCCGGTTACGCTGCCGCCCGACATGGCCATCTCGGCCGCCGCGGTTGAAATGGCGTCTCATCGATTCCGGCATATCCCCGTCGCCGAAGCCACGCTCACGGGGAAAAAACTCCTCGGTCTCGTCTCGAAGTACGACATCGCCCGCGCTTTCCCGCCCAACTTCAATCCGTTTTCCGTCGAGGTCTCGGCCGACTCGGTGCCCCAACCCATTTCGACTATCATGGCCCGGATCGTGACAACCGTGCGGCCCGATTGTTCCATCGAAGAGGCGGCGCGCATCCTGCGCGAACGGCGAATCAACGCCCTTCCCGTCCTGCGGGCCAACAGGCTGGTCGGAATCATCACCGAATCGGATATTTTCGACGCTCTCATCGACATGACGGGAGCGAACCGGGGCGGGATCAAGATGGTCGTCGAGGCGAATACCAATGGGCATCCGGTCGTCCTTGTGGCTCAGCTCAGTCAACAACACCACCTGCGAATCCTGAGTTTCGTGTCGTGTCACGACAACCAGTTGAAGGGCAAGGATCTGTTGGCGTTTCGCTTCGCGGCAAGGCCGGCCGCTGGCTTCATTCAAGCCCTGGTCAAGCTCGGCTTTCGTATCCTGACCATCGGTTAGATTTACTCCCGCCGATCACCGTGTCGCCTTGCCGGCGCTACGGCTTGGGGCGGCTTGACGCGCAAGGGCCCTCTGTCCTAGTACATCTGTAGCAAGGCATTGCCGATAGCCTGAAAAATTCGTTTTCATTTGTTGGAGGTGTGGCTATGACAGACCGAGAATTTTTACCCGGTGACGCGCGGCAGCGAGAGCGCGCCTACTCGCCCGCTGTTAAAGTGAAAGGAGGAACGACGATTTATCTGGCCGGCTACGGCGCCTTTCAGGACGAAGCGGGAAAGAGTTACGCCGGCGATTTTGACGCGCAGGTGCGCTTGAGCTTCGAGCGCATACGCCGGACGCTGGAAAAAGCCGGCGGCAAGTTGGACGACATCGTGACGATGACCGTCTTCATCACCGACATGGCCAACGGCACACGCTTTACCCAACTGCGCAAAGAGTTTTTCAAAGATGACAGGTATCCGGCCAGCGCGCTGATTGGCATCCAGGCGTTGGCGCGGTCCGAGATGATGGTCGAGATCCAGGCGATTGCGGTGATTGATTAGCGGGCGCCTAACGGCGAAACGAGTTCAAGGCTCAAAGTTTAAGGTTCCAAGTTTGCGCAGAAATAATGTCCCCGGGACATTGAACCTGGAACTTTGAGCTGAACTTTTCCTGACCTGGTCTGGCTCGGCTTAACACAACGAAAGGAACCTGGGATAGCCCGAATTGGGCAACGAGTCCGGGCTATTTTCGTTTAGTGTCGGGGTGGTTATAATGGTTCCGTCAGCAGGTGTATCATAGTCGCGCGGCGCGCCCGGAATAAAAAGAGCGATGAGCAAAAAGCCGACAAAAATTTTGCTGGTCGAGGATAACCCGGGGGATGCAAATCTGCTCCGGGAGATGCTGAACCAGTTCCACTTCGACGATTCGGACTTTGAATTGGTGGAAGCCCCGCGGCTGGTGGCGGCCATCAAACGCCTTCAGGAGTCCCATTTCGACGTCGTCTTGCTGGATCTCTCGTTGCCGGACTCGCAGGGGATGGCGACGGTTGCCCGTGTCAGAGAAACGCGGCCAACCTTGCCCATCGTCGTCTTGACCGGCGAGGACGATGACGAACTCGCCACGGAGGCGCTGCGCCGGGGAGCGCAAGATTATCTGGTCAAGGGTCAATTCGACCGTCGGATGCTGATGCGTGGGATTCGCTACGCGATCGAGCGCCAGCGTTCGGAAGCGCAACTGCGGCGACAAAGAGAGCGGGAGACCGCCTTGCGCGATGTCGCCGAGGCGGTCGCATCCACCCTTGATCGCGATACTGTCCTGAATCTTTTTCTAGATAAATTCGAGTCTCTGTTTCCCAACCTCGCGTTCACGGCCCGTCTGGTCGACCCAAAGACGGGAAGCCTCGAGCCCTTTGCGTTTCGCAACGTCGAGGAGATCGGCTGGAAAAGCGGTCCGTCGCCCGATCGAAATGTCCGCGCGCGGGCGGTTATGGCGCTCGGAAAACCCTTGGTCTTGGTCGACTTGCTCTCGGACCCGCATCTGGGGAGTTCGAATTTCATAAAACGCAATGGCTTCGTTTCTTACGCGGGCATTCCGCTTGTCGCCAAGGGACATTCCATCGGCGTGATCGGCGTTTATAGCAAGCAACGACATGAGTTTGAGCGGGACGAAGTCGAGTTCTTCAGCGCTCTGGGACGGCAGGCGGCCGTGGCGATTTACAACTCCCGGATGCATGAGCAGGCGCTCAGCGCCCATGAGCGAGAGTCCGTGCTTCGCGAGATCGCTTCAGCCCTTGCCGGCACCTTGGATGTCCACGCCGTGCTCAGCGTTTTGCTTGCCAACATTCACTCTCGGCTGCCTCATCTTGTCGCGACCGTCCGATTATTGGATCGAACCATCGGAGACCTCATGGGCCTCGCTCCCCGCGACGCGAATGACAACGAATGGAAGGATGTCGCGGTGGCGAGGGCGCAGGGGCTGACCCAAGTCGTCGCCGGATTCAAACGGCCGGTTTCTATTAGCGATCTGCAAAACGATCGGCGAACCAGCCAGCCTGATTTTTTCCGGCGTAATGGTTTTGTGTCTTATCTGGGAGTTCCTTTGATGGCCGGAGACGACATCCTGGGCGTGCTCAATTTCTACACCAAGGAAAAGTACGTGTTTGCAATCGAAGAGGTGGAATTTCTCCGTATCCTGGCGGACCAGGCGGCCATTGCGATCCACAATTCCCAGCTCTACGAAAGGCTTCGCACCGCCAATGAACGGCAGTCCACGCTGCAGCGGATCAACAGCGCGGTGGCTTCAACTCTCGACTCCGCCGGCGTATTGAACTTGCTGATGGAACAGATCGATCGCTTTTTGCCTTACGCCGCGATGCAAATCTGGCTCCGGCATCACGAGTCAGGGATCATGGAACGCGCGGCTTGCCGAAATACGGACGAGGCGGAATGGAAGGGCAGGCACCTGGATGACACCCCGCCCATGATCAAGGAGGCCGTGACCGGCAGAAAGTGCGTGGTTTCGCAGTACCTCCTAACCGATCCGCGCACGTTGGACCCGGAGTACTTCCACAAGCAAGGACTGGTCTCCTATCTCGCCGTGCCCTTGTTGGCCAAAGACGAAGTCGTGGGCGTGCTGTGCTTGCTGACGCGAGAAGAACATCAATTTTCCGGCGCAGAAATCGATTTTCTCTCCACGCTCGGCAGCGAAGCGGCGATGGCAATTCATAACGCCCAGCTCTACGCTCGGCTGAAGGATTCCAATGAAGTCCTCGAGAAAACCCTGGAGGCGAAATCGATACTGACGGGAGTGATGGCGCATGAACTGAAGACGCCGATTCAGGTCATCTTGGGGAGCGCCTCGATGCTGGCGGACAACCTGCTTGGCGAACTGACTTCGGAGCAGCGTAGGAGCGTGCGAGTCATCGAGACGGGAGCGGGAGAGCTGCTCGAATTGATCGATCATACTTTGCAGATGGCGCGCCTGGAGCATGGGAGAACGGTGCTGGCGGTGACGGAAGTCGGCGTCTGCGCGCTCCTGGGCGAATTGAAGGCTGAGTTCGAAGGGCCGTTTCGCGAAAAGGGCGTCGAGCTGGAAATCGACGCGCTTTCTCCGGGCATCATGGCGATGAAGACGGACCGCATCAAGCTTAAAGAGATTCTTAGAAACCTTATCGACAACGCGCGCAAGTATACGCCGCAAGGGAAAGTGACCGTTCGTGCCGCGAAGATCGGCGAGGAGCGGGTGGAGTTTGTCGTCAGCGATACCGGGGTCGGTATTCGCGCAGACCTGCTGCCGAAAATCTTCGATCTGTTTTACCAGGTGTCTTACCTGGACAAGGAAAAGGCAAGCGCCGGTCTCGGTTTGAGCATCGTCAAACGGTTGGTGGAGGCGTTGTCGGGCGAGATCGAGGTTTCGAGCGAAGTGGGCAAAGGCACGACCTTCCGCGTCAGCCTGCCGCGAGAGATCGCATCTGAGCAGCCGGATGAAGTTCTCTCGTCCTAGCGACAATCTCTCCGTAAGACGCATGGAACTCAGTCTGTCTTCGACCCCAAGAAAGAGTCTGAGCTCCGCCCTGCTCTTGACGTTTTCTCCATGACGCTCCAGAATTACCGCTGATGACTCGCCCCGCCGCACCCGACCTATCCGCCGCGCCGCTCCGGGTGCTGCTGATCGAAGACAATCCAGGCGACGCCCGCCTCATTCGCGAGACGTTGAAGGACATCAAGGGTTTTCGCTTTACCCTCGAACATTTGGGCCTGCTTGCCGAAGGCTTAAAACGACTGGCGTCGGAAAAACCGGACGTGCTGTTGCTCGACCTCTCCTTGCCGGATTCTGCCGGTCTCGACACGGTGGCCAGGGTACGGCAGCAAGCGCCGAGCCTCCCGGTGGTCGTGCTCACGGGCCTCGAGGATGAAAATACCGGCATCGAAGCGGTGAAAATCGGCGCCCAGGATTTTCTGGTAAAAGGCCAAGCCGACGGTGCGCTGCTGGGGCGCGCGCTGCGCTACGCGGTGGAACGCAAACGCGCGGAAGAACAGGTCCTGCGACAGCAAGAACAGATCGCGGCGCTCTACGAGATCGGCAAAGCGATCAGCTCGACGCTCGACATTGAAGCGATTGCCCGACGACTGCTGGAGAAGATCGGCCTTCTTCTGCCCCCGGGCACCGCCGTCGCTTTGAGCCTATGGCACCCGGCGAACGAATCTCTGGAGGTGATCGGTTGTGGCGATATAGGCCACGGCCTTCGCACGCCCGGCGCGGCGGCGGCCGCGAGCCGTTTGAACCGCTTGGTGTGCGAGAGAAAAGCGCCGGTGGCGATAAGTAACGCGCACGCCGAGGCTGATTACTTTTCCGGCATGGACGGCTTCAGCGCTTACGCGGGCGTGCCGATCGTTTTTAACGACGAGCTACTCGGCGTGCTCGCCTGTTACGCCACCGAGGGGAACTCGTTTCACGCCCACGAAGTTGCCTGCCTCGCCGCGCTCGCGGGCCAGATCGGCACGACGATTTATAACGCGCGGCTTTATCAACGAAGTCTTACCCAAGGCACGGCTGAAAAATCGATCTTGGCCGGGCCGATGATGGTGTCTTGATGGCGACCCCGGCGCGTCCTCGGGCGCCTATCCCCGCGTCCCCAAAACGGCAAACAATGGCCAGAACTTGTCGATTGTAGACAATTATGTACCGGCCGCTGACGCATCTCGACCCCTCAACTGGGGGCTCCACCGCTACGGAGGGCCACCTGTTTGGGGCTCCATCATGTAAACCCCCGTCAAAATCTTGACGCCGAGACGGGCGACGTTCCACGCCAGCGCTGTCTCCGAAGATCGGGTCTGTCGGCGCGTTAGAGAAATCAGCGTCGTTACCGATCAAATGAGCGTATAGGTCGGTTTCCAGTCCGGTCGCAACTGGCTTCGAGGCGCCCGCGCAACGCTAAGAGCGTCGCCTCCCCGCCACGCATCCGGGCTAGGTTGGTTTCTAATTTGCAGGAGCCTTGCCGATGATCTATGGCTACACCTCTCCTCAGGCAAGCTCCCCCGAGTAGGCAAGACAAGGAGCCCAAGGATTTTATCGGCTTCGCGGCCGGGCCGAACGAATGCAGGGTCGGAGACATATGGCCCTATGCTTAGGATTAGTGAACCGCTGAAAGCATCACGGCCGGGCCGTACTCAAGTAGCCAAACGATCTAACCAGTTCGGTTGAATGTGATTGGAATTGAACGACTACGATGTCTTAGCAAGGAGGTATCAATGAAAAGGAGCGAAAAAAGAAACCGCTTAGTGCAGTGGCGTCATGTAGGACTTTCGCTTCTATTCTACAGCTTGACGTTGGCATGGCCGGCGATTGGACGAACAACGGCGCTGCATATTGGCACGATAAGCAACGAGCCGGCCGCCGAAATCAAAAAATTCCTTCCATTGGCGAATTATCTTACGGCAGAGCTCAAGCCGGACGGAGTAGAGCAGGTGAAAACCGTCGTCACTAGGACCATCACCGAGATGGCGGGCCTGCTCAAGACAGGAAAGGCGGACATCTACATCGACAGTCCTTTCCCAACGATCGCCGCGAGCCGGGTGGCGGGAAGCCGTATTCTTCTTAGAAGATGGAAGAACGGCGAAGCCGACTACTACTCGGTCATATTCACTCGAAAGGATAGCGATATCGAACTGCTGAAGAACCTCGTCGGAAAAATAGTTTGCTTTAAGGACGAAGATTCCTCTTCCGGTTATCTCCTGCCGAAAATTCTTTTCGCTGATAAGGGACTGAAACTCACCTATAAGAGTAATTTGGCGGAATCCGTGGCCCCAAAAGAGATAGGATACGTTTTCAGCCGCGATGAGCGTAACACCATGGAGTGGGTGTTGCGCGGCAGGGTGCCGGCTGGCGCCATCGATTATCAGCGGTACGTAAAGGAAGCCAGGGATAGAGTGAATGATCTCAAAATCGTCGCCCAGTCGTTTTCTGTTCCGCGCCACCTCGTGAGTTATCGGGCGGACCTTAGCCCCCTACTGGTCACTCGAATTAAAGAAATCCTGCTCCGGATGGATCAATCAACGGATGGGAAGAAGGCCTTGGCGGATTTCGAAAAGACGAGCAGGTTCGATGAAGTTCCGAATGAATCGCTCGCGCCGTTAATGAAGCATCGGGGACTCATCGAAGACGAGCTTGGTCTCAAATGAAGTTAGGGCTGCGTTTCAGACTTATTGCCTTCACCTTCTGCCTCATCCTGACAGTCGGTGGCGGCATACTCGGTTATGCCGTTTATCTTGGCCGAGACAATATTTTTGCCGCATTCGAACGGGAAGGGAAAGAAAGCGCCGCGGCAATCGCCGAGAGCGTCCTCAACGAACTTTATTTTTTCGACCTGCGAGGCGTTGCCGTTCGCCTGGCGGCTGCCCGAGCGAATACGGATATCCGGCGCATTGATGTGACGGACCTGGAGGGGGTCGTAGTTGCTGAGACCGGTAAAGGAGACTCGCGCCTGAACCATCAATTAAGAGGGCCGTTAGCGGCAGGGATGCGGAGCGCAAGCACATGGCTTTCCATTTCAGAGGGCGGCTTTTTCCATGTTGCCGGACCGGTCTCGATGCCTGACGGAAGCCGTATCGGTTATTTGCATGTTGAGTTCGCTCTGGACGAGCCGCAAGCCAGGGCGCGTCACCTTGCGATGGGTATTTTATTAGTGACATTGGTTTATCTGGCGGTCGGCGGCGCCATGGCCGCGGGAATATCCGCGCGTTTTGCTCGCCCAATAGTCGAAATGGCTCATGCGGCCAAGCAAATCGGCGAGGGAATGTTAGAGACTCGCATCTCGATCAAACGGAACGATGAATTGGGTGTGCTGGCCCAGTCCATAAACGAATTGGCCGCCAACCGGCAAAAAGCCGAAAAAGCGTTGGCGGAAAGAGCGGAGGAATTGAAGCGCTCGAACCGGGAGCTCGAGCAGTTTGCCTATGTGGCCTCGCATGATTTGCAGGAGCCGCTGCGGATGATCACAGGATACACGCAACTGCTAGCGAAACGTTATGGAGACAAGCTGGATCAAGACGCGAACGAGTATATCGATTACGCGGTGGAAGGGGCCAAACGGATGCAGGCTTTGATCCACGACCTGCTGGATTATTCGCGCGTCGGCACCAGAGGTAAAGAGTTCGCCCCTGCGGACTGCCAGGCGATCGTCACCGAGACGCTGCGCACTCTTCAACCGGCGATTCAAGAATCGGCCGCGACCATCGCTTATGACTCGTTGCCGACGGTGATGGGTGAAGAATCGCAGTTGCTCCAGTTGTTTCAGAACTTGATCGGCAACGCCATCAAGTATCGGGACAGCAAGCCGCCGGTGGTTCAAGTGTCGTGCAAGCAAGAAGGAGGCAACTGGCTTTTTTCCGTGCGCGACAACGGCATCGGCATCGACCCCAAGTATGCCGAGAGGATTTTTGTGATTTTTCAGCGCCTGCACGGGCGCGACCAGTACGCAGGGACGGGCATCGGCCTGGCGGTGTGCAAGAAAATCGTCGAGCGCCACGGAGGAAAAATTTGGGTGGAGTCGGAGCCGGGCAAGGGTGCGACGTTTTATTTCACGATACCGGCTAGAGTCGATGACGATGAAGGGAGTCATCTTGGCCATTAAGACTACAGAATATTGGGGAGCAATTTTTGGATTGTTTATCGGCGAGCGTGAATTTAAGTGGCGAAATTCACGATGGTTGATTGGCGGCGAAAAAAGGATCGTAAAGTGAAACAAAGAAATTTCGGCAGGCGAGTTTGGACAGTCGTATTCCTTGGGGTTGTGGTCATGCTTTGGGCTTGTTCCCCGGCCGGCGCCGCAGCGTCGATTCCGACGGTTGGCGTGTTGACGCCGCCGGGGCTGACCTACGATCCCCTGTTGAACGGGCTGCGCGAAGGGCTGGGAAAGGCCGGCTATATAGGGGGGCGAACACTGAAGTTCATCGTCGAAGATTCCAAGGGATACCTGCTCGACTTTGCGCCGCGCGCGAAGAAGTTGGCTGAGGCCAAGCCGGAGGTGCTGTTTACGGCGGGAACGGCCACTACTCTAGCTGCGAAACGGGCGACCGGTACGATTCCGATCATTTTCACCCTGGTCGGTGACCCGGTTCAATCCGGTGTGATCGCCGGCTTTGCTTCTTCGGGAAATAATGTAACCGGCGTTTCTTCGTATGCAGGCCCCCTTTCGGGTAAGCGGCTCGAACTCCTGACAGAGATCGCCCCCAACGCCAAAAAAGTGCTGCTCATCGTCGCGGCCGAGGAAAGCAGCGCCCAGATTTCCGCCCGCTTTGTAGAAGAAGCCGCGAAGAAAATGGGTGTGCAACTGTACCGGCGCGACGTGGCGGGAGAAGGAGACTTTGGACAGTTGCTCAAAGAGAAGCTGTCGGGAATGGCGGACGCCATCTTTCTATTGCCGTCCTCTCTCGTGATAGTCCATGTCGATGCGCTCATCAAAAAGGCCAAGCAAGAGCGCCTGCCGTTGATAGTCAACCAGCAGTCGGTGGTTGAGAAGGGGGCCCTCGCTTCCTACGGCGGGGACTTTCGTTTGTTTGGGCTTCAGGCCGCGAAACTCGTAGCCAAGATTTTCAGGGGATCCAAAGCCTCCGATATCCCGATCGAAACGCCGGATCGATTCGTTCTGACGATTAATCTCAACACCGCTAAGGCCATCGGCCTCAAGATTCCCCGAAAGGTTCTAGAAAGAGCGGACAAGTTGGTGGAGTGAGTTACGCCATGAGCCGAAATTTGCTTGCCGGATAGTTCTAACGGAGGGGAGCGATGAAACAAATGCGTATTCTTCGGAAGCGAAATATTCAGACGACGTGCCGCAAAGACAGGGTCGCAATCGTTTTGCTGGCTAGCTGCATTGTTCTTGCAAACGTCGTTGCTTCCTGGGCGCAATCCTCTAGATTTCGCATCGGTGTGTTGACGCCCGGCGGGCGTCCCAATGCCATTGTTCTTGGCGTGAGGGATACGTTGGAACGCCTTGGGTACAAGGAACAGGTAAACGTTTCGTATGTCGTAGAGGATACCGAAGGGGGGGTGTCGGGACTTCCTCATCGGACCAAGTACCTTCTGGAGTCCAAGCCGAATGTCCTTGTTGCGGTCACGACGTCCCACGCGGTTGCGTTGAAGGAGGCAACTAACAGTGTGCCTATCGTCTTTGCCTGGGTCGGCGATCCCATCGGTTCCGGCTTGGCCGCGAGCTACAAATCTTCAAAGAACAATTTGACCGGAGTATCCAGCTACGCCGGGCCGATCTCCGGCAAGCGGCTGGAAGTGCTCAAGGAGATTGCGCCGCGAGTCGCGCGAGTTCTGGTTTTTGTCGATCCGAACGATGCCGGTTCCCGGATTGCGGTTAAGTATCTGGAAGAGGCGGCGGCGAAACTTCGCGTCAATCTGGTGCGACGGGAGGCGACGAACCGGCAGGAAGTCGAGAAGGTCATGGCGGCCGTCGGCAAGGATAGCGTGGACGCGATCTATTTCATCCCTTCGATAGTGATCGGCGCCCAGTTCGATCTCTTTCTCAAGAGATCGCGGGAAGACAAGCTTCCCCTGGTTGCGGCGGAAGCTACTTGGGTGGAAAAAGGCGCGCTATTTTCTTACGGCGCCGACTTCCGCCTGGTCGGAACCCAAGCGGGCCGTCTGGTGGCGAAAATTCTAGACGGAGGCAAACCGTCGGACATCCCCATCGAGACGCCCGAGAAATATTTCCTCGCCGTTAACGTCACCACGGCGAAAACCATCGGCCTAAAGCTTCCTCGTAATGTATTGGAAAGGGCGGACCGGGTGGTGGAGTAATTTCCCGCACGAACAATAGGGGCGACTTATGAAGTTCTATGGTTTTCCAGGGATAGGACAACTCGCGGCAACGATCTTTCTGGCAACGGCGACGATATTGCTGTGTGCCGCCGCGCTGGACGCTCAATCGTCGCCGGTGACGGTTGGGGTGCTGACGCCAGGGAAAGCCTATGAGTCGGTTTTCAATGGATTGCGGGAGGGGCTTGAGAAGCTCGGCTACCGTGAAAACCGCGAGGTCAAATTTATCGTGGAGGACTCCCAAGGCAGGCTCGACACCCTTGCCGAACGGGCGGCGAAGTTGGTGGGCGCAAGGCCGGATGTGCTCTTCACCGTCGCCACGGCTTCCGCGGTAGCAGCCAAGCAGGCGACGCAAGCGATCCCCATGGTATTTACGGTCGTCGGCGATCCGGTGCGAAGCGGCCTGGTGGCAGCGTTCGGGTCGTCTAGAAATAACCTCACGGGGGTTTCCTCTTTCGCGGCGCAGCTTTCCGGCAAGCGGCTCGATCTCCTCAAAGAAATCGCGCCGCAGGCGAAGAAGGTGTTGGCGGTCGTACCCATCAAGGAAGCCAGCGGTCGGATCTCGTTTGAGTACCTGGAGGAGGGCGCGAAAAAGTT
>JAUYJC010000481.1 GCA_030688735.1 Deltaproteobacteria bacterium
TTCACAGCGGGAGAGTCTCATGGTCCCTGCTTGACGATGATCATCGACGGGGCGCCGGCGGGTTTTCCCATCGACGCCGGCAAGATCAACCATGACCTCTGGCGCCGCCAGCAGGGCTATGGCCGCGGCGGCCGCATGCTCATCGAAAAAGACGAAGTGCAGATCCGTTCCGGCATTCGCTGGGGGGAGACGCTCGGCTCACCGGTCGCCCTCGGCATCGAAAACCGCGATTGGAAAAACTGGACGAAAAAGATGTCGGCGGCGGCGGCAGACCGCGACGAAAAGATCGCGGTCACCAAGCCCCGCCCCGGCCACGCCGATTTGACCGGCGTGTTGAAATACGGCCGCTCGGATATTCGGGATATCTTAGAGCGCGCCAGCGCGCGCGACACGGTGTCGCGCACGGCGGTGGGTTCTTTTGCCAAGCAACTGCTGGCGCCATTCGGCATCCGGGTCATGGGTTACATTCGCTCCATCGGCAATGTCGCGGCCAATTTGGACGGTCTTTCCTACGAGGAAACCTACACCCGCGCCGAGGATTCGCCCGTGCGCACCGCCGATCCCGAGGCGGAAGAAAAAATGATCGCCTTGATCGAAGAATGCAAAAAAGAGGGCAATACACTGGGCGGCATCTTCGAGGTTGTGGTCTTGGGATTGCCTCCGGGGCTGGGCACGCATACGCAATGGGACCGCAAGCTCGATGGCCGCTTGGCCCAAGCGCTGATGAGCATTCAGGCGATCAAAGGGGTGGAGATCGGCCTCGGCTTCGAAATGGCGCGGCGGCGCGGATCGCAGGTCCATGACGAAATCTTTTTCGACCCGAGCAAGATGGTTACCGAGGGGACGCCGCGCATCGTGCCGACGGGGTTTTACCGCGGCAGCAACAATTCCGGCGGCACCGAGGGCGGCATGACCAACGGCGCTCCTTTGGTCGTGCGGGTCGCCATGAAGCCGATTTCGACTCTGATGAGCCCGCTTCAGTCCGTCGATCTGCGCACCAAGCAGGCGGCCGACGCCTCCGTCGAACGCTCGGATGTCTGCGCCGCGCCGGCGGCCGCCGTGGTCGGTGAATCCGTGGTTGCCTTTGAGCTCGCCAATGCCTTTTTGGAAAAATTCGGCGGCGATTCGCTGCGCGAGATCACCCGCAACTACGAGAGCTACCTGGAGCAGATCAAGAATTACTAATCCGTTGCCAGCTATTCCAAAGCGAAATATCGCGCTTACCGGCTTCATGGCGGTGGGCAAAAGTGCCGTGGGACGGGCGCTGGCGAAAAGCCTCAAGCGGCGCTTCGTCGACCTGGATCGGGTGATCGAAAAGTCCGCAGGAATGAAAGTGAAGGACATCTTCAGCCGCGAAGGCGAAGCCTATTTTCGCCGTCTGGAAAAGCAAAAGCTTGCCCAACTGCTCGACCAAGAGAACCAGGTCATCGCCACCGGCGGCGGCGTGGTCATGGACGAGGATAATGTCAGATTATTGCGTGAGAAGAGTCTGCTCATTTGCCTCACGGCGTCGGCCGAGGTGCTGCTCAAGCGCGCCGGGACCGGCGCCAAGCGCCCGCTGTTAAAGGGCGGCGATCGCCGAGAGCGGATCGAGGAATTACTAAAGCAGCGCGACAAAAACTATGCCCAAGCCCATGCTGCCATCGACACCAGCGACTTGACCATCGGGGAAATTGTCGAGAAAATCGTTGGGCTGGCGCGCGCGGGGCAGTGAGATCATGGAGACATTGACGGTCAATCTGGGCGACCGCTCCTATCCGATCCACATCGGGGACGGCATCCTGTCGCGCGCCGGGGAATTGCTCACGCAAGTCGGCTTGCGCGGCAAAATCGCGATCGTGACCAATCCCACGGTGGCGCAGCTCTACCTGGATCAGGCGAATGAAGCATTGACCCGCTCGGGGTTTGCAGTGACGCCGATTTTGCTTCTGGAGGGGGAAGAGCACAAGGATCTCAAATCGCTGTCGGTTGTCTATGACCGGCTGATCGGCGATCGCTTCGAGCGCAAGTCCGGCATCCTGGCGCTCGGCGGCGGAGTTATCGGTGATCTGGCGGGCTTCGCTGCGGCCACGTATCTGCGCGGAGTTCCCTATGTCCAGGTGCCGACGACCTTGCTCGCCCAAGTGGACTCAAGCGTCGGCGGCAAGACCGGGGTCAATCATCACGATGGCAAGAATCTGATCGGCGCCTTCTATCAGCCCAAGTTGGTGCTGATCGACATCGCGGTGCTGAAGACTCTGCCACGCCGGGAGCTGGTTGCCGGTCTCGCCGAAGTGATCAAGTACGGGATCATCGACGATCCGGCGCTATTCGGTCGGCTTGAAAAGGAAATGCAAAAGATCGTCGGTCTGGACCGCGAACTTTTGGCTCGAATCATCGCGACCTCCTGCGCGATCAAGGCCAGGGTGGTCGAAAAAGACGAGCGGGAGGACGACTACCGGGCCGTGCTCAATTTCGGCCATACCGTCGGCCATGCATTGGAAGCGGTCACCGGCTATACCCGCTTCCTTCACGGCGAAGCGGTGGGAGTCGGGATGGTAAAAGCCGCGGCGATGTCGATGCAGCAAGGTTTTTGCGACGAAAAAGATTTCGCTCGCATCCAAGACCTGGTGAAAAAGGCGGGTCTGCCGTCGGACATCCCCGGGGACGTGCGGATGCAGGATCTGGTGCAAAGCATGGAAGTGGACAAGAAGGCGGGGGGCGGAAGAATCAAATTCGTCATGTGCGCGGGTATCGGTAAAGCCCGCTTTCATTGGCTTGCGCCAGGAGAGATTCTTGGCGCCCTGGAGGCTTAGCGAATGCGCGTGTAATTGAAGATCGGTCGAGGAATCATTCATGGCAAAGAAAAGAGTATTGGTGCTGAACGGTCCTAACCTGAATCTGCTCGGCAAACGGCAGCCCGACATCTACGGGCGGCTGACCTTGGAGCAGATCAACAAAAAGGTCCATGCCTTAGCCAAGGAGTTGGGCGTGGAGGTCGACTGCCGTCAATCGAATAGCGAGGGGGAGTTGGTCACCTGGATTCAAGAAGCGCCGAGGCGTTATAGCGCGATTGTCATCAACCCGGCGGCCTACACGCACTCCAGCGTGGCGCTAAGAG
>JAUYJC010000141.1 GCA_030688735.1 Deltaproteobacteria bacterium
CGTTCGTGCATACCGGTTTGGCGACGACCCGCTCCTTCATCCGGGACAAACCGGAGATCGTCCGCCGCTACGTCAAATCTCACCTCGAGGCGATTGCGGTCATGAAAATGGATCGCGAGATGGTGATTAAAACGCTGGGGAAATACCTGGGACAGATCAAGGACCGCGATGTCCTGGTAAAAACCTATGACGCCGCCGTGCCGGACAATCGACTCCCTCGCAAACAATATCCCTACCTGGCCGGCCTGCAGACGGTCCTCGATTTATTGTCGGAAGAAAATCCCAGAGCGAAGAGCGCCAAACCGGAAGACTTTGTCGACAACCGTTTCATCAAGGAACTGGACGACAGCGGCTACATCGATAATCTCTACAAGGCCCCGCCGCGACCCTAAGTTTTCGGGGCTTAAACGTTTTGAACGTCTCGAACTATTTGACCGGTCCTGTGATCCGTTTTCGGCCCGCGGTTGCAAGTGCAATTGAGTGTGCGCGAAGATAAGTCAATATCTCGACAATCTTTCCCGACCCGCGAGCGGCGTCTAAAAAGCGGCAGGCGTAATGCTCGACTTCGGCATCGAGAAGCTCTTCCGCGGCGCGCGATCTTTCTACACATGGACGCGACCGCCGACTTTTCTCGTTTCAAGATCGTCAAGGCCATGTTTCCGCATACGGCGGGACCCCTACGCCGGACCGGAACAGTCACAAGGCAACCGCTTCGACCGCTGAGCGACGGAGCATAGATAACAAGAGCTATCCACGCATACCGTCAGAGTCAGTTAAAGCGACGGACCTGAGGATCGTTCCATCTCGGGCCGGTGACCGGCCGTATCTGGAATCAATTTCCCGCCTGATTGCGCTCGATCCGGCGGACTTGATAGTGTTTCTGAACGGGGATAAATGGCAGGGAGCCTGTTCTCTTTTGTTCTTCGCAGATGAAGTTCAAGAATCCTTTCCTACGCCTACAATTCCGGCGAACTAGATGGCGTCTGTCAAGCAGACTCCTAGCGACCGAGCTGGCGGTCATTCTCGTCGCCTGGGTGGCGTACATACTGTTCGGTGCTACCGTAGTCTCGTTCATCTACCACAAGGGTCTCATCAGGCCATTAGAAACGGCCGCCGACCATCCAACGATGGTGGCTTATTATGTCGAGCGGGCGGATCACATTTTTCTGGCGCTCCTCGCGGTTGGCCTGCTCGTGATCGCTTTGCAGACGACGATTTTAAGGCTCTGGGAACGCGCGCGCGGCAGGGCCCGGACTGTACCTATTTCATCCCGCGCCCGTCCTATAGTCTCAGGCCGCCGTTACGTAATTCTTGCTTTGCTGGCTACTGTGGTCGGGTGTTCCCTGAGCTTGGGGATTTTGGCCGCCTCCAACCGGTTGTTCGTTCACCGTCTTGCTGTCTGGAAGGAACTCGATAAACCGTCGGTTCAGGATCTCAGGTTGCCAGCGCTAGATGAACGACAGGTCATCAACCTGGGCTGGGCCCATCACCCGGATTTGGGGCCGCTCAGCTCCTATATGTACCGTTCGATGGAGAAACCCGCCGGTACCTATCGGATCGGCTTTTTCGGGGACTCTCAAACCGAGGGTGAGGAAACCGGCCCGGGGCACGACTACCCGTCATTTTTGCAGGAACAATTACGAGAGATAGGTGAAGGCAAATTTGAAGTGATCAATTTTGGCGTGCGCGGCTATGGGATGCAGCAGGCCTTCCTGATGTACGAGTACCTGGGCAGGCGCTACGATCTCGATGCGGCGATCTTCATGCCTTTTCTGTGGTGGGATGAACGCGACAATACCTTCATGCTACATGGTTACGGTCCAGCAATCCATGCGCGCTACGTCCTGGCGGGAGACGGATTTCGTCTGGTGGCGATCGATGAGGCGACGCGCCGCCAAGCCATCGAGAACTACTATAGCCTCCTGCCTCCTGCCAAGTATTGGAGATACGATGCCCATTCCGCGAATCTCGTGACCACATTCGCCCGTTCGGGCGACCTGCCTCGGCTCAATCCGTTCTACTACGAACTCTGGAGAGGCTACGCCGCCGAGCTGCCGCAGCTCTATTCGATGATGTTTGCCAAGGCAGCCAAACAAACCAAGAAAGTGATGGTGGTCGGAAACGACAGCTTGATTGAATCTCTTGGGAATAGCGACGACCGCGGCGTCGCCGTCCTCAAAAGTCGACTCAATACCAATTCTTTCCTGCTTCTCGCTCCCGAAGCCCACTTGTCGGCCCTTGGAAATCAAATGCGCGCCGCGGAGATCTCGGAATGGATTACTGGACAGAAGCTCCCACTCCGGGTGCCGACAATTTCGGATTCCGACTATAGGCCGACAGGAGAGGAAGAGATCTTGTCAAGAATCTCGTTGACGGAAGTCTCCGATGCCTGGATCGAGATCGAGGGGCGGCCGGTTGCTGGCTTATTCATGCATGCTCCCGGTGATCCCTCTTGGAGGTTTTCGAATAAAGTCGACTTGGGACAGCTGGGAATCCGCGGTATTATTCAGCTTCGGGGCGGAGAACAACTGCAACAGCCGGTATTTGTACCTGCTGATTTTCCGGTCCAGGACGGTGCGCCGCTGGAGGTTCGAATCTCCTCTGCTGGAGCTATCACCACGATGCCGATAGGAACCGTCGATTGCGTTGCGAACTCGCTGTGCCGTATCCGCTTCGCAACGGCCAGTGATGTCGGTCAGGTCCGGATCGAGCGGGATGGATGGCAGTTAGAGTTCAACGGCTACCGGGACGTGTCGGTGCGAAATGGGTATTTCGATGGCATGGACATTCTTGTGTCGGGCCGGCCGATCCTACGAGGGCAACGCCAAATCCGTTTTACGGACTTAGTCCGAAGGCTCGTCCTCGGTCGCTCCCCGAAACTGTTCATCAATAAATTCGAATTGAAGCCACTTATCGCGGATTATCTGTTCCTTCGTGCGGAAGCCGGTCACTACGTCAATCCGATGACTATGCGAAGCAGTGGTCCGATTCGATTTGGCCTGCGCCGGAAGGACGGTACCGTGCTGCGTCTGGGCAGCTTTCTGCAGTATGCAATCCCCTGAAGGTTGTCCTCGCTCCTGCGTGAAAACCGAAACCAGTGCTGATGTGGGCGCCGGGGGCAGGCCCGATATTCTAGACGATCTTTCCTGACCTCCAAGCGGCGTCGAAAAGGCGGCAACGGCGTGATGCTCGATTTCGGCATCGAGAAGCTCTTCCGCGACGCCGCCATCTTCCTGCACATGGACGCGACCGCCGACATTTCCCGTTTCAAGATCGTCAAGGCGATATTTCCGAATACGGCGGGGGCCTACGC
>JAUYJC010000503.1 GCA_030688735.1 Deltaproteobacteria bacterium
AGCGCCTCGAGACTGCGGGAGAAAGCATAAAACTCTTTGTCCCGACCGTAGGCATCGCCGTAAATCTTGGTCGCCGTGGCATCTCCCTTGCCGCGGATCTCCTGGACTTTTCGATAAGCCGTCGAACGAATTTCCCGAAGCTCTTTCTCCATGTTGCCCAAAATCTCGGCGCTCCGCCCCTCACCTTCCGATCTAAAACGCGCCGCGATACGCTTTCGCTCGGAAATCATCCGAGCGTAAACCTTCTCCCGCACGCTTTCCACGTAATTGAGTCGCTTGATCCGCACATCGACGACTTCGATGCCGTACTGCGGGGTGGTCTTGCGCACTTCAGCCAGAATGGCTCGGGTTATCTCTTCGCGTCCCAGAGTGACCTCCTTTTTGAGCTCCTCAACGACCTCTTTGGTGGCCTCAGCGAGCACTTCGCCTTTGGGAGTTGTCCACGTCGAACTTCGTACCAACTCGACGAGAGGGTTGGCGGAGACCAGGTCTCTCACGACCGAATCAATGATATCGTCGAGCCGCGACTGCGCCCCGGCCTCGGTGGCAACGCTTTCGAGAAATTTCAATGGATCGACGATGCGCCAGCGCGCCGTCGAGTCCACCCAGATAAACTCTCGCCCTGCCGTGGGAATCTGATTGGGATCACCGTCCCAAATGAGCAAGCGCTTTTCAAAGCGTCGAACCTCTTGAATAAACGGGAGCTTAAAATGGAGCCCTGCTTCTGTCACAGGCTTTCCGACAGGCCGACCAAATTGCAGGACAACGGCTTGCTGACCTTCCTGGACCACGTAGAAAGTGCCGCTAACCGAAAAAAGGACCACTGCCAACAAAACGACAAGGGTAACATTCCATGGGGTCTTCATGGCTTGGTTTCCTCCTTGGGATTTTTTAGCGGCGGCGGCGTTTGCGCCGAATCGAGGGAAAGCCAGGGGACCAATGCCCGCTGATCTTTGTCCACCACATATACTCCTTTGGCCTTGTCGATGACGGCGCTGACCGCTTCCAGATAAAGCCGTCGTCGAGTCACCTCGGGTACCCGCTGATATTCCGCCAGCACCGAGGTAAAACGGGCAGCTTCGCCGCGCGCTTGATTGACCCGCTCGGTTGCGTAGCCTTCCGCTTCCGCAATCACCTGTTTTGCCTCGCCGCTGGCCTTAGGTATCAACTTGTTCGCCTGCTCTTGAGCCTGGTTGACCATCCGCTCCAAATCCTGGCGGGATTCGTTAACCTCATTGAAAGCCGGCTTCACCGGGTCCGGGGGAGTAACGTCTTGAAGTTCTACAGTAACCAGTCGAATCCCGGTATCGTACTCGGAAAGAACTTTTTGCATCTCCTCCTTGACCTCGCTGGAGATGGCGACGCGTCCCACAGTGAGCACGTCGCTTCCCAGCCGGTTGCCGACGACGCGGCGCATCACGGCCTCGCCAATGTCGCGAAAGGTCTCCCGCTGTTCACGGACCTTAAATAGGTAGCGCACCGGATCCTCAATGCGATATTGCACGATCCATTGCACGTCGATCACATTGAGGTCGCCGGTCAGCATGAGTGACTCATTGGAAAAATCTCCCTTTTCATAACTGGTCCGGCGGCCCGCTGCCAACGTTCTAAAACCAAATTCTTCTTTGAGAACGCGCGCCGTCGGAACCGTTGTGACGGTCTCGATCCCGAAAGGCAGCTTGAAGTGCAGCCCCGGCCCCGCCGATCTCGCCAATCGCCCCACGCGCTGCACGACGGCGGTTTCCTCTGGCTGGACGGTGTACCAGCTGGACCACAGCAGAATGACGATGGCGACCATGAGCCCTATGCCCAATCCGCGGGATGCAAATCCCTCGAACTGAGCGCGTAATTGTTGAATGAACAGCCTCAATTCATCGGGCAACTGAGCGTTTGCCATAACAACCCCCTTTCTGATTTCCTGCGAAATGCCTTGGACTTATGATGCCCCCGGCAGGATGTGATAAAGACCAGCCTATCAAATTGTCAAGTCATTGCCAGTTACGCATGAAGAAAATCGCTGGGAATTTTTCAATTCAACAAAGGGTGATGCGGTGTAAAAACCCCGCTGGTAGTATCGGAACCCGTCGATACACAGCTCCGCGCTTCGCCGTCGAGGCTCACATTCTTGAGATCTACAGCTCGTAGCCGGTCTTCCGCTTTAATGACCAGAATTTCCATGCGGCCGGGAGCGCATTTTTTCGAGCCAGAAGGTGAGCGCGAGGCCGATGACGCTCGCGCCCGTGATCGTGTAAAAGCCCGAGCTAAAGTGCCCGGTCTGGTCCTTGAGTGCGCCGAGCAGGTAGGTAAAACTGAATGAGCCCAGGTTGGCGAGAAAGTTTCCGAAGCCCGACAGCGTCCCCATCAGCCGCGCATCGTACCGTTCCAACGGCAGCGCGAAGATCGGTCCGAAGTAAAACTGCACGAACATGGCGTTGATCATTATCAGAGCGATCAGCAGCGCGCCCCAGCCGACCGGGATCAGCGCCGCCGTAGTAACGGCAAGGATAACCAGCGAGATCGCCATGATCGCCGTCGGTTGCCGCAACCGGTCGGAGAGGTAACCGCCCAGCATGTTCGACGGCGCGATCAAAAGCGTGCGCAGCGCCAGGATAAATCCGGTCGTCCCCAGCGCCAGCCCTTTCTCGTCAATCAGCAAGCTGGGCAACCAAAAGGCGATCCCCTGAATGGTGCCGAGCCGGATAAATTGGATCAGCCCGCATACCAACATGAACGGATCGCGGAAAAAACGCAGCGCATCGAGCACGCCGACTTGCCGCGCGGGTTCTACACAGGCGGGGCCGCGGCC
>JAUYJC010000528.1 GCA_030688735.1 Deltaproteobacteria bacterium
GCCATACGAGAAAGGCGTAACAGTTTGTGGCAACGAAAAATTAAAACTGGAACAACGGCTGCAACGCTCCCATGTTTTACACTGGTGGGATATAACAATCTATCCTAAATTGGTATCGTTGTAATTGCACGCTCCCTAAGCGCAGCTCAAGCTCGTCGCTGGGATGTGCCGGCCAGGACGCCAACGGCGAGACCGCCAACTCCTGAGTGGAATACTGCCGGCAATGGATTGACCGCGTGGAGCCGGTCTTCGTCTGCATCCTCGGCGAGCCCTATGGCCATCGGGCAGAGCCATGAAATCCAAATTGCTTAGGCAGTATGTCCATAATGTCTGGACATACTGGCCAATAATTGGCATATTGACTGAGATGATCACGGCTCTGGACATTCGGGATCGGGTGCGCATGGATGTGCTGGATTACCAGCAACTGGTGTCCTGCCTGCGCGAATATGCGAAGCCGCGGGACCGGATTACCGGGCTGCTAGTGGAGGGCAGCCTGATTCGCCTGCGCAAGGGCCTCTACGTGTTTGGCGAGCGCTATCGTCGCAGCCCGCTTAGCCGCGAACACCTGGCGAACCTGATTTACGGTCCTTCGTACGTGAGCCTTGACTATGCCCTGAGCCACTATGGCTTGATCCCGGAGCGCGTGGAGAACGTGACGTCGGTCACCACCGGAGAGAACCGGCGATTCAGCACGCCTTTCGGGGACTTCACCTACCAGCCGCTGCACCCGCACCGCTATGCGCCGGGCATCCGCTGGGCGGGCGAAGGCGACGCGCATTACCTGATCGCCTCCTCGGAGAAGTCCCTCGTCGACAAGGTGTGGGCGGACAAGCGCTTCAGTCCCGCCAACCTGAAGGACTTCGACGCCTATCTCTTCGAAGACCTGCGGCTGGACGAAGAGCGAGCGGCTGCGTTGGACCAGAAGCAGTTGGCCGCCATCTGCCGCGCCTTCGCGTCGAGAAAGATCGACATGTTGGCGCGGTGTCTGGCACGTCGTAGGAGTATTCGGTCATGAATCCGGCCATCGAACAGATGCTCGAACGCTATGTCTGTCAGACGCGCGACGACTACGTCAGCGCCCTGCGGGAAATCCTGCAACAGATCGCCCTGCTTGGGCTTTGGCGCGGCAAATTCTTCGAGCACGCCGCCTTTTACGGCGGTACGGCGCTGCGTGTGCTGTACGGTTTGGACCGGTATTCCGAAGACTTGGACTTCTCGCTTCTCAAGCCCTCCACGGCTTTCTCCCTTGGCGCCTACGGCGATGCATTGCGTCGGGAACTCGCCAGTTTCGGTTTCGAGGTCTCTTTCGAAAGCCGGAAGCGAAATTCCCAATCCGCCATTGAATCGGCGTTTCTGAAGGCGAACACCTTACAGCAATTGATCGTCGTCAAAGCCGCTGCGACCGTAATGCGGCCGCAGCATGCCGGCGAGGTGCTGAAGATCAAGTTGGAGGTGGATACCGATCCTCCTGCCGGGTTTGAGACCGAGAGTCGCGCGGTTCTCCTGCCGGTGCCTTTTGCCGTGTGCGCCTACAGCCTGCCCGATCTCTTTGCCGGTAAGATGCACGCGTTGCTGTGCCGCAAGTGGAAGACTCGGGTCAAGGGACGTGACTGGTACGACCTGGTCTGGTACGTCGGCCACCATCCGCGACTACGCCTGAGTCACCTGGAGTCGCGCCTGCGTCACTCCGGCGACTGGACCGGCTCGGCCCGTCTGACCCGGTCCGACCTGCTCGACCGGCTGCGTACGGCCATCGGCAGATTGGACGTGGACCAGATCAGGCAGGAGACGGACCGCTACGTGCGGGACAAGTCGTCGCTCGAACTATGGTCCCGGGATTTCTTCCTGCAAATCACGGAGAAAATCGAGACGGTGTAGGGTCCAGGAGAGCAATGTGAATTTGGAGGGCATGAGCGCCACGCGGACGATCCGGCGACAGCGCTTCCGCGCGCCGCCGTCGGCTGTCGCGGATATGCTCCTCTCTCTCTCGGAATACCAGGCTGCTCCGGACTGGCCCCGTAACTGCCGCGCATTGGTAGATCATGTGGCCGATGCTGGGCCCTTCGCGATCATCTTGTTCACCGAACCGCTCGCTCCCGAACACTGGCGGCGCCGGAGCCATACGGTCATGCGGCGCATCGAACTCGACTCGGAACTCGACGAGACCGTATCCCGGCACTTCGACCGTGAACTCAACACTCGCATGGCCGAGTGGCTACGCGATCACCGCGACCCTGAGAATGTCCACTTGCGTGGCCTCGCGAGGGAATACTATCCCCAAGCCAGGGCCATCCTGCAAGCCGATTACCAAGAGCGCTATCCTCGCGCGTGGAAGCGACGGTGGGCGGAACGTGGCTACCTGCGGCCCCGGCGCAAGGTGGAATGCCGGCGCCGAAACGATCTGCCTCCTCCGCTGGGACTCTGGGGCACGGATGTGCCGCAGCAGTTCTACTTCATGCGTCGATCCGCGACCTACGCGCGGGGATGCAGCACCAGTTCTGGGAGTCGTGAAGTTCACAGCTACTTTGGCCTGGCCTTTTTGGAACTGACGCGCCGCGGGATATCCATCCCGTGCCACATCCTCGTCTACGACAAGCACAACCAGTTGCTCCTGGCAGACACGCTACCATCCTTTGCACTTCACGCGGGCACCATGGGGTCCAACTGCGCGGAGCCTCAGGACACGGTGCAAACTCTGATGCGGTCGGCGCGCACGGTGCGTGTCATTGAAGAGAACGATTGGTCCGGGATTCGCGAAGTTCAGGTGAGGGCGCCTCGACGGATGGAAATCAATGATCGCAACCACAAACGGCGTATCGCGCGTGCTACGTAGCAGGATTGCTACGTGTGCGGAGTACGCTCCAGCACGGCAGGAGTAGGCGATGAGCGGGGTTAGGGGTGCCGCTACGACTCGACCCATTCGAACCCTGCGCCGAATCCCGTGAGGGTCAGTCGTTCATCTCCCACTCCCATCGCGACTTGGAGAAGGTCCGTCAAATCCGCAACGAACGCGAACGGCGCGGGCATCCATCCTTCTCCCTCAAGTGCCTGATGGAGAACGACGCGACCCTGCCTGAACTCATCCGCGAAGAAGGACGGGTTGACGGTTTCGCCGACGCGATGCTAGACTTCCGACCATGAGCACTATTGATGAAATTGAAGCCGCTATTGATTCTCTACCGTCGGAGCAGAAGCAGGAACTTTTTCTTTTTCTCGCCGCTCGGTTGCGCGGCGCGGGGCAGCTTCCACCACCGCGCGAGTTCAGCCGGGAACAAGTCGAAGCCTGGATTGCCGATGACGAGAAGGGGATGCGGCGTTTCCGAGAGGGACGGTGAGACTGTTCCTCGACACGAGCGTGCTGCTGGCCGCGGCAGGTTCGGCGAATGGCTCTTCGCGCGCACTCTTCTCCTATGCCGCCACAAAAGGCTGGGTGCTAATCTGCAGTCCGTATGCGCTGAACGAAGTGCTGCGGAATCTTCCCAAGCTCGCGGTGAGTGCCACGACGGAATGGCTGCGGCTGCGCCCGCAAGTGACGGTGGTGGACGACGTAGTGTCGCTGGATTGGCCGGTCGTCTTCGCCGCGAGCAAAGACCGGCCCATTTTGTTCACGGCACTGGCGTGGGCGGATGTGTTGCTCACGCTGGATAAAGCGGATTTCGCCGATGTGCTGGGCGGAACATTCTACGGGTTGCGCGTGATGCTGCCTTACGACCTGCTCCAACACGAACGCGCGGCCGGACGGCTGTAAATTAGGAGTGGCGTTTCGAATCGGGTCAGGTTGTCACAGAACCATTTTCTGAGAGTGTCCCGAATCCTCCAACCCGAAATCGAGGCGCCTGGATTTTCGTCTCCCATTCTGACCGCGACTTGGAGCAGGTCCGCCGAGTCCGCAACGAACGCGAACGGCACGGGCATAATCCGCTGCTCTTCTCCCTAAAGTGCCTGGAGGACGACGACGCGCTTGCCCGAGCTCATCGGCGAAGAAATCCCAGCGCTCGCATCGAACGTTGCAGCTATTATCGTCGCAAAGAAGATCCATTAGACGCCGAGGAAGCGGCCAGGTCCGATCAGTGCGGATGTGAGTCCAGACGAACTGATGCCAGGCCCGGCAGGGTGGCTATTTCAAAGGGATGGCCGGCATCCGTTTCAGCGTGCGCGTGGTCGGGTCCACCAAAATGCCGACCGATTCCAAGGCGGTAACCCCCAAGAGCGGTTCGGCGTTATCGGGGCCGAAGATCACCCGGCCCGACGTGAGTTCGCCCATAAACTCGATCTCCGCCAAACCGAAATCGTATTCCACTGTCCGGCCGTCCGCCAATTCGTAAGCCATTCGTCCGCGCGGTTTGATTCCAGCCCTTTTTAATTCCTTCGCAGGCGCGAGGCTATCGGTCGCTCCCGTGTCCACCAAAAACTCGGCAGCGTATTTCTTTCGCGCCTTTTCGCGCGCGCGCAAAGTCGTTGTCACATGAATCAAGCCCATGGCTTTCTCTCTCGCGGTCAACATATCAGCACGATACTCCGGAGCGCAAGACAAGTCGTCTTAATGACCGAAATCAAACCTCTGCGGCTAATCTGCCTCAAGTGCCTGGACGACGACGCGCGCCTGCCTGAACTCATCGGTTACCTGAAGACCAGCGAGATGGAGTAGCACGGATACAGGATTCTTCAGCGCTACCATGCTTTACATTGGTAAATCCGAGTGCATATTCTGCTGGGATGATTGAATTCACAAACTCTGAGGTTTAGCCATCAAGGGTACGCGACACGTTATAATTCGATCACGCCTACCCCGTCGCGGTTTGTAATCTTCGTCCCGTAGCGCCGCGAGAGGCGGGTGACGCGTTCGATGACGCGATTCGCTACTTCGCCATCGGCGAGCACGGGTCGTCCTCGTTGCGGCCTCGGCCTGCCGAAGCCCTGGTCGATTGGGAAGATTCTTATCTCCATGAGTTTTTTCGCCTCGAATTTGCAGACGGCGAACATGTTTTCCCAGTAGGCCGGATCGCTCGGATGGCCTTTCTTGCCGCCGGCGGTGCGGGCGTCAAGGAAGTCCGACGGCGTCGCTTTGAGGTCCAGGTCGAAGCGCTCGTAGGCGTCGGCGGGGAAGAAGCCGACGGTCTCGTTCTGGAAGACGAAATTGCCGACGCTGTAGAAGATCGGCTTGCCTCGGTAGATTTCAATTCCCATGGGAAAGTGCGAGCCATGGCCGACGAAAACGTCGGCGCCTTCGTCGATTGCCTGATGCGCGAACCTGGTCACGAAGTCCGCGGTCTCTTCGAGTTCGGCGCGGGTGCTTGCGGTAAGCAAGCTGGCGCCGCCGAATTCATGGCAGTGAACGCTGACGACGAGCCAGTCCGATTGCCGTCGCGCCTCGCGAATCCACCGCAGATTGTCTTGCAGATCGCGTTCGTTGGCTTGAGTTTCGATCGAGAAACCTGCATCGAGCAGGTAACGATTCCCTAATAGGCTCAGCTCCGCGGATTTTGCATCGGGGATTTCCTTGTCGCTGTAAAAATGCTT
The DNA here is from genome assembly GCA_030688735.1 of Deltaproteobacteria bacterium. Taxonomy (GTDB): domain Bacteria; phylum Desulfobacterota; class Binatia; order UBA9968; family UBA9968; genus JACPFE01. The sequence goes on from JAUYJC010000528.1 coordinate 5,524, forward strand.
GCGCGCTCTTTCATCGCTCTTTTCAAAACCCAGCTCGCGGCTGATCCGTTTGACTTGCTCGAACGCCGGGGCATCGACCCGATAACGGGTTTGAAAGCCGAGCGGATTGATGCCGGGGCGCCCGCGCAGATCGGGCCGTTGTTCGCCGGCTTGGTTCCATGGTCTGAATGTCGCCGTGGTGGCGATCAAGCCGACCCGGCCGTTGGGCGTATCGAGATAACCGGGGGCCCTCGCTTCGGCGAGATTTTTCCCCGTGCCCGCGTGGGTGAGCCCCGCCGCGTCGAGGTGGCGCAGGTTTGCCAGCACGCCGTCCTCGCCGTAGTCGAAGGCATGGTTGTTGGCGCAGGAGACCATGTTGATGCCGAGCCATTTTAAGTCTTCGAGCAGCTTGGGGTCGATGGTCATGAAGGTGCCCTGGGTGATACCCGGCGTGCCTTCATCCCAGGTGTGAACGGTGCCTTCGAGGTTGGCGAAGGCGGCGTCGGCGCCGCGCAGAATCTCCCTGAGCCGGAGAAACTTTTCTTCTTTGAAAGGAATCAGTTTGCGCGTGAGCATGGTGTCGCCCGCTAATGCGAGCGCGACGTTTCCTTTTTCAGCTTCGTATGGCACGTTGCGCTCCTTTGGTTATTTGCCGCCCATCAGTTTGCGGTAGGTTTGGAAATGCTCGTTGTAACGGGCCGCGAGAGACATCGGCAAGGGTACGACCTTCATCTGGGCCGGCACCTGTTTCACTACCGGTGAGGCAACATCGCGGCGCGCGGAATAATACATGGCGTCGGCGATGGTCTCCTGGCCTTCCCTGGAGAGAACGAAGTCGATAAAAAGCTTCGCGGCGTTGGGATGGGGCGCATCTTTGACCAGCGCGAGACCGAAGGTAAGCGCGATGATCGGCTCTGCGGCGATCCAGTCGATGGGCGCCCCCTCTTTTTTCAGCCGTTCGACGCCGTTGGCGAAGGCCACCGCGGCGATGGGCCGCTCACCGGCGGCGACCAAAGTCTGAATCAAGGTATGGCCGGTGCGAAATTGAATGTCCTGCGCCGACAGCTTGCGCAGGAGGTCGATGATCCTGGCTTCGCCGTAATAGGTCATCATGCCGGCCATCCATTTGCTCTCGTTTTCGTCCATCAGCATCTGCCCCTTCCACTTGGGATCGGTGAGATCCCAGAAGGTCTTGGGTAGATTGGCGGCGGTGACCTGGCGGGTGTTGTAGCCGATCACATTGAGCGTCGACGAGTCGATGGCCCATAATCCCTTGTCGTCCTTATATTCGGCCGGCAGGCCGGCTCGCTGCGGTGAGTTGTAGGATTCGAAAATGCCTTTCTGGAGCACGCCGTAAAAGTCGAAGCCGGATTGGTGCACGACATCGGCGCGCACCTTGCGCGCTTGCGCCTCGGCGGCGAGGCGGGTGGCCATGCGCTCCGAGCCGATGCGCGTGGCGTCCACCTTGAGGAACGGATATTTTTTCTCGAATTGAGCGGTCAAACGCTGCGCGGATTGCACCTCCATGGAGGCGTAGAACACCACATGTCCTTCTTTTTTGGCGCCCTCAACCCATGGGTCGGTCTGCGCGCTGGCCGGTGCCGACGGTTCAGAAAGCAGGCAAAGAAAGGAGAGGAGGCAAACCCATTCGCGCTTCATCGCTAAACTCCTTTCAAAAAAGAGACTACGTGTCCGCTGGGCAGAGGATTAACACCGAAATCATGCATTCGTCAATGAAAGAACTGCGGCTCCGGTAATGGCGCCGATAACAGCACGCCGGACTAGCGAGCTTTTCTTGACAACCAGGCTTGTTTCCACTAGAAAATATCCATCTCATGACCATTTTCCCGAACCCTAAACCATACCTTCCGGTGGAGGGTATGGATTTTTTTTAACTGACCTTTGTATTCAATGGACCATCCTTATTTCCCCTTGGTTGTCATGTTCGCCATCGCCGGCGTGGTGGTGCTGGCGCTTTTGACGCTGGCCCAAACTCTGGGTCCGAAAAGCATCAGTCCGGTCAAGGCCGACCCGTTCGAGTCGGGCAATCCGCCCAGAGGCGACGCCCGTATCCGCTTCTCCGTGCGTTTCTATTTAGTCGCGATGTTGTTTCTCATCTTCGATCTGGAAGTGGTGTTTCTCTATCCCTGGGCGATCCTGTTCCGGCGGCTCGGTTGGTTTGGCGTGATCGAGATGGGCATCTTCCTCACCATTCTTGCCATCGGCTTGATCTACGTCTGGAAAAAAGGCGCCCTGGAATGGGATTGATCATCCATGCCTGACACGAGTCCCAACCTCCAGCTTATCCAGCAGCAGCTTGGCGCGAAGGTTTTACAGGCGCTCCAAGCCCAGGGCGACGATATCGTCGTCCTCGACCGGGCGGGGCTGCGCGAGAGTTTTCGGCTCCTCAAAGAAAATTCCCAGTTGGCTTTCGGTTTTCTTTCGGACATCACGGCGGTCGATTATTGGCAAACAAAAGAACCGCGCTTCGAAGTCGTCTATCAGATCACGTCGCTCACGAACCGCCGCCGGCTGCGCGTGCGTGTCCCCGTGCCCGAAAACGACCCGGCGGTGGAGTCACTGACGCCGCTTTGGCGCGGCGCCAATTTTCTCGAGCGCGAGGTCTGGGATCTTTTCGGCATCCGCTTCACCGGCCATCCGGATCTGCGGCGCATTTTACTTTACGACGAATTCCAGGGTCATCCGCTGCGCAAAGATTATCCGGTCAATCTCTGCCAGCCGCGGGTGCCCGAGCGCAAAGTGGAGGGGACGTTCGTCGACGAGCGCTCGCACAACAAGCTGGCGCAGCTGAAGCATGTGCTGGGGACCAAAAGTTAGTCATTGATCGATCGATGAAAACCGACGCCAAAGAGTTGCCGCTTGAAATCATGGAGCTTCAGATGGGACCTTCCCATCCAGCGACCCATGGCACGATCAAGTTCAATCTCAAGCTCGAGGGCGAGCGGGTGCTCGACTGCGACGTGGAAGTCGGCTTTCTGCACCGGGGTTTCGACAAGAGCTGCGAGCAGGCAACCTGGACCCAGGTGATTCCTTACACCGACCGGCTTAATTATGCGTCATCGCTGATCAACAACGTCGGCTACGCGCTGGCGGTGGAAAAGCTGATCGGCGCCGAGACGCCGCCGCGCTGCCAATATATTCGCGTGATCGTCAGCGAGCTGGCGCGTATCTACGATCATCTGACCTGCTGCGGCATGGCCGCCTCGGAAATGGGCGCCATTACCGCGGGCTTTTACATGATCGAGGCGCGCGAGATGATCACCCGCCTCGTCGAGAATCTGACCGGCGCGCGCCTGACGGTCACCTACGTGCGCATCGGCGGGGTAAAGCATGATCTGCCGCAGGATTTCGCCGAGCGGGTGAAACAGATGTTCAAGACCATCCGCAAGCTGCTCGACGACTGTGACCGCCTGCTGTCGCGCAACCGGATCTTCATTGACCGCATGTCCAATATCGGCACGATCTCTCAAGAGTTCGCGTTGAACTATAGCCTCACCGGCCCGATGCTGCGCGCCACCGGCGCCAACTACGACGTGCGCAAGGTTTTCCCCTATCTCGTTTACGACCAGCTCGACTTCGACGTGCCGCTCGGCACCAAGGGGGACAATTACGATCGCTTCGTCTGCCGCATCCAGGAGATCGCGCAGAGCATGCGCATCGTCGAGCAAGCGCTGGAGAGATTGCCCGTGGGGCCGGTGTGGATCGACGATCCGCGCTTCGTCCTGCCGGAAAAGGAAAAGGTTTACAACAGCATCGAAGGCTTGATGCACCATTTCAAGATCATCATGGAAGGCATCCATGTGCCCCCCGGCGAGACCTACTTCGCCGTGGAGGGTGGCAACGGCGAGTTGGGCTTCTACATCGTCAGCGACGGTGGCGGCCGACCCTATCGCGTGCGCGTGCGCCCGCCCTGCTTCATCGCCATGGGGGCGTTTCACGAGATGGTGAAAGGGCACATGATCGCGGACATTATCCCGACCTTCGGCATGGTCAATATGATCGGCGGGGAATGTGACAGGTAAAAAAACAAGAATCGAAGATTGAGGATGGAGGATAGACAGAACGAGGGGAGGGGGCGCGATCCTCAATCCTCGATCTTCCATCCTCGACTCGTTGAACGATGGCGCTGGAGTTTTCACCCGAGACACTGAAGCAGTTCGAAGCGACCGTCGCGCGCTATCCGAAGAAGGAAGCGGCGATGCTGCCGGTGCTTTATCTCGCCCAAAAAGAATTCGGCCATCTGGGCCCGGAGGCGATCGCATATGTCGCCAGGCTGATGGAGCAATCGCCGGCGCGGGTGCACGGCGTGGTGAGCTTCTACACGATGTACAACGTGAAGCCCATCGGCCGTCACCATATCCAGGTCTGCCGTACGCTATCCTGCGCGCTGGGAGGCGCGGAGAAGATTACCGCTTTAATCAAAAAACAACTCGGCATCGAGCCCGGCCAGACGACAGCGGACGGCCGGTTTACGCTCTCGGAAGTTGAGTGTCTCGCCTCCTGCGGCACCGCACCGATGATGCAGGTCAACGACGAATATTACGAGGGCCTGACGGAAGAAAAGCTGACGGCAATCCTTGATTCGTTGAAATAAGATGCGCTTCGAATGAGCATGGAAAAGGTTCTGCTTCGCAATATCGGCGTCACCGACTCCCACTTGCTGGCCGTCTACCAGTCGCGCGGCGGCTATCAGTCCTGGGAAAAGGTCGTGCGCAACATGAAGCCGGCGGAGCTGATCGAAGAGGTGAAATCCTCAGGGCTGCGCGGCCGGGGCGGCGCCGGTTTTCCCACCGGCATGAAGTGGAGCTTCGTGCCCAAGGACAGTCCCAAGCCGAAGTACCTGGTTTGCAACGCGGATGAGAGCGAACCGGGCACGTTCAAGGACCGTTTGCTGATCGAACAAGATCCTCACGCCGTCATCGAAGGAACGCTGATCGCGGCTTTCGCGATACAGTCGCATACTGCTTTTATTTACATTCGCGGCGAGCTTGTGGCTGGGGCAAAAATCTTGGAGCGCGCGGTAGAGGAAGCTTGTCGGGCGGGCTATATCGGCAAAAACATTTTCGGTTCGAGTTACGATCTGGACGTGATCGTGCACCGCGGCGCGGGCGCCTATATCTGCGGCGAAGAGACCGCGCTGCTTTCGTCGTTGGAAGGCGGGCGCGGCTGGCCCAAGGTCAAGCCGCCCTTTCCGGCGACCCATGGACTGTTCGGCTGCCCGACGGTGGTCAACAACGTCGAGACGCTGGCGGCGCTGCCGTGGATCCTCGAGCGCGGCGCGGCCGCCTACTCTGCCATGGGCACAGAGAAGAGCAAAGGGACGAAGCTATTTAGCGTCAGCGGCCATATTACCCGACCCGGCGTCTACGAGTTGGAGATGGGTTACCCGTTCAAAAAGTTTCTCGAAGAGGATTGCGGCGGCGTGGCCAACGGTAGAAAACTAAAAGGCGTCATTCCCGGCGGCGGCTCAATGCCGGTGTTGCGTCCCGAAGAGCTCGAAAAGGTCAATCTCGATTACGAGTCAGTGCAAGCGGCGGGCAGCATGCTCGGCTCCGGCGGCGTCATCGTCATGGATGACACGACCTGCATGGTGCGCGCCGCGTCGAACATCGCGCGCTTCTACGCCCACGAGTCCTGCGGCCAGTGCAGCCCCTGCCGCGAAGGCTGCCACTGGATGGAAAATATTTTTCACCGCATTGAGCATGGCGAAGGGCAAACCGGCGATCTCGATCTGATACTTAATATCAGCGGCAACATCATGGGCAACACGATCTGTCCCTTCGGCGACGCGGCGGCGATGCCGGCGGCGGCGTTCATTAGAAAATTTCGCGACGAGTTCGAGGCGCATATTACGGAGAAGAGATGCACGGTGAGCACGCAATGAAGATCGAAGATCGAGGATGGAGGATCGAGGATCGCAATCTTCTATCGTCCATCTTCAATCCTCGACCCACTTAACTATGGACCCGGTAAAGATCACTATCGACGGAAAAGAGGTTGTCACGGCCAAGGGCAAAACCGTCATTCAGGCGGCGGCCGAGGCGGGGGTGGCGATTCCGCATTATTGTTATCACTCGAAGCTTTCCATCGCGGGCAATTGCCGGATGTGTCTCGTCGAGATCGAGAAGATGCCCAAGCTGCAAATCGCCTGCAACACGCAGGTCGCCGAGGGCATGGGCGTGTTGACGCAAAGTCCCAAAGTCCTGGCGGTGCGCAAGGCGGTGCTAGAGTTCCTGCTGATCAATCACCCCGTCGACTGTCCGATTTGCGACCAGGCCGGCGAGTGCCAGCTCCAGAACTATTATATGGAGCATAATCGCGAGGCGAGCCGTTTCGAGGTTGGCAAGCAGCATGATCGCAAGAAAACCATTTTCGGTCCCAACGTCATCTTCGACGGCGAGCGCTGCATCAAGTGCACGCGCTGCGTGCGCTTCTGCCAGGAGATCACCAAGACCGACGAGCTCGCCGTGATCAATCGCGGCGACCATTCGACCATCGCGCTGTTTAACGACCAGGTGCTCGACAATCCGCTGTCGGCCAACGTCGTCGATATCTGCCCGGTGGGGGCGCTCACCGACCGTGATTTTCGCTTCAAGGTGCGCGTCTGGTATCTGCAAAAGACGCCGTCGGTCTGCCCCGGCTGCAGCACCGGCTGCAACATCAGCGTGGAGACCTACCAGAATCAGATCTCGCGCTTCAAACCGCGCGTCAACGAGGCGGTCAACAGCCACTGGATCTGCGACGAGGGGCGCTACTGTTTTCATGAGCTGACTGGCGGCCAGCGGCTGACGACACCGCTGATTCGCCAGGAAGGGGGCCTGGTGCCGGCGACCTGGGAGGACGCATTGCAAACGGTGCTTGCCGGATTGCGCTCGGCCAAGGCGGCGGCCGGAATCCTGTCCGGCCGTAGCACCAACGAGGAAGCGTTTTTGTTCGCCAAGCTGATGAAAAAACTTGCGCCGAGTTCGCCGCTCGAAGTTTGTTATCAGGAGCGCGAGCTTAGCGAAACCCAAAAGGTTCTCATGAGCCCGGATCGAGCGCCGAATTTCCGCGGCGCGCGCGACATGGGCGTCGGCTCCAACGGCGGTTATGAGTCTTTGCTGCAAAAACTGCTTACCGGCGATTTTTCGGCCGCCTATGTCGTCGGCGAAGAGCTGATCGGAGCGAACGGCGCCGGCGAACGGTTGCGGGCGGCGTTGCAGAAACTTTCCTTTCTGGTCGTCCAAGATATCCGTTTGAGCGAGACCGCGAAGCTGGCCCATGTCGTTCTGCCCGCCACCCACTTCGGCGAGAAGGAAGGGACTTACACCAACCGCAAGGGGCGGGTGCAAAAGCTCAACGCCGCGGTGATTGCGCCGGAAAGCGTTCTGCAAGACTGGCAGACTTTTCTGCGGTTGCTCGATTTAGCGGGCGAGAAACTCTCTTATTCGACCCCGGCGCAAATTTTCCAGGCGTTGGCTGGGGAAGTTGCGCTCTATCGAGGAATCAGCTACGCAACGATCGGAGATCAGGGAATTCAACTCGGCGGCGGTGGCGTGGAACAATCATGATCGTCGACATCGGGATTATCGCGCTCAAGGCCTTTCTCGTCCTTTTCATGGTTCTCAATCTCGCCGGCGTGCTCGGCTGGATCGAGCGCAAAGGCAGCGCGCTGATGCAAGACCGCATCGGCGCCAATCGCGCGTCGATTCTCGGCTTCGCCGGCATGGGGCTGATCAACACGATGATCGCCGACCCGGTCAAATTTCTTACCAAAGAGGACTTCATCCCGCCGCGCGGCGATCGGTTTTTGCACACCCTGGCGCCGTGCATGGCACTGTTTCCCGCTTTGGTGACGTTTGCGGTGATTCCCTTTGGCGATACGCTGCAAATCGGCGAGCGGGTCATCAATCTCCAGGTCGCTAATCTCAACATCGGCATCCTTTATGTTTTTGCCATGGGCTCGCTCGGCGTCTACGGCATCGTCATCGGCGCTTGGGCGTCGAACAATAAATTTTCATTGCTCGGCGGCGTGCGCGGCTCGGCGCAGATGATCTCCTACGAAGTCGCCATGGGACTGTCGGTCATCGGTATCCTAATGGTTTACGGAACCTTGGAACTCCAGGAGATCGCCCGCGGCCAGGGGACTCTCATTCGCGAATTTCTGCCGGAATCCTGGCGCTTCTTGAAGGCCGCCGTCGGCTGGCTGCCGGCCTGGGGGATTTTTCTTCAGCCGCTGGCGTTTCTGCTGTTTTTCACCGCGGCGGTCGCCGAGACCAAGAGAGTTCCCTTCGACCTGCCGGAAGGGGAGTCGGAGATCGTCGCGGGTTATCATGTGGAATACTCCGGCGGCAAGTTTCTCATGTTCTTCGCCGCCGAGTTCGCCGAAATCGTCACCGCCGCGGCTTTGATGACGACGCTGTTTTTCGGCGGCTGGCAGATACCCTATTTGTTGCCCGATGGATTCCATTTTCCCTGGGGGGCCACATGGCTCCTGCCCCACCTCGTGGTCACGCTGCTGCAAGTGGCAGCGTTCGCGCTAAAGGTGGTCTTTTTCTGTTGGCTGCAAATTCTCCTGCGTTGGAGCGTGCCGCGCTTCCGCTACGACCAGGTGATGCGGCTCGGTTGGAAGATGCTTTTGCCGTTGGCGCTGTTAAACGTCATCGTGACGGCGCTGGTGATCGTCGCCGTTCAGTAGCCATGAGAAGGTCATGACATCGTCGATGATAATCTTTTACACTCTGGCGGCCTTGCTCGTCCTGTCGTCGCTCATGGTCGTGTTTCAGCGCAACGTGGTCCACTGTGCCATGGCCGTGGTGGCGGCGCTCTTTCTCATCGCCATACTCTTTGTGACGCTCCAGGCGCCGATGGTGGGCGTGCTGCAGATTCTTGTCTACGCCGGCGCCATCATGGTGCTGTTTCTCTTCGTCATCATGTTGCTGAATCCCACTTCGCTGGAACCGCGCCGCGGCCTATGGTGGGGTTTCGGCACGGTGGTCGCGCTGTTGCTCGGCGGTGCTTTGGCCGCGTTGGTGAGCCATGACGAAGCGCCCGCCGATCCGTTTACGGCGACCGAATTGTTCGGCGCTCCGGAATCGCTGGCAAAGAGTCTTTTCACCGACTTCGTGTTGCCCTTCGAGATCGCTTCGGTGCTGCTCTTGATCGCCATCGTCGGCGCGGTGGTGCTGGCGAAGAGGGGGAATTAATCACCATGGTGCCGCTCAACCATTATCTGATTCTCAGCGCGGCGATCTTCGCCATCGGCGTCGTCGGCGTCGTGATCCGGCGCAATCTGATCGTCGTTCTGATGTCCATCGAGCTGATGCTCAACGCGGTGAACCTGACGTTCATCGCCTTCTCGCGTTTCCTCGGCTCGATGGAAGGGCAGGTCATCGTTTTCTTCGTCATGGCGGTGGCAGCGGCGGAAGCGGTCGTCGGCCTTGCCATTATTATTTCCGTGTTCCGCCACCGCCAATCCCTCGACCCCCAGGAGATGCAACTGCTCAAATGGTAGCGCCGACGCCTAACCCGATCGCACTGGATCTGTTGCGCTGGATTCCACTGCTGCCGCTCGCGGCCTGCGCGATCAATATGTTCTTTGGCGCGCGCCTGGGCAAAAAAAGCGCCGGGATCCTGGCCTGCGCCGCGGTGGGCGCATCGTTCGCCGTGGCCGCCTATGTCTTTATGCTGCTGCCCGCCACGGGCGTCTTTCGCGATACCCTTTATACCTGGTTCGAATCGGGCGGTTTCCGGGTCAATGTTTCTTTTCAAGTCGACGCGCTGACGGCGGTGATGCTCCTGGTCGTCACCGGTATCGGCTTTTTGATTCATATCTATTCCCTCGGGTACATGGATCATGACGAGGGAATGGTGCGCTTTTTCGTTTATTTAAACCTATTCATTTTTTTCATGCTGCTGCTCGTCATGGGCGACAACCTGCTCTTGCTCTTCGTCGGCTGGGAAGGGGTCGGCCTTTGTTCCTACCTGCTCATCGGCTTCTGGTACCAGGATCGCAACAACACCATCGCCGGTAACAAGGCTTTCATCGTCAACCGCATCGGTGATTTCGGTTTCGTCCTGGGCCTGTTGCTGCTCGTTACCGAGCTGGGACGCCAGGGAATCTGGACGCTGGATTTTGGCGAGCTGCAAAAACATGTAAACATGCTCAGCCCGGCGACGGTCACGGCGATTACCTTGCTGCTTTTCGTCGGCGCCACCGGCAAATCGGCGCAGATTCCTCTGTTTGTCTGGCTGCCGGACGCGATGGCGGGGCCGACGCCGGTGAGCGCGCTGATCCACGCGGCCACCATGGTGACCGCCGGCGTTTACATGACCGCGCGGCTGCATTTTCTTTTCGCTCTGGCGCCGCAGACTTTGTCGCTCATCGCCGTGATCGGCGCGGCCACGGCCTTTTTCGCGGCGACGGTGGCTTTGACGCAGACCGATATCAAGCGCGTGCTCGCCTACTCCACCGTGAGCCAGTTGGGTTATATGTTTCTCGCCGTCGGCGTCGGCGCCTTCGGCGCGGCGATTTTTCATCTGTTCACCCATGCGTTTTTCAAGGCCTGCCTGTTTCTGGGCTCCGGCAGCGTGATCCACGCCATGGGCGGCGAGCAGGACATGCGCAAGATGGGCGGGCTCAAGGATCATATGAAGGTCACCTACTGGACTTACGTCATCGCCACTTTGGCGATCGCCGGCGTGCCGTTCACCGCCGGTTTTTTCTCCAAAGATCTGATCCTCTGGCAGGCGTACAGCAGCGCCCATGGCTCTCAGGGCCTCTGGCTCATCGCCTGGCTCACCGCGGGGATGACCGCCTTCTACATGTTCCGCCAGCTCTTTATGGTGTTTCATGGCAGCTCCCGTGCCGACCCTCACGCGCAGGCCCATCTGCACGAATCGCCGGCGGCGATGACCGTGCCGCTGATGATTCTCGCCTTCGGCTCGATCTTCAGCGGTTGGTTAGGCGCGCCGGAATACCTATGGGGCAGCCGCTGGGATCACTGGCTGGAGCCGGTGTTCGGCGGCGCTCACGAGGCCGGTCACGGCGCAGTTCAGACCGAGATTAATTTGATGTTGTTGACCCTCGTCATCGTCGCCGCCGGCATCGCTCTCGCGTACGCAAAGTACGGCAGGCCGCGAACTGCGGTCGATCAGGGCGCCGGCGGAGCTTTGTATCGCATTTCACTCAACAAATATTACGTCGACGAAATCTATGACTGGCTCCTGGTCCGGCCATTCACGGCGATCTCCGACTGGCTGGCGCGAGTCTTCGACCCAGGCGTGATCGACGGTATTGTCAACGGAGTGGGCGCCAGGGCGCGCGGCGCGAGCGCGGTGTGGCGCGCTTTGCAAACGGGCAATGTACAGCACTATGTCGTGGGCTTTCTCGCCGGCACGCTGGCGCTGTTGGCCTACTATCTCAGGCAGCCGTAAACATGTCACCCTTTGCCCTTGGAGATTTGAGCCTGCTCCTTGCCTTTCCGGTGATCGGCGCGCTCGGACTGTTGCTCGTGCCGCGCCGGCAAACCCAGGCGCTCTTTTCCCTGGCGCTGCTCGCCAGCGCGCTTACTTTTCTCTGGTCGCTCAAGGTCTTCAATCTTTTCGACGGCGCCACCGGCGAGATGCAACTGGTCGAACGGATACCCTGGATGCCCGCCTTCGGCATCGAATACATCGTCGGTATCGACGGTCTCAATCTGTTTCTGGTCCTGCTGACGACGTTGCTCATGCCGCTGGCGATTCTCGCTTCCTGGTCGGTCAAGGATCGAGTCAAAGAATATCTTATTTTCATGCTGCTATTGGAGACCGGCATGCTGGGCGCCTTTGTGGCGCTGGATCTTTTTCTTTTCTACGTTTTTTGGGAAGTCATGTTGGTGCCGATGTATTTTCTCATCGGCGTGTGGGGCGGTGCGCGGCGCATCTACGCCGCGCTCAAGTTCGTCATCTACACGATGGCTGGCAGCCTGCTGATGCTGGTCGCGATCATCTATCTGGCCACGCGCTACGCGGAGGAAACCCAGGTGCTGACCTTCGACCTGCTGCGGATCTACACGTTGCAACTTCCTTTCGAGCAACAGAGCTGGTTGTTTTTCGCCTTTGCTCTTTCCTTCGCGATCAAGGTGCCGCTTTTCCCCTTTCACACCTGGCTGCCGGACGCCCACGTGGAAGCGCCCACCGCCGGCTCGGTGATCCTCGCAGGCGTATTGCTCAAGCTCGGCACCTACGGCTTTCTGCGCTTCGCGATTCCGCTGTTTCCCGACGCCGCGCTGGCGGCGGCGCCGCTGTTCATCGCGCTCGCGGTCATCGGCATTATTTACGGCGCCGTGGTGGCGATGATGCAAACGGATATCAAGAAACTGGTCGCCTATTCATCGGTAAGCCACCTCGGGTTCGTTATGCTCGGGCTGTTCGCGCTCAACGTGCAGGGCATCCAGGGGGCGATCTATCAAATGCTCAATCACGGCCTGTCCACTGGCGCGCTGTTTCTCCTGGTCGGGATGATCTACGAGCGGCGCCACTCGCGGCTGATCGCGGATTACGGCGGACTGTGGAAACAGATGCCGATTTTCTCGGCTTTGTTGCTGGTGGTCATGTTCTCGTCCATCGGACTTCCTGGATTGAACGGTTTTGTCGGTGAGTTCTTGATTCTGCTCGGCGCCTTCAGCGTGACGCCGCTCTGGACCGCGGCGGCGGCCAGCGGTGTGATTCTGGGGGCGATCTATATGCTGTGGATGTATCGTCGGGTGATTTTTGGGCCACTGGAGAACCCGGAGAATCAGAAGCTGACCGATTTAAACGGCCGGGAAATTCTTATCCTCGCGCCAATTCTGGCGCTGATTGTTCTCATGGGCGTTTATCCCCAACCGTTCTTGGATCGGATGAAGCCTGCCGTCGATCTGACGCTTAAAAAAGTTTTTGCGGGGCAGGCGACGGCAGTGGCGGTGCACCGGCCCGCGCAGGGGGCGGACAGGTGACCGACGTCAATCTCGTGCCGCTGCTCCCCGCCACTCAAGTGCTGCTCACGGCGCTGGTGGTTTTGCTCCTCGATCTTTTTTACCAGGAGGGGGAAAAGGGGCTGCTGGCCTGGGTCAGCCTGCTCGGGCTGGCGCTCTGCGCCGGCGAGACGCTGTTTCTCTGGGGTAGCCAGGAAAGCGCCTTCGGCGACGCCGTCATACTCGACAACTTTGCGCTTTTCTTTACGCAGATTTTTCTCGGCGCCGCGGCGTTGACGATTCTCTCCTCGATTCATTACATCCGCCAGGCGGAGATTTACGAAGGCGAATTTTACGCCCTGGTGCTTTTCGCCACGACCGGGATGATTCTGATGGCGGCGGCCAAGGATCTGATCGTCTTTTTCTTGGCGCTCGAAACCATGTCCATCGCGGTTTACATTCTGACCGGCATCTGGCGCGCCAGCGGCCGCTCCAGTGAAGCCGCCATGAAATATTTTCTCATGGGCGCTTTCGCCACCGGCTTCTTGCTCTATGGCATTGCCTTGATCTACGGCGCCACCGGCTCGACCAATCTTAACGAAATTTCCGCCTACTTGATCGAGTCGCCGGAGGATTGGCCGCCTTATCTCATCGGCGGCGCGCTGCTCCTGCTCGTCGGCTTCGCCTTCAAGGTCGGCGCCGTGCCGTTCCATTTCTGGGTGCCTGACGTCTACGAGGGCGCGCCCACTCCCGTAACCGGCTTCATGTCGGTGGCGGTCAAGGCCGCCGCGTTTGCGGCCTGGGCGCGCATCCTGATGCACCAGCTCGCGCCCCTGGAAAGCGACTGGGCGTTTCCACTCTGGGTACTCGCTATCATCACGATGACGCTGGGCAATCTGCTGGCGATCTCTCAGACGAGCGTCAAACGGATGCTCGCCTACTCGAGTATCGCCCACGCCGGCTATCTGCTGGTGGCGCTTGTGGCGGGTGAGGAGTGGGGCGGGCTGCCGCTAATCTTTTATCTGCTGACCTACGCGTTCATGGCGTTCGGGGCTTTCGCGGTCATCACCGCACTTGCGGAGACCGAACGGTCACCCGAGGAGTATCGCGATTTTTCCGGCCTGGGTTTTAAACACCCGTTCCTCGGCATGGCTATGACGCTATTTATGCTGTCGCTGGCCGGCTTCCCGCCGCTGGCCGGCTTTGCGGGTAAGTTCTACGTTTTCCGCTCGGCAGTGCTTTCCGGCCACCTCGTCCTGGCGATCATCGGCGTGTTAAACAGTCTTTTGTCGGTGATTTATTACTTACGGGTAATCGTGGCGATGTACATGGAAGAGGGCGGCGCGGAAGGGAAAAGTTTTCGCCAGGCGCCGTATCTCTATATCGCCATCGGTCTCGCCGTCGCGGGCACGCTCTACTTGGGAATTCTTCCGGCGCGTGCCCTGGAGTGGAGCCGGGTAGCGTTCATGTCGCTGAATTAGCGGACTCGGTTCAAATTGTTCCAAACGTTCAAGCCGTTCAAACCCCCACCTATTCCTTCCGCGCCCTTCGATACGGCGCAATGCGCCTACTCAGGGTCGCCGGTTCCCCGAGTAGCGCAAAGCGCGTAACGAGGGGCAAGGAGGAGGATTAAGAAGGGGGCTAGAGCGGAGCGCCCCTCGATACAGCCCTGCGGGCTTACTCGGGGAAACGGACACTTGATACCGGTTATTCTGAGTAGCGCGAAACGCGTATCGAAGGGTTGAACGTCTTGAACTACTTGAACGATATGTCTTAACGACTGGCTATTGTCCCTTAGTGAAGAATCCGATCGCCACCGGCACCTCGACGGTGCCGGGGACGAATTCCTCGAACTTGCCCGCCTTGCTATAGAGTTGCGCCGAGCCGCCGCCGTCGAGGTTGAGCAGATCGGGTGTTTGCACTTGCCACTTTGCTGCCGAGAAAATTTCTTGCAGTTCCGCCCAAAAGAGGCCGCCGATGAGATTATCGGTGACGGCGATCACCATGCGATGCTCCTTGTCGATACCGATAAGCGCGCGGCGGCTGGCGCGCAGCGGCAGGCCGGTAACGGCCTGAGGAGCGCCGCGCAGCAAGAGCAGCGGCCCCGACTGCATCGCCTCGTCCGCTTGCTCGGAAAGAAAATCGTTGCGGTGCGAAATGAACGGGCGCTGCTCCTTGACGCCGAAGACGCCGGTGTAGAGCGAACTTCTCGATACCCGCGGATTGATCGCCTGTCCGCCCGCCTTGAGAAAAGCTAAGGGCTTGCCGTCGGTGTCAAAGTAATTGGCGTTGATGGCCGCGACGGCGCCGCTGTGCTCCACGAACGTCATCGCGCTCGCCGCCTTGAGCTGATATTGCGCGGCACGCAGAAGGCGCGCCGTGATCCATTGGGTATCGAAGCGCAGGAGTTTGAGATCGAGCGTATAACCGGGCTCGCTCCGTTCGAGCGTGATTCTTCGCGACTCGATGCCTCTTTGCACGGGCTTCCACGCGCCGGCATCGGTCACCGAAAGCGTCGGGCTGATCTTCTGTTTGCCGGTTGTCTGAGACGATGCCGAGATGGCCGTAATGGCAACGAAGTGAAAAACTAACAGAACTGTTAAACAGCACCGCATCATGTTCTCCCGTATCAGAATAACAAACCGGCGAGCAAAGAAAAACCGGCGGATTTCGGCTTTGTTTCTCGTCGACTGTAGGTTGCATGTTTGAACGCTTTCCTGCTAACTAAATTCAATCAGAACCAAGGAGGCACGAAATGATTAGATTAAATGGAGCAATGGTGGTGCTGGCATGCGCGATTGCTTTTTCCGCCTGCGGCGGCGACAAGAAGGACTCTGCCGAGCGGGACAAGGAAGTCCAGAAGGCGATCCAGGAGGGCATGCAAAAAGAAAAGTCCCTCTACGAGGGTATGCAGAAGAACGTCGAGACCCTGGAGAAAAAAGTCGAAGAGCAGACGAAGAAAAAGTAGATCGCCCGAACTATTCCAACTCTGAGTCTGGGATTGCGTTCACGCCCTAGCCTGTGACGGTGTTGACGTCGCGCGACTTAAGCGCGCGGCGCGATCTCGAACACCACCCGATCCATTTGCGGCGGCGAGTCCCGTAGCGTCAGGATTTGGCGGCGCAGGGCGTCGTCGGTGACCCGCTTGGCCGTACAGGAAAACTTCTCTCCCTTCACCGTTATCTCGACGGCGGGATGACGAATCATGTTCAGGCACC
>JAUYJC010000542.1 GCA_030688735.1 Deltaproteobacteria bacterium
GTCCAGTAGCGATTGCCCGGTGTTCTCCTTGGTCAGTTCCCTTCCCTCCGCCAACTCCGCAGGCAGCGCCACGCCGCCCTTGTTCGCCGGTTTCTCCGGTACTATGGAACTGTGTGACTCCCCGGCGACGTGCGTGTCGGGATTGTGGCCTCGCGCCTTCTCCGACCGATCCGCTTCCATGGAGGAAACGGATGGCACCGGGGTCTCTCGGCTTCCGTGAGGAAAGTTTCCAACCGTGCCTGTGGTCTTCGACTCCGTGAGGGTCCTGTCGGACTTGCCTGTGACGTTCGACATGACTATTGCCTTCCCCTTGTCAGGACAAGGTCGGCCACCACAAAAGGATGTTTTCGGAGCTCAATACACAGCCTGGCTGTACCTCTGTGAACGCTTCGCCCCGTCGGTTGCCCGACGAAACGCATCACTCGAGGCCAAGGCGACTGGCTAGGTCTTACCTTGTACGACTCTTTCATTCGCTACCTTCCTCCGGCTTTGTCGCCGACGCACCCTGACCCCAAACCCAAACCCTCATCAAGCTCATCGGCGAGAACGACACGATGAACGCCCAGACGCTGCCGAAGGTAAAAATGCCGAACCGGGATGGCTTCATCATCCGCTTTGCGGACAAGCTGTAGCGCCTGGCCTACTGCCGTTAATGCGGTAAAGTATGCACGTTAGCGTCAGAGTAGATTTTCATCGGCGGCGATCAGCAAGAATCGAAATATTTCTCCGACCCCGATTTCACCCTGTTGTTGATCGACGGCGTTCGTCACAACCTGAGAGAGAATCCTAAATCACAGTTCTTGATTCGTCGGCGAGCGCACGGCGCACCGCCTCCGGCTCACGGGCTATAACGGTGAGGAAAGCCCGCGCCGGACCTGTGGGCACGCGCCGTCCGTGTTCCCAATGCTCAAGCGTGCGCTTACTGAATCCGAACATGCGGGAAAACTCCCTTTGCGACATTTCCACCTTTTCCCGGATTGCCTTCACGTTGATTTCTTCAGGAATATGAACAACGCAGCCGTGGCTCTTCTCGCCCGTCGCGAAAGCCAACGCTTGCTTGGCGCTGGCGATCATCCGTTGTCCGGCGCTCTTCTTGTTTTTTTTCTTCACGGTTTTTCGCTCCTTGCTCTATAGGCTTTGACCAAATCGGAAAGAACGTTTTTCAGGGTCTTGCGTTCTTTCGGGGTTAAATCCGTTTTCTCATTTTTCGCAAACACGTTGAGGAGAAATGTCGGCATGCGCGTCCCGGCGTAAAAAGTGATGACCCGGTAGCCGCCGCTTTTGCCCTTGCCTTTTCCGGCGAAGCGAACTTTGCGCGCCCCTCCCGTGCCTTGGATGATGTCCCCGGCGTCTGGGTTGGCCGCGATCCACGCGACGATGAAATCCCGCTCAGCTTCCGTCAGTCCAAGGCCTCGGGCGTCGGTTAAGTAGGCCGTCGTTTCAACGATGGTCTGCATAACCAACTATACTCCACTGGAGTATGCATCTCAAGAAAGCAGAAACCCAACCCTACGCGCGCGTTCGTCAAGTTCTCGAAGGACGGGAAAGTTCATCAAAGCCTGGAGCAAGAAAGGAAAGCCACGGGCGAGTTCCCTGATCTCAACGCTATTGCTCTCGATTCCACAGGGAGGATGTTTGTCGGCGACCGGGGTAACAACCGCATCCAGATTCTCGACCAGGAGGGCAAATTTCCTTCAGAGTGCAAGCAAATCGGCCGGCCGAGCGAGATCTTCAGAGACCGCGACGACATGATTTACGTGGCCGATTCCCGGTCGGATGCGAAGCGCAACCCGGGCGTCAAGCGGGGTATCAGGATCGGTAGCGCCAAAGACGGCGTGATCAAGTCGATCCTCCCGGGCTTCGGCGGCGACCCGGCAAGCCAGAGCGTTGGCGAGGGTGTAACGGTGGACGCTAACGGCAACCTCCACTGGTCGGAAACTTCCGGGATGACGATCAGGAAGTTCGTTAAGAAGTAAAATTTATCGCGCGTTCGTAAGACAGGGCGCTACTGATCTGCCCGTTCGCGGCGCGACCGATACCCCGCGAATGCCGGCTTTCTCGATCGCCCTGGCAACCAGCCCGGAGGCTTTTACATCCTCGATGAATTCATGCAAATACTTTGCGCCCTCTTCACGCCCCTTTGGAATGCCGAGGGCCTGCTCGATCGCCATGAATCGCCCGTCGAGCACGCGCGCGCCGGGAAGCTTGCCGGCGTTAGCGACGAGGTGTTGTCGCACGCCCGCGACGACATCCACCTTGCCGGTGACGATCAGCTCGAACGCCGCGTCAGGGCTGGGCGCGCGTACCAGTTGCGCGTGTTGGATACTACGGCCCAAAAACAAATCGTACGCGCTGTTCGCGGACACGCCCACGCGCACTCCCTCGCGGTCCACGTCCGCGATGGCGCGTAGCGGCGAGCCCGGCGGCAAAAGATATGTCCCTTCGATCTCGATATAGGGAGCGGTAAAGCTGACTTGATCCGCCCGCCCCGGATCGATGGCGAGAAAGGCGACATCCCAAGCACCGGCTTTAACCGCGTCAAACATTTTTCCCGCGGACTCGAACGCGACAAGCTCGATAGGCAAACCGGTCCGCGCACCGAGTTCCCGCGCCAGATCCACCGCCACGCCGCGTAGTTCTCCGCTGACCGCATCTCGCGTGGCGAGCACCGGGTTGCCATAGTTGATGCCGACGCGCAGCTTGCCTGTCGGCGCGATATCAGAACGTAATAAAGTTTCAATCATATGTCCGGCCTATCACATTTATTTTCTTGTCGCGTCAGATCAACAACGAGCGTGGTCAAATGGTTCAAACCGGAGGCAACCTCAACGTGAACCGAAAAAGACGCCCGGCGCACCTTCAGATCATGACCGTGCCGCAATTAACATTGTAAGCCTGCCCGGTGATGTAGGATGCGGCGTCGCTGGCGAGAAAGAGAACCGACCCGGCGATATCTTCGGGTTCGAGGACGTGGCCCAAAGGCGTGGCTCTTAGCCGCGCCATCACTTCTTCTTCGGAGCGATGGCGGCGCGGCATGTCGGTGTTGGCCGAGCCGGGACAGATCGCGTTGACGGTGATCCCATCGGGGCCGAGCTCCCGGGCAAGAGCTTTGACGAAACCGATGATCGCGGCCTTGGAGGCGGCGTAATCGGCGAACTCCCTGGCGCCGGTGTGGGCGATCGAGGAGGCGATGCTGATGATGCGGCCGCTCCTTTGCTTGCGCATGGCGGGGACAAAAGCCCGGGCGCAGAGGAAATTGCCGCCTAGATTGATGTTGAACGTGCGGTCCCAATCTTCCTCGGTCTTGCTAACGACCGGCGATCTAAGATAAACGCCCGCGTCGTTGACGAGAATGTCGACGGCGCCGAAACGCTTGAAGGTTTCTTCCGCGAGCCGCTGCACCGACGGCTCGCTCGCCACATTGACTTCCAGCGCCAACGCTTCAGCGCTAAGCACCCGCGCCTCATGGGCGACGCTCTCGGCTTTGTTCGTCTGCAAATCCGCCACCACGACTTTGGCACCTTCGCGCGCCATGCCGAGAGAAATGGCGCGGCCGAGTCCCTGGGCTCCGCCCGTTACCACAGCAATTTTTCCTTGCAGCCGCATCGCTAAAGCAAACCTCCGTTGCAATGAAAGGTTTGCCCGGTGATTGCCGCGCTCTCCGGCGTCGTAAGAAAGTAAAATAGTTCCGCGAGATCTTCCGGTTGTCCCGTGCGCCCGAGCGGAATCGCCGACCACCAGCGGTCTTTACGCGCCTCAAGCGTTTCCTTTTCCATCACCCGTGGCGTGTCCGTCGGTCCGGGCGCAACGGTGTTGACCAGAATGCCGTCCGGAGCAAGCTCCAGCGCGAGCGAGCGCGTGAAGGCGATGATACCGGCCTTGGCCGCCGAATAGGGGACGCGTAGCGCGGAACCGGTCACGCCGTAGTTCGACGCGGTGTTCAAAATGCGACCGCTTTTTTGCTGTTGCATGAGCGGCGCGACTTCACGGCACATGAGAAACGTGCCCTTGAGGTTAACATCAATGACTCGTCTCCATTCCGCCCAAGTGAATTCTTCGATCCTTTTGGTGTAAAAGCTGCCACCGGCGACGTTCGCCAAAACATCGATGCGGCCCAAGCGCTGCGTCACGTCGGTCACCAGCGCTTTGACCTCCCGTGCTTGCGTCACGTCGACCGACAGCGCCTCCGCCTTGCCGCCGCGGCGAACGATCTCGCCGCGGACTTTCTCGGCGGCGTCGAGGTCGTAATCCGCGACGACGACGGTAACGGCGGCCCGCGCCATCCTCTGCGCCACCGCCCCGCCGATCCCACCGCCTCCTCCGGAAATCAACGCGACTTGACTCATCCGCTTTCGCCTTCCACGCTAGGCCGATAGATGCTTTCAATTTCCTTCTGATACCGGTCTTCCACGGCTTTGCGATCGATCTTGACCTTCTGAAATACGGTCACGCTCCTCACTTCAGCCGGGAATTCGTCCTGCATGACGACCAGCTTGCGCACCCTCTCGACCTCTTCGAGACGTGAGTTGATTTGTTCCAGCCGTGCGTAAAGCACGGCCGAGATGTCATCGTCGGTCAATTGCGACTCTTGCTTGGTCAACTCGGCGGCGATTTTCTTTCGCTCCGGCACCAGCAGCGCCGCGATGAAGGGTCGGTGGTCGCCGACAAGAATCGCCTGGCGCACCAACGGGTCGTTCTCCAGCAAGAGCTCGATGTACCCCGGATAGATATTGGAGCCGTCGGAACAGTAAAAGACATCTTTCTTGCGGCCGACGACGTAAAGGCATCCATCCGGATCTATCCTGCCGAGGTCGCCGGTATGATACCAGCCGTCAGGTTCGAGAGCCTCGCTGGTCGCCTGCGGATTCTCGAAGTACCCGGGAGTCACCGTCGGTCCGCGCACGAGAATCTCGCCATCGCCGGCAATGCGCACCTCGACGTTAGGGAAGGGTTTACCGAGACTGCCGGGGCGGTTCTCTCCGATGCCGCAAAGCGTGACCCCGCCGCATTCCGTGGAACCGTAAGAGCCGATCAGCGGGATGCCGATGAGCTCGAAGAAGCGCATGATGCGCGGCGCCATCGCCGCGCCGCCGTAAGAAATATATTTGATTCGCCCCCCCAGGGCTCTGCGCGCGACCTCTTTCAGCGCCGTCCTGAGTTGGTCGAACTCCCGCTGCTCGCGGTCGCCAAGCCCACCGCCGATTTTCTTTTGGTCGAGCTTTTCCAGCCGCTCCCAGCGTTCCCGGTTGTCCGCCTGGTCGAGGATCAGGTTCCAGATGCGCTCCATCACCCGCGGCACCACCGCCATCGTGGTTCCTGCCTGGGACTCGACGAGCTTGAGATCGAGCGCCATCTCCGTCGCTTCGAAGATCGCCGTGGTCCTGCCGGTGGCAACGCTCTTGAGAAAGCCGAACCGGCCGTAGAGATGGTTGAGGTTGAGCACGAGGACGAAGATATCCTCGGGTTTGCTGAGCGCAAGCTCGGCGCCGTTGGTGATGTTCGACAGCAGGTTTTCATGCGTGCGCATGACCCCTTTCGGCTCGCCGGTGGAACCGGAAGTGTACATGATCGTCGCCAGCTCGTTGGGGTGCACGGATTGGAGAATCTGATCGAGCCGCCCGGCCGCGATGCGCTGTCCACGTTCGATCAACTGATTAAACGAAAGCGCATCCAAGAGCGCCGAGTCGTCCTGTCCCATCACGACAATCTGCTCCAGGTCAGGAAGGTGGCCTTTGAGGTTGAACAACCTGCCGACGCCGGCGTCGCCTTCGACAAGCACCGCGCGGCAACGCGAGTGGTTTAATATCTTGCGCAGCATATTGTCCGACAGACTGGGAGAGACAACGACGTTAGGGAAACCGCCCGCCAGTGTCGCCATGTCGGCGCAGAGCCATTCCACGCTATTCTCGCCGAGGATCGCAACCCTATCGCCCTTGGCCAACCCGAGAGCGTAAAGGCCAAAAATGGCGCCGCGAACCCTGGCGCCGAAATCACGCCACGAAATCTCTTCGAAGCGCTCGCCCCGTTGTAACTTGACGAAGGTCCGGTCGCCTAATTCCGCGGCTCTGCGAAACAATAGCGCGCCCAGATGACGGTCATTCGAGGATTGGAACTGTCGTGCTGATAGCATTTCTACACCGGAGCAAAATAAGACGGGTCATATTTGGATCTGCCTGGTTTGTCAGTTTTCTTAAGTCCCTTGATTTCCTCCCGATGCGCATAGGTGTAGAGCACCGCCTTCGCCACATCGTCCACGTGCCCCTGCACGTACTTGCGCGCCGGCACCGCAAGGCGAAGCAATTCCACTCCGCGTTGGACCTGGCTTGGCGCCGCCGGTGGACCCCTGGTCACCCGGATTCCCGACATATGATAGAGAAAGGCCGCCAGCGCTTCGGCCGGATGGTTTTCCGGCGCGACATGGGGCAGAAACTTTTTAACGTCGACAAATACCGCGTGGCCGCCCGGCGGTTGGACCAGCGGCACGCCGCCGTTGAGCCTGCGCCACAAATAGTTGACCTGTTCAACCCGGCAAGCGACGGCGGACTCGGCGGCGAAGATTTCCCTGAGCGCCACACTCATCATTTCCAGGGCGCTTCCCGGCGGCTGGACGCCGTCGAGAAATCCTTGCATGGCAGCTTTCTGGTAGCTTGCCGGATCGCGCGCGCCGATGAGACCTCCCATCGGCACCAGAAGATCCTTGAGCGCGCTCATCGTTAGACCGTCGGCGAGATCGCAGGTCTCGCGCACGATCTCTTGGATCGAGCGGTTTTGATAGCCCGGCTCCCGCTGCTTGATCAGATAACTGTTCTCGAAAATCCGGCAGGCATCAAGGAAGAGCGGCACCTGGTGAGCCGCCGCGAGAACCTTCACCGCTTTGAGATTGCCGAGCGATACCGGATGACCGCCGCAGGAGTTCACCGCCAATTCGACGTAGACGCAGCAGACGTTTTCACCTTGCTCCCTAAAAACGGCCTCGAGCTTGGTCAAATCCACGTTGCCCTTGAACAGCTCCGCCGAGGCGAGATCGTGGGCGGCCTCTGAAATGACATCGACGACCTTGGCGCCGTTCATCTCTATATGCATGCGGGTCGAAGGGAAGAGCATATTACCGGCCACCACGCCGTTCGGCTTGACGTGGAGCTTCGACCAGATGCGCTCGGCCGCCCTTCCCTGGGTCGTGGCAACGACATAGGGGAAGCCGAAGATCGCGTGGAACTGCTCTTTGAGCGACTGGAATGCGCGGCTTCCTTCCGCGGCGAGTCCCATGCCCGGCTCCAACCCACTCGCACCCGTAAAGGCTGCCAATTGACCGGTGCTCAAGGAACTCACTCCGCTGTCGGTGGAAAGATCGATGTAGATCAACTCCTGTCGGATCAGCTCGGTATTATAGAACGCCGCCTTGAGCGCGTCCTCGCGCTCACTAAGCGTCGTCTGCCGAAGCGGGCGCACCACCGCGATCTCGTAGGGAACGGAGAAAACAAAGCCCGCGGAACTATCATTCATCAGCTGGTGCTCCCTCTAATGCCGTCGCGCGGGTTCGTCACCTTCGGCCTCTGCCTGCGATCGGCCCGTCTCAATGGCCCTCCGGGCTCGCCGCATTATTCTTTTTTCCGTGGCAAAGGAGAGTTTAGCCAAAGCCTCGTCGAGCGCAAACCAACGGGCCTCCTCAACCTCGTAGTCGAGACAATGAACTTCGCCTTCCACATACTCCAATAGAAAAAAAGTGACCCGCTTGGCAACCTGAATCGGTCTGCCGTTGCGAGACTTGCCGCGGTACGTGTAGGCAATCTGGCCGAGTTTGCAGTCGAGCTTTCCCAACAGACCGGTCTCTTCGCGAACCTCCCGCACCGCGGTCTCTTCGACGCGCTCGCCCTCCTCCACATGTCCCTTGGGCAAGCCCCAGCGCTTGCCTGTATGGATCAAGGCGACCTCGACCTGATCTTCACGCCGGCGATAGATCACCCCGCCCGCCGAAACTTCCCGCACCGTGCGCATAGCGTCATTGCGTTACGCCGAGCTGCCCGCGACTTGCTCGCCCAGCCATTTGAGATAAGCTTCACTGCCGCTGACGATCGGCAGCGCTATTACTTCCGGCACC
>JAUYJC010000543.1 GCA_030688735.1 Deltaproteobacteria bacterium
GACGGGACAGTCTGCCCTTGATCCTCGTGAGAGGGATTAGGCTCCGATGGTCCTCATTCCAGAAAGCTCTTGAAATCGGTGTCACATAAACATGATCTCCAATATGATAATTTGCAACAGACCTAATATAAGGCTCCGGACGCGGTGTAAATAGTTTTTGATAGGAATTACTCCGAACTCAGCGAACTCGGTGCCTCCGTGGTGAATACGCCGTCGCAGGAAACCCAGAAGAACCACAAAAAAGGGGACGGAATTTCTTCCGTCCCCTTTTTCAACGTTGACAAGCAACGGTTACATGAACTCTACCACAAGATACTTGTTGATCTCCTCGGAGCCTTTCAATGCCTTACCCTCGATCACCAGGACCGGAACCGTCTTGGCGCCGGTCAGCGCGATCAGTTCCGTTTCGTATTCGGGGTTTTCCCGGATGTTTTTTTTGACGATCTTATCTTCGCAATGAAGATTGGTCATGCAATTGAGCACGCTCCGCGAAAAACCGCATTCGTTGTAGAAGTAAAGTTCCAGCGCCATGGTTGGTCCCGCTATTCGCCTGACCCAATTTCGAAATCCGAATATCTAAATCCGAAACAAACGGAGCCATAAACCCAAAACCACAAGATATTCAAAACGCCATTCTGCTGTGCAGTTGTTTCGGATATTGGAGTTTTGGATATTTGTGCTTGGTTCGAATTTCGTGCTTCGAAATTTTGATCTTTTTTGGGTTACGCTTTGTCGACCTTTTGGCACTCGGCCAACAGTTCCTTTGGATTTCGTTCACCCGCCGGCGTCACGGCAACCGAATAGCGCACGACCCCCTGTTTATCGATAATTACGGTCGCCCGGTCGGTGATCCCCTTGTCTTCGAGATAGGCGCCGTATTTCTTGGCCACATCACCCTTGGGATGAAAGTCCTGCAAGAGCGGAAATGACACGCCGCCCAAGGACTTCGCCCAGTTGTCGTGGGAAAATCTGCTGTCGACGCTTACACCCAACACTTGGGTGTTGCATGCCTGGAACTCGCTCTTTAAAGCTTCGATTCCAGGCACTTCCTTGCTTCAGGTGGGTGTCCAATCCAGCGGATAGAACACCAACATGACGTTTTTTTGCCCCTTGAACTGGTTCAAGCTGAACTTGGTGCCGCCCAAGTGGCTGACCAATTCGAAATCCGGTGCTTGTTTGCCAACTTCAATCATAATGCCTTTTTCCTCCTGTCAGTTTATTTGTGCTCGATACACTTGGTTAATATATCCCAATAAGCGCCGTTTTCAATGACAGGGGCTTCAACTTCAACCATCCGTATAACTAGCCGCGGTGGCCTGGACTGCGCCGAAGCCGGACCAAAGATGCAATCCTTATTTCACCGCAGAGGCCCAGAGTTCGCAGAGTTCGGAATATTTCTTAATCAAGAACTCTTTACTCCGCGTCTCCGCGGTGAGATCTCTTTTGGACCGATACAATCAGCACCGCCACTGGATCATTTGCGCGAGCCGCGCAAATGATCAACGATAGTAGTTCAAAGCGCGAGTTGTCTCGCGTCAAGACCGGACTATGGCAGGCGATAGTTGGCGCGCAGCCGATCCCACGTGCTAAATCGCGCCAGTTGACTCAATACCGTCGTGGTCGGCGGCAGGATGGGAAAATCGCGCCGGTGAATTTGCGCCAGGGCGGCGGCGGGCTTGATCCAAACGCTGTGGGTGACCTCTTCGGAACTTGCCAGGGAAGTCTGATGCGCCGGAAGCGCAGCCACGTAGAAACGGGTGTCGAAACGCATCGAGAAAATTTCCGGCGTCACCCAGTGATCCAGGTAAACGGCGCATGAGAGGTCGCAAAAAAGGTTTTCCGATTCGAGAAACGCCGCGAAACCGGACTTCTTTCTCACGATGGCTCGGCGTTTAAGTTCGATTCTCTTCCGGACCGCGTCGTCTCGAAGATCGATCGCGGTGCCGGGCTCGGTGACGCAAAGCAGGATACCCACTTCTTCGAACAACTCCCGGACCACGGCAACCCAATGACCCAAAGCAACGTCCGGATCGTGGGCGCCGCCGAGAAGGCGACGCGCCTCCGCCCCATCAAGCCCGCGGCATCGGGTCAACATCTTCGGCGAGTAATCACTATGGTGAACCGTGCCGCCGGGGAATACGTAATAGCCACCGAGAAAGCGCATTTCCTCCGGCCGGCGCGTCAGAAGAACTTCGAAGCCGCCAACCTCGTCGGGACGAAGGAGAACGACTGTCGAGGCATAACGAGGACGGACCATGCAATTTACTTCGGATGCGGAGTGATGTTGAGAAGGTAGTAGATATCTCCTCTAATCTGAAAATAAAACCGCCACGAACCGTCCACGCCGGCCTGCCAAATATCGCGTACCGCGTCGTATTTTTTGGCTCTCAGCGATGGATGGCGGATGTTTTGAAGAAGAAATTCGGCTTGTTTCTGAAATCGCTGCCGGACCTCGGCTGGAGCTTAATCCCAACTCCTTAGAAATTGTGGCGAATAGTCCAGGCGCATTAAGCGGATTTTTTCTCGATCTTGCGCGCCTCTCGGTCGAGCGAACGAACTAGGTCCTTGGCTGAAGTAAAAGGCCCATAGGTTTTACCTTCATCGATCTCCCGTAACGCACGCGTCAATTCTCGATCAAGCCGCGTTTTAGGCGTAAGAGTTATTTTTTTGCCTTCAATTCTAGCTTCCAAAAAATCCCCTATTTTGAGACCAGCTTTTTGACGAAGCGAAGCGGGAAGCGTTACCTGGTATTTATTTTTCACCTTGACCAAGGCCATGTAATGTTTCTCCCTCTGCCAAGCCAAACTGAATGCTGGGGAAGAGTGATTGATGACATCGTATCTCCGTTGCATCGCCCTGTCAAAGCGGCATTGCGCGGCGCAATCTCAAAGCCGCGAGCATCTCCGGCCGGCAATGAGAGCGTCACGATGATCTGTGATTGTTTCTCGCGCCAAGCTTGTCCTGAGCTTAGGCGAAGGGACGCCAAGCCCGCAAAGGTCCCCGCTCCCGACATTCTTTATTGAATTCTACCTTGGCGTCTTTGCGCCTTTGCGAGAGGCAACTCTTATCCGAATTGTTTTTTCCCCGCGCCGGGCGTTTCGTGGTGAGGACACTGCCAATCAGTTTTTTGCCCGAAGAATATTGTATGCGGCGACGGCCCGGTGAAAGCCCTTGAGCGTCAGTTCGCCGACGGACTCCGCTTCGACAAAGCCCTCGATTGCGCCGAGCAAGCGCTGGGGAACGAGAATCTGCCCCGGCTTCGCTTCGCCGCAGAGACGCGCGGCAAGATTCGTAACGGTGCCGATGGCACCGTAATCCCAGCGCCCCTCGAAGCCGATGGCGCCGATGGTCGCATAACCCTGCGCGATGCCCACGCCGAAGTCGAGATCGTAGCCGAGCTTGCGCCATTTGACGATGAGTTCTTGCACCCGCTCGCGCATGACCAACGCCATTCGGATCGCCCGCTCCGCCGGGTTCGGCACCGGCACGGGGTCGTTGAAGAAAATCATCATGCCATCGCCGGTGAAGCGTTCCAGGGTGCCTTCGTGCTCCAAGATCAGTTTGCCCATCTCCGCATGATATTCACGAAGCACTCCCATGACTTCTTCAGGCTCGGCGGTCTCGGCGAAGGCGGTAAAGCCGCGCAGGTCCAAGAAGACGACGGTGACTTCGCGCCGATGGGTCTTGAGCGGATCATCGGCGCCGCCGGCGACGATCAGCTCGGCTAATTGGGGCGAAAAGAATCGTTTCAATCGTCCCAGTCGTTCCAATTGCGTCACTTGGTCCTGAACTCGATGCTCAAGCGTTTCGTTCCACTCCGATAGCTCGGCAGCTTGAGTCTGCACCTTGTCGTAAAGTTCCTTGACGCGCAGCAGCGAACTAACCCGCGCGAGCAGCTCGGGCTGATTGACCGGCTTGGTAAGAAAGTCGTCGGCGCCGGCGTCGATTCCCTTGACGCGCTCTTCGCCGGGATCCAGCGCCGTCACCATGATAACGGGAAGCATCGCCGTCGCCGGTTGGGCGCGGATCGCGCGGCAGACCTCATAACCGCTCATCTCCGGCATGACCACATCCAACAGGACCAAGTCCGGTTGCTCAGCCTCCACTTGCGCCAAAGCCTCACGTCCCGACGCCGCAGTGAAGACGTTGTAGCCTTTGACCGTCAGCAGATCGGCGAGCAGCTTGACGTTCCTCGGAGTATCGTCGACGACCAGGATTTTAGCGGGGGTGTTCACGATTGAATGCCGTTAGGGGTTAGGGGAAATCGGATTTATCTCCCGCCAAGGCGCTAAGTCGCTAAGTGACGGGCCGAGGTCCGTCATCCCGAGCAAATGCGAGGGATCTGAGAAAGATTTCTCCCTTCGGTCGAAATGACACCGAGTGTCACTTGGCGCCTTCGCGCCTTTGCGGGAAAATATTTTCCGATCTCCTCACTCCTCACTATTTCCCCCCGCGAGTAGTACCCTCTGCACTTCGCGAAGAAAATCTTTAAGGCTGATCGGCTTGGTCTGGTAGCCGTCGAATCCTTCGGCGAGCATGGCTTGCCGGTTATTGGTCATCGCCGACGCGGTGATCGCGATGATCGGGATGCTTCTCGTATTCCGATCGGCCTTCAACCGCTTCATCGCCGTGATCCCGTCCATCCCCGGCAACTGGATGTCCATAAGAATCAGCGCCGGGGCTTGTTCCGCAGCGAGCTTCAGCCCCTCCTCCGCCGTCTCGGACTCGATGGTCCGGTAGCCCTTGACCTGGAGCACGTCCCGCGCCAGCCTGCGGTTCTTCTCGTTGTCCTCAATGATTAGTATCAACTCTCCAGCCATATTACTCTCACATCTCGGGATTTATCTCCCGCCAATACGCCAAACAATCACTAATCAAAATCCGAAACTCGAATTTCGAAATCCGAAACAAACTGCCAGAAAAATAAAACTAAAATTCGAGAAATTTCAAAACCCCGAATCCGAAACGAGCTTGTTTGGACCTTTGTGTTCTTGGTCATTTGAATTTGTATCGGATTTCGTGCTTTGAGTTTGCCAACGTACTCTTATTCGCTTTTCCGGAGAATGGCTCCAAAGATACTGGTCAACTCTGTCGCTTCCTGAACGAGATCATTCCGATACTTCTCAAGCGCCGAATCCTCACCACAGTCGATTAACCGCAACCAATAGCGGCTTTCCTTGGCTTCCTTACGGCATATTTTGATTCTCATTACGAAATCCTTCTTGCTCAGGGATTCATTTGCTTCAATGTAATTCGCTCCCACGGAGCCCGACGCTCTCACCACTTGTTTAGCATCCTCAATATTCGCCAGCGTCTTCGGAATCTGCTTGGTGAACGCTCGAACGTCTTTCGCGAATAGAAAAGTTCGGTCCTCTAGATCATACTGTTTTGTTTGGAATTTCTTTCCGGTTTCAAGCTTTAGGGTTTTCATTGTTCATCGAATAGGTTTGTACTGCGCTTCGAGTGTCGGATTTTGTGCTTTCGATTGTGTTTATTGGAATTTGTTTCGGATTTCGAATTTCGGATTTTCTCCGTCTTGTACCCGTTCCTTGGCGCCCCTTACCCCCTAACCTTCACTCCTTACCTTCATTAGAGCGGCATTGTAAACGTAAACCTACTCCCTTTGCCCACTTCGCTCTCGACCCAGAGCTTGCCGCCGTGCAACTCGATGAACTTTTTGGTCAGCGTCAAACCCAACCCCGTTCCCTCACGTTTTTGCGCGTAGTTGCTGCCCACCTG
>JAUYJC010000544.1 GCA_030688735.1 Deltaproteobacteria bacterium
GGGGCTCGCCCCGATGCAGCGGCACATCCCTTGGTCGATCGCCACTACACGCTTTCGTCTGGCAAGGGCCATCGCTCGACGCCTGTGTCAGTGCCCGTGTTGCGGAAAACCCTACTCCAGGGGAAATAGCCGTTCTTAACACAGTACAACTATAATCATACGCGACTAAACAACTCGTGGAAGCTTGCAAAGAACCCATTCCCGATCTGTTTTGCGGTGATTGAAAGGAAACATCCTATGAACGAACCTAAACAGACGCTGCGCCAGCAGGTCCATGCCCTTGCTGATGAGCTCCCGCCTGAAGCTTCCTGGGACGACGTGATTGAGGAAGCCCGATTTCGTAAAGCCGTAGACCTTGGAATCGCAGCCGCGAACCGGGGAGCTTTCGCCACCGACGAAGAAGTGCGCAGCACTTTCTCCCGTTGGGGCGTGAAGACTTGAAGCTCCGTTGGACACGCCCCGCACTAGCGGATCTGGTCGAAGCCCAGAACTACATCGCCAAAGATAACCCGTCCGCAGCCGAAGCGGTCGCTCAACGAGTATGGGAAGCCGTGAATAGTTTGTGCAACCATCCCGAAATCGGACGACAAGGACATGTTCACGGGACTCGCGAATGGCCAGTAAGCCAGACGCCCTACTTGGTTGTGTATCGCTTAAGAGATGAGACCGTCGAAATTCTGCGAGTCTGGCATGGACGGCGCAACTGGCAGGCGAATCCTACAGGGCGTTGAAATCAGATGACCGACACGAATAGGCCGAAATTTGGGGAATTTGATGTTGACCCTTTTATTATTGATACCCTGGTTTGGCTAGAGAGCGTTCGCACTTATCTCAAAGAAATGGAAACCGCAATCCCCCAAGCACGGCTACGGGCAGGACAGAAGATGTCTGAGGCAGCCAAACACCAAAATTGGAGCGAAGACGCTCTCCAACTGGAGACCGATATTATCGAATCGAGATTTGACACCGACCTTCCGAAGCTGCTTCGTTATTCCGTCGTTGTCCTACTCCATACGATCGTCGAAACTCAATTATTTCGGTTAGCAAATCATTTGCGTGAGAAGAACAAGTTCTCGCTTAAAGTCACCGATTTTAAAGGAAGACCTTTCGACCAAGCGAAATTGTACTTTGACAAGGTGGTCAATTTAAGGATATCAAACGACCCGGCCTGGGATAAGCTCATGGATCTTTCCACGCTGCGAGACATCATCGCGCATCGCGGAGGCCGACAGGGTATCGACTCAACTCACCAGGAAACCGTGAACAAGCTGATTGGTAAATATAAGGACGAAATACGTTTGATCGGATCACCCAATAACCCGGATAGTGAAATTGAAATATCCAACGCGTTCTGTCGCACATTTCTCGACTTAATCGAGAATTTCTTTGATCGTTTGTTCAAAGCCTCCGGCTTGAAATAGAGATCACAACTGATGTTTGTGTCCCGTCCGTGAGGCGGAGGTCCCATAAAGCCGGGGGATGACCAGTTGGGTGAAAGATGGCGTAAATACATTTATTTTTAGGGGGGAATCAACGCATATGCTTCTTCTCCACGCAATCTTGTTAACAGTCTTGTTTCCAGTCTTCGGATTCGCCGGGCCGACGGATTATCACTGCACCATAAAGGGGGACCTGAAACTTTCCGATGATGGTACGATTCGGGGGGTCAAGAACTCGCCTTTTTTGGGGAAAGATTTTCGAATCGACCGACGGACGGGCACGGTAAAAGCTGTTTCGAACCTCTCTGGCATTCACCAATTGCGAGTGATTTTCCCTGGTTCAGCCGAGCATTCATTCATTGCAGTCGCTGAAATTGTCGGCCAGTATCCAAAAGCAAGCTTACTTGAAATTCAGGAATTCGCATCAGGTGCTTCAAAGCCTTTCCTGTGGCACACGCCCGGCGCTGTTCTTTACACCGGCACATGCATCTGAGAATGGTCCTCTCGAATGACAAAGCAAAAGTATTACAGATATTATTTATTGTAGGAGCCGTGTTGTCGTACACCCATAATTGGGTATTGTCATAGACCGGGTGAAAAGGTACGCGATGGAAATGAAGGATGTTATCTACGTACTCGGTATCATGCTTACATTTGCGTTGGGGATATGGAATCTGGTCAGTAACTTCCGCGCTAGCCGCCGGACTTCCTTCATCAATACCGTTACGGCGCAGAGAGTCAAGTGGATCGAACAGTTGAGACAGGATATCTCCGCCTTTTCGGGTTATACGCATACGTGGTGCTACTCCGAGCTAGAAGGTAAGACCGAGGAAGCGGAACTCTTAAAGGAAATCGATCGGCTCCGCCACGTCATCCGACTCCGACTCAATCCTTCGGCGACCCATGACAGGGAGATCGAACAATTGATTCAGCGAATTCCCCAGCTAACGCATGTGACAAAACGGGAGGAGCTAAAAGGCGCATTGGAACAGCTTATCGTCGCTACTCATAAACTCCTCAAGGAGGAGTGGGAGAAAGTGAAAGAAGAATCCGAACACGGGAATCTAAGAACAAAATAAGTGACCCGGTTACCTAACAGCTGGTCGAAGGCCGATTTTCGCGAAACTCCCACGTTTCGGTAGGCCGTTCAATTGCCAAATTTCTCGTTTACCGGCGCATCATCTACTAAAATCGCTCCGAACCTTCTTCCCCTCTTCCATCTCTTCCAGCGTCCGCGGCCAATCTGCTTTCAGCAATCTCGACAAACTTCTATCCGCCAATAACTTTCCGCCTGTCTGGCACTTCGCGCAGCAATTGGTCTCGTTTTCGGCGTACACGATGCGCTGCACCGGGGAGCCGCATACGGGACAGGGATTATGGCGACTGCCAGTGGTTGGGGTCGAATCGGAAATTGATTGGGAGCTGATCAAAACAAACCAGATGGGGACGAAACAACGCCAATCTATGTCAGAGATTTGTGCTGCACCTTGACCGGCTCTGTGTGTATCGTCACTCGATCCACTCAAGTTGTAATCTATTTTTCTCCGAGGGCTTCCAGGTCAGCCAAGTCTTTTATTCGTCCCGTCGCGCGCTTGTTCAAAATAAATTGTTCGCGGCCGATGTAATGCACCGGCACGCCGCCGAAATTTGATGACGCCCTGCCGGTAAAGGCGTCGTCCCAGGAAACCCCGGTAATTGATGTGATGAGATCTATGCGTACGGGAGCGACACCGAGTTGGATAACTTGATCCGGTCGTTCGAAATCTTCTGCCGTTAAACCAAGAGAGGCGAAGCCAAAAGCACCAAGCGCCGCCACGATACGCTGAGCGTTTTCGTGATCAGGTTTGATGAAGATATCGAGGTCACCGGTGAAACGGGGCGCGCCGTGGAACGCTAGCGCGTACCCGCCGACGATCAGATAACTAACGCGATGGTCGTTGAAGAATCCGAGCAGTTCTTTGAAGTCTGGCTGCACTTCCATAAAATTGTCGACGCAAATACTCAACGGCTGAAACGCGATCCTCGGGGGTCTTTTTTAGCCAGTGGGCCAAATCGAACTGAGTGTCAGAAGGTTCCTTCAACCCAACTTTTCTCACCACCTTTTCGATCATAATGTAATATTACCACAATTTGCGGGGATTGACATGCTTTAGCGCGTAGGGAAGCGTCTTCCCTCTTCCATCTCCTCCAAGGTTCCCGGCCAATCTGCTTTGAGCAATCGTGACAAACTTCTGTCCGCCAGCAGCTTCCCGCCCGTCTGGCACTTCGCGCAGTAGTTCGTCTCGTTCTCGGCGTAGACGATGCGTTGCACCGGGGCGCCGCAGACCGGACAGGGCTTGCGGTATTTACCGTGGACGGCCATGTCGTCGCGGAAAGCCGTGACCCGTTCGGGAAACTTGTTGCCGACGTCTTTGCGCAGCCGTTCGATCCATTCGCTCAGGCATTCCTTCGTCGCCTGGTGAAGCCTCTCAATTTCGTCTTCACTGAGTTGCTTGGTTTGCTTAACCGGAGAGAGTTTGGCCCGATGCAGAATCTCGTCGGAATAGGCGTTGCCGATGCCGCTTAACACATGGGGATCGGTCAAGGTCCTTTTGAGCGTGTGGTTCTCCCGCGTGAGCGCAGCGCGAGAGGCTTCCAAATCGGAGTCGAAAATTTCCAGCCCTTTGGGATTATGCTCCGCTAATTTATCCCGCCGGTGTACGAGGTGAAGCGACGCCCGCTTCTTGGCCCCCATCTCGGTCAGAAGCAGTGTGCCGGATGGGAAATCGAAGGCCGCGTGACCGTATTTTCTCGGCATGACGGCGCCGCGTTTCTTCCAGTGAAACCGCCCGGCGATCATCAGATGAGAAACCAAGAAGAGATCGTCTTCGAGCTCGAAGACGATGCGCTTGCCGATGCGGAAGAAACCGAGGACCTTCTTTCCTTCAACCGCGCGGAGCGGCGGATCGAAGGAGCGCAGCAGAAACGGACTCGCCAGGCGGACTTTCTCCAGCGGCTGGTTGAGTAGCCTCGCTTCGAGGGCTTCGAGGTAGATCGTGATGTCGGGCAGTTCCGGCATTATCGGGAAGGTCGAAGATCGAGAATGGAGGATCGAGGATCGCGATCCTCAATCCTCGATCAGTGATCGACGAAACCCTTTCTCACCACGAAGCACACGAAGGCCACGAAGGTTTCGGACTTTGATATTTTAAAACTTCTTAACTTCGTGCTCTTCGTGACCTTCGTGGTAAAAGTTGCATTTTCTTTTTGGTTGCGGCGTAGCCGCGCTGGGACCTTCGTGGTGACTTGTGATTAAGGCCTATGCCCTTGCCAGACCGATCTCTCCCTTTTCTCTCAGGGTCAGAAACTCCTTCGCTTGCATCGGGAAAAGGACACCGAGGAGAATGTCTTCATCGCTCTTCGCCAATGGCCCGAGATCTTTGACGGCCTTGTCCCAATCCGCCGGGTCTGCCATCTCGCCGGACCGTTGCGAATAATCGGGCTGCTTATCTTTCATGATCTTCTTGATCAGCTCCGGACTCACGGCGCCGGGCGGGCGGCCGTACTTGCCCTTGACGTAATCCGTGGTCTCCCGGGTGACGATTTTGTATCGTTCTCCAGCCAGAACGTTGAGCACCGCCTGGACTCCGACGATTTGGCTGGTAGGGGTAAGCAGCGGCGGATGGCCCATGTCCTTCTCCACGCTGGGTGTCTCTTTGAGTGCGGCATCCATCAGATCCATGCGACCCGCTTCCTTTAACTGAGCCACCATGTTCGAGATCATTCCGCCGGGCACCTTGTGAATGAAGACATCGGCGCTCACGCCGGTGTAACCGGTTTCGTACTGTTCGTACTTTTCTTTGATCTGGCGGGTAATCCGTGTCGGCTCCTCAAGGATCTTCACGTCGATTCCCGTATCGAACGGCGTCCCCTTCAGTGACGCCACCATCGTTTCGGTGGCAGGATGCGCCGAGCCGAAGGATAGAGGCGACAATACTGTGTCGATCATATCGACGCCTGCCAGGATCGCCATCAGATGACACATGCTGGAGGTCCCGCCCATGTCGTGACAGTGGAGGAGAACCGGAAGCTTGCCTTTCGCCCGGTCTTTTATCCCCTTGATGATTCTGTAGCTATCGAATGGCGTCATGATCCCTGTGGCGTCCTTCAGCGATAACCAATCGGCGCCGATCTCGATCAGTTGTTCCGCGTACTCCATCCACTTGTCCAGCGTGTGCACGGGGCTCACGGTGTAGTTCACTTCCACATGGGCCTCGCCGCCGAGCTGCTTCACCGCTTTCGTCGCGGTCTCGATGTTCCTAAAGTCGTTGGTCGCCTCGAATATCCGAAAGACGTTCATGCCGTTGGCGATCGCCCGCTCGACGAACGTGCAGACGATTTTATCCGTGTACGGCCGGTAGGCCAAAACATGTTGCCCGCGCAACAGCATCTGAAGTTTGGTCTTGGGCATGACCGCTTTGATGCGGCGTAATCTTTCCCAAGGATCTTCCTTTAAATAGCGCATGCAGACATCGAAGGTCGCGCCGCCCCATACCTCCACGGCGTGAAATCCGCAATTGTCCAGCGACGCGCACAAAGGGAGCAGATCGTCGGTGGTCACCCGCGTTGCCAATTTGCACTGCTGCCCGTCGCGGGGCGTAAGATCGGTGATCTTCACCCTTCGGCTTCCGACCGGCTCCGTAAGCAGCCTATTCATATCAACGGCGAGCTGGCCCAAAATATCTTGCGTGCTCATAGAAGTCTCCTTATCAAACCCTCTTTCCTGCACCGGTTATAGGCTATTTTTGTGACTGCGGCAAAGCCGCAATCGAAGCAGGAATAAATACTTCACCACGAAGGTCACGAAGAGCACGAAGTTAAGAAGTTTAAAAATATCAAGAGTCCGAAACCTTCGTGTCCGGAGCCTTATATTAGGTCTGTTGCAAATTATCATATTGGAGATCATGTTTATGTGACACCGATTTCAAGAGCTTTCTGGAATGAGGACCATCGGAGCCTAATCCCTCTCACGAGGATCAAGGGCAGACTGTCCCGTC
>JAUYJC010000545.1 GCA_030688735.1 Deltaproteobacteria bacterium
GCTTAGCGGACAGATAAAAATTTGAAATAGATTTAGAACGGGAAAAGCCCTCTGAAATGAGGTATACGAAGAGTTACAAGACAGCAACGTAACCCCATAAGCGGAGGGCCTCCCAAGTGAAAGCATCTATCGCATTTGAGCGCGCAAGTCACGTCAATTCAGGTACGAGCGTCGATCCAGCGGAGTTACCGTGGCCCGAGACTGAGGGGCGAGTGATGCGTCATCGGTTGCTCCATCTTGAGAGCGATCCGCGCGGCGAGATGACCCACTATGGAGGGCTGGTATTGGCACAGCAGTTTGTGCGGCGGTTTGGGGTCGCCAAGCGGATCGATGAAGCGCTGGAGCTGTTCAAGCGCCACGCGCCCTATCACGAGTCGGACCACGTGCTGGCGCTGGCCTACACGCTGTACGCTGACGGGACGTGTTTGGAGGACCAGGCGGCGTTGCAAGGAAGCGAGGCAGTGCGGCGCATGGTGGGAGCGTGTCGGATACCAGACCCGACCACGGCGGGGGATTTTCTGCGCCGCTTTAGAACAACCCCCAATGTCGGACAGCTTTCGGGGGTGACCGACGAGGTTCAGGAGGCGGTGTGGTCCAAGCTGGCAGGCGGGGTGCGTCGTCGGAGAAAAAAGCAAGAGTATGCGCTGGTGGATCTCGATGGCCACATCAAGCCTCTTTATGGGGTACAAAAAGAGGGAGCAGACTTTAGCTACAATGGGCGTTGGTCGTATCAGCCGCTGGTGGTTTCGCTGGGCGGCACCGGAGAGTGCCTTAAGGTAGTGAACCAGCCGGGTAATGCTCGCTCTTCGGACGCGGCGGCCCAGGCTTTGAAAGAGGTGTTGCCGATGGTGCGACGCCATTTTCTAAACGCCATTGTCCGCGGAGATACCGACTTTGACCGATCCGATGTTTACAACGAAACCCTTGAGGCGGGAGCGTACTTTGCGATCGGGGGGCGGCTCTATTCCAACCGCGCGGCGCTGGTCGAGGCGATTGCCGAGCAGGATTGGAAGCCCTTTGTTCCACGCGCCGATCGCCAGCAGCCAAGCGGTCCTTCGCGCCGCGGGCGCACGGTGAACTACCGGCGAAAGAAAGCCCTGGAGCGAAAGTTTCGCACGCTGCGTACGGTCAAGCAGTGGATCAGCGAGATCGCCTATCAGCCCGCCGGGCTGGGTTCGGCGTGCCGGATGATCGTGCGGCGGGTTTTGATCGAAGAGACCGATGGACAAGGGGCGCTGTTCGAGCATTTTCGTTGCCGGCTGGTGCTGAGCAACCTGCCGCGCTCTTACAGTCCCCGACAGATTATCGATCTGAGCTATCAGCGCTGCGACCAGGAAAACGTCATCGAGCAATTTGGTCACGGAATCGCGGGGTGGCGCATGCCGGTAGCGGAGTTTCTGGGTAACTCGGCATGGCTCCAAATCGCCCGGTTGGCCTGGAATCTCGGCAAGTGGATCGCCCAGATCGCCTTGCCCCCCGAGGTGGTGCGCTGGGAGTGGAAGCGCTTTCGCCGCCACTTTGTCTACATCGCTGCCAAGGTATTAAAGATGGGGCGAAGCCTGGTAGTGCGGCTGGCGGGATCGCATCGCTTCTTGCCCGACATCCTGACCGCGCATGCTCGGTTACAGACTTGAGAGACTGTGAAAAAATCGTCAAACGTCAGGTCCGGCGCATTGCGCGCAGGGAGAGCTGTGTCCAAAATCAGCCCTCAACCTCAACACATCATCCTCTGATGCCCAACCGCCGCCCTTTTGCGATACAAACACGTTCCAATGAGTGCTTACGAGCCGTCAAGGAGTCGCCAGTGTGCTGCCGGCGAGCATTCTCGTTCCCTTGGCACTTATTTCAGGGCTAGCACGTCGCCAGCTTCGAGCGGATGGATCGAGCTGACCCATTCGATGCAGCGCGGGATCTTATGCGCCATGTCGCTGGTGTTATAGTTCTGCATCAGCGTGCCGTTCACCCACAAACGGACCTGAAGGTTGTTCGGGTCCTTCACCTCGTCGGCCGTCACGAGATAGGGGCCCATCGGGCCGAAGGTGTCGCGCGACTTCATCTGATAAAACGTGTTGCCGGCGGGCAGCAGGCCGCGCGCAGAGCCGTCGATGAAATTCATGTAGCCGAAAATATATTCCATCGCCCTGGCGGCAGGCACGTTGCTGGCACGCTTGCCGATCACCAGCGCGACTTCGGCTTCGCCCTCGAAGATGGTGGCGGGAACGTCGGGCAGCACCATGGTGTCGTTGTCGCCGATGACGCAGCCCGGCGACTTGTGAAACGCGTTGATTGGCGCCGGCTCCTTACGCGTGCCATCTTCCATGTAATTCACCGCCATGCAGTCGATGTTGACCGGCCGCGGCAGTGGCGGCCGAATCCGCACTTTGCTGAGCGGCACGCCAGTGCCGCTAACGGCCGCTTTCTCGAGCGCGCCGCGGTAATCCGCAAAGCGTTCGATCAAACCGCTGATCAAATTGTGCGGCCCGGTGTGCGGTATCTCGCGCACCGCCTCCGACACGTCCACGACGGCATCGCCCTTCAGCACGCCGAGTTTAAAGTCGTCGAAAAATAACAGCTTCATTCTCTCCTCCGTAAAGAAACGTTTTCCCGGCTTTCCTGTGAAGGGGTAGTCACCACAGAGCCGTGCAGGTGCTGCCAGGCCCCAGCAACCTTGGGGCTGGCGAGGGACGGCCTGGAGCCACAACCCCATCGGCTGCGGCCGGAAGGCTTGTCCCAGAGCGCTACTTTCGGCGAAATCTGGTCTAGGGCGTGAACATGTCGTCGATGTAGCCCGCCGACTCCTTGGTGAACATCCCCGAATCCACGCCTTCGTTGAGCCAGGTCTTAACGACCTTTAGAGTGGCAGCATCGGGCCACTTGAAGTCTGCGGGTAGCAGAAAGACTTTGGTTCTTTGCCACCCCGTCGAAAGCTCTTCTGGTTTTTCCAAACCGAAAAACCGCTTCGCATACTTTCGGAAATGACCCTCATCCCGTTGCACGCCGATGTAGGCCTCAGTCCAAGCAGCACGAAGCTTGCCTACCCCGTCGGCGTTGGCTTTGACCCAGGGGTCAAGGCCCGCCAGCCAAATGACCGGCAGAATTTTGGCGTTGAGAACCTTTGCCATCTCATCGCGTAAGCTCATAAGGACGCGATATTTTCCTGTGGTTAACAACCGTGAAACATGGGCTTCCCAAATAATGCCGGCCTCGACATCGCCTTTTTCCAAAACCGCAATGATCGGCGGCGGTCCGCCCATTTTCTTTAGCTGAAACTCTTTTTCGATGTTGACGCCGCGCTTTCTCATGATGAAATCAAAGAGGTTGTAAAGCGTCGTGACTTCCGGCGTCAGCGCGATCGGTTTCCCTTTAAGCTCGTCGATGCTTTGATACGGGGAGTCTTTGCGCACCAGGACGAACATATGGGAGGTCTGGTAAGGTTGAATCAGCCGAATCGGGATGCCGTTCACATTAGCCCGCAAGCCGGCTTCGGGCGTCATCAAGCCCACCGAAATCGCTTGAATCCCTAGCAGCCGTTGGACCTCCGGCATGCCGGCCCACCGTGGCTTCATGACAAATCCATTCTTCCGATCCAGGCCCTTGTCGATGATGTACTGACCTCCCAAGCCGAAGAGGCCGTCCTGGGGGACACCGACCTCGATGCTTGACAGATCAGCGGCTCGCACTGGAACAGTGACGAGATAAGCCGCCACGAAAACCACAAACATGCTTACAACGATCCAGAGTTGACGTTTCATATTCGCACCTCCTATTGAACTGACTGTAGGACCAACTTAAGCAGATGTTTTTTGAACTCGATGAAATTAAGATCGTCCAAGTCTCGGTCCGCCGGCGGCAGGGGATTTTCCACAATCTCTATGACGCGAGCCGGGCGGGCGGACAGGATAACAATGCGGTCACCCATATAGGCCGCCTCTTCGACGTCGTGTGTCACCAGCAACGTTGTCTGTTTAAGCCCGGCGCAGATCAACAGGGTGTCCTCTCTAAGTTTACGAGCTGTTAACTGGTCGAGCTTGCTGTAGGGTTCGTCCATGAGAAGCACCTCGGGTTCGATCACCAGGGCGCGCGCGAGGCCTACTCTCTGGCGCATGCCGCCGGACAAATAGAGCGGGTGCTGCTGGCGAAATTCGACGAGATCCACCAGTTTGAGATATTTGTGTATGCGCCCTTCCCATTCGGCCGGCGGCACTTTCATGCCCTTCAGGGCGAAAACCAGGTTGCCCTCGACCCGTTTCCAGTTGAGCAGACGCGGGTCCTGGAAAACGTAGCCGATGCGCGGAGAATCGTCTCGATGGTTGCGTTGCGAGACGATTCTTACGCGACCTTGGTCTAGAGTTTCAAGTCCCGAGATGACGTTGAGCAAGGTCGACTTGCCGCAGCCTGAGGGACCTAGGAGGCAAGTCGTGCCATTTTCTTTTGCGTCGAATGAGACCTTGCCGAGAACGAGCATATCCTCGCCCGCCTCGCGCCCAAAAAACTTGACCGCACCATCGATCTGGACGTACGCCACTACCGCCTCCAAGCCTGGGCTCGCGGGCGCCACCGCGTTACGGTTCTTTCGAGCCAGCCGATCATGCCGAACTCAATGACGATCATGACCACCAAGAAGGTGATGGCCCAGGCCAATACCGTCTTCATTGAGAACACGTTGAAGCCTCTCACGACTTGATAACCCACGCCGTTGCTCAAACCGAACATCTCAACCACAACGACAACTTTCCAGGCAAGTCCCAAGCCGTAACGAATGGCGGCAAGGATGTGGGAAACGAGCTGAGGTAGAATTACATCAACGATCTTAGACCAGGCGCTTGCGTGGAAGACATTGCTCATATCGATCAAATCCTTATCGATCGATTTGGTCCCCTGCCAGATGCTGATCGCCAGCATGGGCATGATGGTGATCGACACTGCCGCGTAGGCGCTGATCTCGTTTAATCCGAAGAACATGATCATCAGAACCGCCCAGATGAGACCCGGCATGGTGAGGCCAAGAATCACGAGGGGTTCGAAAAAGCTCTCAAGACTTCTAAGAGTCCCCATGAGAATACCGAGGGGAATGCTTACAATCATGGCAATGCCGAAGCCGACGAGCACGCGGCGAAGAGTGCTTCCCATCTCACCAAAGAAGTCGCCTGTGCCAATAATAGCTGCCACCTCGGCGAAGGTGTCCGATGGTTTTGGAATAAGAGTCGGCGGGAAGAAGAGACTCAAGATCCACCAGGTCAATATGAGCGTGAAGACGGACCCGACTCGGAGGCTAAAATCCTTTACCGCTTGGTTAACTCTGGCCGGCTTTCGTCCGGTAATTGTCGCGCGCTCATCCCCCGGAGTTGAAAGCGCCTCCCCTCGATCAGTAAGGAATTTTTCATGATCTGGCATGAGTGTTTTTCCTAAGACCGGTTCCGCAATACTCAATACCTAGCAAACAAGGCATCTTCGGGAAAGAGCTGCAGAATCCAGCTGGTGCTGCTCGGCAAGCTGCCCGTCCTCCAAAGGCTTGTCCGGTGTCTTTGACGATCCCATACCATTCCGTGATGGGATTCGCATTTACTTTCCGGAGTCTGTTTTTTAGGAGGAATTTACCTCCGGGATAACTCTCCGTAGCCTTTGACCCTCTGAACTATACCCTTTGCTTCTCAATGGCGTTTTCCTGAGCGTAGGGCTCCATCATTTGTAGGGCGTTTTTTGCGGCCGAATGGCCATCTCTACCGGGCAACGCTCGCTAGATAATGTCAGTACAAAGTGCACGGCCCGTGTGAAGTCGTCGGGACGAATCATCTTGCGCAAAGGTTCCAGTGGCTATGCTGATTCTATCGGTCCAAGAGAGATCTCACCGCGAAGGCGCGGAGGACGCGGAGTGAAGAGTTCTTGATTAAGCAATACTCAGAACTCTGCGAACTCTGTGGTCATGAGAAAAAATCGAAAAATAACAAAATTCGCAAAAATGGCATGAACAAAATCGACCACTTGCGAGTGCCAATCCCGGCGAAAATCGATTTTTTCTCACGTCCTGTGCCTCTGTGGTGAAATAAGGATTGGTGCTTTGGTTGCGGCTTAGCCGCGCTGTGAGCTTCGTGGTGACAAAGCGTTTCGTGACGCTGTTCGGTCATCGGACAAGAAGTCCCACGAAAACTGACAAGAGTTCCGGTGGGCAACCCTCATGCCTTCAATTCTTGCGGCACCAGGGGCAACAAAAGGCTAAAGACGCTGCCCATGCCGACTTCGCTGGTCACCCGGATCTGTCCTCCTAACGCGCTCGCGAGCTTGCGACAAAGACTCAGCCCCAATCCTGTGCCGCCGTACTTCCGGGTCGAGGAGCCGTCCAACTGCCGAAAGTCATCGAAGATGATTTCCCGGTGGCGTTCGTCGATACCGATGCCTGTGTCAGCAATGGCGATCTCTACGGACGATTTCTGATCCCGAGCAATTGTCCGGACGCTGACTTCGATCTTGCCCCTCTCGGTGAACTTCACCGCGTTGGTTAATAATTCGGCAAGAATCTGTTGCAGCTTCTGCCCGTCGCTTTCGATGGTTTCGACGGCCGGTTCCATGTTCAGTTTGAATTCGATCGGGCGCTCCCTGATGAGCCGCTGCGTCATCATTTGCAGCGCCTGTAAAATCTCCTTCAGCTTGACCGCCTCAAATTGCGTAAAGACCGTGTCGGCCTCCATCCTTGAAAAATTGAGCAGATTGTCCATCAGTTGGGTCAGGTCCTGACCGTTGTTTACCAACCGTTCGAGCATCGCGCGGCGATCGCCGGAGAAGGAATCATCGAGCAGCACTTCACCGTATCCTATGATCGTGCTCACCGGCGTTCTTAACTCGTGACAGACGTTGGCGACAAATTGTTTTTTGACTTTATCCATCTCGAGCAGCTTCTTGTTGGTCGCCTCGACCCGGCCAAGAGCGTCCACGGATGCTTCGTAAAGCCGGCCATTTTCTAAAGACAATGCCAACTGATCGGTCAGCGTGCCCAACAAGCGTAAATCGTCGGCGCTGTACTCCCGGCGTGAGCGCTTCGCGCCCAACGAAACAAAACCCCGGATCTCCCTGTCGAAAACCAACGGGAGGAGCAACTCCGAGCGCATTGCGTCGAAGGCGCGGAGCCAGGCGTCGCGCTTCGGCTTGAATCGTGGATCAGTAGTTACTTCGCCTCGGGACACCCCGTGATAATCGGCCGGCAGCGCCGGGTCCGTTAACAGCTCGCAGCAACCGGCGATGGCCGAAGGATTAGGCTCGTTGGGCCCTGTGGCGGCAGTCAGGTATTCATGGGTTTCCCTGGGCCGATAGGTCAGCAGTGTCGTTTCGACACCGATCCGCGCCGCCACCTGCTGGAGAAATCCCTGGGCTACATTCGGCGCGCTCGCGAGGGAGCGCAGAAACTGGCTGGCTTCCGCTTGAACCTGTTCCGGGTCGTATTCTTGACGGTAAATATACCGGTCGACGATCTTTTCGATCCAACGGAGCAAGGGATTGAAAACCACGACCACGAGCACCGAGAAAAATATCGGCAGGAGCGGTTCGGCTTCGTCGGCGCCGGACGATGGGTCCAATAGGGAGAACAGCGCGACGTAGAGCACCAACAGTAACGCCGCCAATGCGACGTGGCTGAGGCTTCGCTTGAGTGCGTTGCCGAGATCGAACAGACTATACTTCAAGAGCGCATAGGCCACCGAAAGCGGAAAAAACACCGAGGGGATCAATGCCAGGTTGTAGGGAATGTCCCACTGAAAAGAACTGTTCAACACGGTGGCGAGCGAAGGTAGGAAGAAGCCGAGCGCCGCGCCGAAAAACATGACCCGCAATCGAGATCTCTCTAAATCCGGCAAGGTCCCACGCAGAGCCATCAAAACAATCACGAGAAAAGCCAGCGCGCTCACGCAGGCGTAAACGTAGCCGGCGCGAAAAGCGAGAATCCACGTCTCGACCGGCCCGGCGAAAGCGGCGCTGATCGCTCCGCCAAGAACGAGCGAAATTCCATAGATCACGATCAGACCGAGAGGATGGGAGCGCCATAGCGGCGTACCGGTCTTTAACAGCAATACGAGATGCATCCCGGTGCTAGCCG
Source organism: Deltaproteobacteria bacterium (assembly GCA_030688735.1). Classification (GTDB taxonomy): domain Bacteria; phylum Desulfobacterota; class Binatia; order UBA9968; family UBA9968; genus JACPFE01. The sequence goes on from JAUYJC010000545.1 coordinate 8,084, forward strand.
TAAGCGTCAGACCGAAGATTCTTAATTCTCTCGGTAGAAATCCGCTGGTCATGAAATCAAAGGTCGTTTCGAACCAGACGAAGACCGCCAGCGCCATAAAACAAAGCGGCAAGCTAGCCGGTGAGGCGGCGCGAAAATAATAGGGCGCCGCGCCGATTATTAAGAACGCCAGACCCATGATCACGTAAACGCCGAAACTTAGAAGCCAGTCACGCAGAGTCAGGGTCATCGACGCAATAGCAAACTCAAATGTTTCCGTTCCACGGACAACTTGATAACGAAAGGTCGAGCCCGAGGGAGCGGCCTTCACCAGGTCGTAGAGTTCGCTCCGCTGTCGCAACGGCCGTCCATCAACCGTCGCGATGCGGTCCAGCGACCGCAATCCTGTCCCGTTCGCAGTCCACTGCGGCAGAGAATAGGGACCGACCGTCAGGTTTTCATAGACGAAGAAACCCGCAAAAGGTTTATGAATCCACTGGAGAGAAAGGACGAGATTGCCAGCGACCAGCAGTGAAGCCACCAGACCGATCAGCGCCAGCAACAGCCATCGTTGCCACAGGGTGTGACCCATAGGATCCTCCGTCAGGACAAACTTCTTGGATGGTTCTCTATTCTTGGCCATTTATCAAGGCTCGGTAAACTCTGTCAAGGCAAGCAAAAGCAGGATCGAGCACTAATCCCTGAGCCGCCAAATCGCGATATGCATGGGTAAGATTTGCCCAGCGTCCGCAAATTTCCAAGCTTGGTTCCCTTATGGATGCGCCACCCGACAAAACACTTTCTCACCACGAAGCACACGACGGCCACGAAGGTTTCGGACATAAATATTCTTAAACTTCTTAACTTCGTGCTCTTCGTGACCTTCGTGGTAAAAGTTGCATTTTCGTCTCACGAGCCGTCTCGACCGCGAAAAACTAAAAACGCTTTATCTTGCCGAGGCGATATAGTAGGATATCCTTAGAATGTCGGAAACGTTCCCATTTGTCTTCAAACGGTGAACGGATTCCGTGGCTGCCCGATCGACAACCGGCAAACGAGGTCGAATGGAAGCCGTGACTTGCGCCAGTTTTTTTAGCGAATCCGGAGGAGGCATTTTTTCTCCCCTGCCCCGCCGGTTGCCCGCTCAGGATGATGCCGGGACCCAGCGTCATTCACCCTTTATATTAGCCCCACACCTCGCTGCACCGCGATCGTCGAACGGATTGCGTCTAAGTAATATGGATCGCCTCATTCCCGTTAGGGACTAAACCGATTCCATTAAGGGAGGCCGTTGGAATGGACAATAACACGGAGTTCGAGAAAATCATCAAAAAAGACCGGGATAACAACCAATCACGGTCGTGGCAGGGCAAACTGCTCGGCTACCTCGACAAGATCAAGGAAGATCCCTCCACCGCCAAGCTGGCCCACGCGCGTCTCTATGACGTTATCGTCAAAGCAGGCGTCCGTGACCTCCAGGAAAGCACCGACCCCCACGTCAAGCGGCTCTATAAAGACGAATCGATCAAGATCTTCGATTTTTTCACCGATGAGTTTTTCGGCATCGAGAAGACGGTTGCGCAGATCGTGCGCTATTTCCATGCCGCGTCGCTCAAGGGTGAGGAAAGCCGCCAGGTGCTCTACCTGATGGGCCCCGTGGGCTCGGGCAAAAGCTCGTTAGCTGAAAAGCTCCACCGAGGTCTGGAAGAGAGCGACCCCATCTTCGCCATCGAGGGCTGCCCGATGTTCGAAGAGCCGTTGCACTTGATACCGCGCCATTTGAGAAAAGAATTTGAAAAGATGCTGGGGGTTCATATTGAAGGCGATCTCTGCCCCGTCTGCCGCTATCGCCTGAAGGAAGAATTCGGCGGCAAGTACGAAGAGTTTCCGATCGGCACCGTGGAATTTTCCAAACGCGCGCGGGTCGGCATTGGCGTCGTGCCGCCTGTGGATCCCAACAACCAGGATACTTCCGTGCTGATCGGCAGCGAAGACATCTCGAAGCTCGACCTCTATTCCGAAGGCGATCCGCGGGTCCTCGAATTGAACGGCGCGCTGAACATCGGCAACCGCGGCGTCGTGGAATTCATCGAGGTTTTCAAGAACGAGATCGAATATCTCCACTGCATGATCACCGCGACACAAGAAAAAGTCGTGCCGGCGCCGGGTCGGCACGGATTGGTCTACGTCGACACGGTGATCGTCGCCCACTCCAACGAGGCTGAGTGGCAGAAATTCAAAGGCGACCACACCAACGAAGCGATTTTGGACCGCATCGTGGTAATTCGCGTGCCCTACAATCTGCGCCTCTCCGAAGAGGTCAAGATCTATCAAAAGATCATCCGCCACTCCGACTTCCGCGCCCACGTGGCACCGCACACGCTGGAAGTCGCTTCGATGTTCGCGATCCTGTCGCGCCTGGAGCTGACCAACAAGTGCGACCTCATGACCAAGTTGAAGCTCTACAACGGCGAAGAGGTCATAGAGAAGGGGCGCACCAAGAAAGTTGACGTCCAGGAATTGCGTGAAGCCACCAAACGCGAAGGCATGAACGGAATTTCCACGCGCTTCATCATGAAGGCTCTGGACAACGCGCTCTCGGACAACACCGCCGGTCATTGCATCAACCCGATCAACGTCCGGGAAGCGCTGATCAACATGGTCAAAGAAGCCGATCTGTCGGACGATACGCGCAAACAATACCTGGAATTGCTCCAGGATACCCTGCACAAGGAATACCTGGAGGTGCTGGAGAAAGAGATTACCCGGGCGTTCGTCTATTCGTACCAGGAGCAGGCCGAGGCGCTGTTCCAAAATTACCTCGATCACGCCGAAGCCTACGTCAACAAGAGCAAGGTGAAGGACCGCAACACTAAAGAAGAACTGGCGCCCGACGAAGGCTTCATGAAATCGATCGAAGAGCAAATCGCCATCATCGGCTCGGCTGCCGACGGCTTCCGCCAGGAAGTGATCTCCTATCTCTGGGCGGCCAACCGCCGGGGCGAGAAAATCGACTTCCGGAGCTACGAGCCCCTAAAGGAGGCCATCGAGAAAAAGCTGATCACTTCGGTACGCGATTTGAGCCGGGTCATCACCAAGTCGCGCATGCGCGACGAGGAGCAATCGGAAAAATACGGCACGATGGTCAAGAATCTCCTCGAGCACGGGTACTGTCCCACCTGCGTGGACGTGATTCTCAAATACGCGGCCAACAATCTATGGAAGGACTGATCGGGATGAGTGAGGAGTAAGCGGTAAGGAGTAAGGAGACCCCCGCGTCCCCCAACTCCTGACTCCTCACTCCTAACTCCTCACCGTTTTCAAAAGTGGAATCGATCTTCCGACCCTACCATCCCTCCTCCGGCCAGCGCAGCGACCGCAGCGCCGGCGACCGCCTGCGCCACCGGCAAAAAGTCCGTGAAGCGATCCGCAACAACATCGCGGACATCATCGCCGAAGAATCGATCATCGGCAAGGACCGCAATCGGGTGATCAAAGTGCCGATTCGAGGCGTTAAAGAATACCGCTTTGTTTACGGCGACAACGCGCCCGGGGTGGGACAGGGCGGGGACGGGGACGTGCAGCCTGGACAAACCGTCGGCCAGGGGAAAAAGGGCGCCAAGGGCCAACAAGCCGGCGACCAGCCGGGCGTCGACTACTACGAGACCGAAGTCAGCCTCGACGAGCTGATTGAACTGATGTTCGAGGACCTTGAGCTGCCGGATCTCGACCGCAAGCAGTTACGCCAGATGGAAGTCGAACGACAATTCCGCCAGAAGGGCTATAGAAAGAAAGGCATCCGGGTGCGTCTGGACAAAAAACGCACCGCGCGTTCCCGGGTCAAGCGCAAGAAGGCCGCCCAACGGGCGCGCGGCGTTGTGCAGGCGGGACGTTTTCCTTTCCACGAGGATGATCTGCACTACCATCATACCGTGACCGAGATTCGGCGCGAGTCCAACGCCGTGGTGCTCTGCATCATGGACACTTCCGGCTCCATGGATACGATGAAAAAATACCTGGCGCGCAGTTTCTTTTTCCTACTCTACCGCTTCCTGTGCACACGCTACCAGAACGTCGAGATCGTCTTCATCGCCCATCACACCGAAGCCCGCGAGGTGACCGAAGAGGAGTTTTTTCACAAGGGCGAATCCGGCGGCACCTTTATTTCGTCCGGATACAACAAGGCCCTGGAGATCATCAACGAGAGATACCATCCCGGCCTGTGGAACGTTTACGCCTTTCACTGTTCCGACGGGGACAATTTTGAATCCGACAACGCCGCGACGCTGAAGGCAGCGCGGGAGCTGGCGCAGGTTTCCAACCTCTTCGGCTACGGAGAAATCAAGCCCCTGGGCGCGGGCTATTACGGTAGCAGCCTAATTCAGTATTTCTCGCAGATTCAGGAGCCCAACTTCCTTACGGTGCAGATCCAGCGCAAAGAGGATATATGGGCTTCCTTCAAGACCTTTCTCGCCAAAGACCGCGTGCGCGACGACGCGGCGTAGCCGGACTCGCCATGGCCGCGCAATATACCCTCGAAGACCTTCAAGAGTGGAACCAGCGTATCGTCGAGCTGGTGAAACAATACGGACTCGATCCCTATCCCCAGGAATTCGAGATGTGCGACCACGAGGAGATGCTCTCTTACATGGTCTATTCCGGCATGCCCTCCCACTACCCCCACTGGTCCTACGGCAAAGGGTTCGAGAAACTGAAAACCCTTTACGACTACGGCCTCAGCGGCCTACCCTACGAGATGGTTATTAATTCCAATCCCTCCATCGCCTACCTCATGCGCGATAGCAGCCTGGCCCTGCAAGTCCTCACCATCGCCCATGTGTACGGCCACAGCGATTTTTTCAAAAACAACTTCACTTTCAAAACCACCCACGCGGAGTACACAATCGAAACTTTCAAGGCCCACGCCAACCGCGTGCGCCATTATGTCGAGGACCCCAGCATCGGGCTGGAAAAGGTCGAACGCATCCTCGATGCCGCCCATGCGCTTTCACTCCAGTGCCGGCGCAATCTCTCCATTCGCAAGCAGTCGGAAGAGGAACAACTGGAGGCCAAACTCGATGAGTCCAAACCGATCCTCGACGCGTTTCAGTCTATCCATCGCCGCAAGGAATGGGTTGCACCGGACCTCTTGAAAGTGCCGCCTTATCCGGAAGAGGACATTCTAATCTTTATTCGCGATCACAATCCGCAGCTCGCCGAATGGGAAAAAGATCTGTTGACGATCGTGCACCAGCAAGCGCAGTACTTCATTCCGCAGATCGAAACCAAGATCATGAACGAGGGCTGGGCGAGCTTCTGGCACAAACGGATCCTCGAAGCGCTGGAGCTGCCTCAAGACCTGCGCATGGAGTTTATCGTGCGCCACACCCAGGTGCTCTGTCCGAGCCCCGGCGGGCTGAACCCCTATCACGTCGGCATGAAAATATGGGAAGACATCGAGCGGCGGTGGAGCCACCCTGACCCTGAAGAAGAAAAAGAATTCGGTCCTAAGAAAAAAAGTGCAGTGGAGAAGCTCTTCGAGGTTCGCGAGGTTGAACGGGACAGCTCCTTTTTGCGCCGCTATCTCACGGAGCAGCTGGTCCGCGATCTCAACTTGTTCGAGTACCAAGCTCGCGGCAACGACCAAGTCATCACCCGCGTCGCCGACGCGGAGAGCTGGCGCGCCATCAAGGACACTTTGATTCAAAACGTGGGCACCGGCACGACCCCGGCAATCAAGGTCGAAGACGCGGACTACAATAATAACCGGACGCTGTTCCTCAAACATTCCCACGACGGCCGCGACCTCCAGCTTGAGTACGCGGAGAAGACGCTCCAATATCTGCAACAATTGTGGGGACGGGACGTAGCCCTCGAAACTATCGTCAACGGCAGAACCTCCTTGCTTTGCTTTGCCGGCAACAAGTTGACCGTAAAACCTGAATCGTAGGTTTCCCGCCGCCGCGTTGTTCTTGCGCAATCCTCCGCGCCATGTAATTTTCAAAACTAACGGAGCAGCACTGCGACGATGGCGACAAATTTCTCGGCGATCCAAGCTTGCCTCACCAACGGACTCGATCCGGCCAAGGTCGGCACCCGGCGGATCGCCGGCGTGGTCGGCGACTCCCCTTCTCGCTACTCCAAGAGCCCGGCCTTGTGGAACGCGGTCTTTGAACGATTCGGCATTCATGCGGTGTATCTCCCTTTCGACGTTGCGGCGGGCCGTCTCAAGGACTTAACGTCAGCGTTGCGAGATTCGCCGGATGTTCTGGGATGCAACGTGACGGTGCCGCACAAGCAAAAGATTATCGACTGTCTCGACGAGCTCGATCCGCAGGCGGCGCGCATCCAGGCGGTGAACACCATCGTCCGCACCGCCGGTGGCCGACTCGTCGGTTACAACACCGACGGGGGTGGATTTATCGAAAGCCTCCGCTCGGCGCAGCCCGGACAAGAAAGACTCTTTGTCGAATCCTTCGAAGGCTTGCGCGTCATGATACTCGGCGCCGGCGGCTCGGCCCGCGCCGTCGCCTTCGCGCTGGCCGAGGTCGCGGAACTTGGCGAGATCGTTCTCTGTAATCGGACGATGGAAGCAGGCGCCGCGCTGGCCAGAGAAATCGGCGCCATCACGCCACATGCTCGCGCCGTTGGGGAAAATGACATCGCCGCGCAGGCTTCCAAGATGAGCCTGATCGTCAACTGCACGGTCAAAGGCCAGGGAGGGCTGCGCGAGGACACCGCGGGAAACGTGACGATGCTGGAACCCTACTCCGCCTTGGCGGAGGCCCAGCCGAAATCATTCCCGGCTGCTCGCGCCCGGCAAACGGATTTCATTCCGCTATTCGAGGCAGCCTGCCGCGAGAACATCGACAACAACAACGACGCGTCCATGGCGATCGCCATCTCGATTCCCAAGGAGTGCGGCTTTTACGATTTGGTCTACCATCCCGAAGAAACGGTTTTTCTCCGCCAGGGCCGATTGACCGGCCGTCGGACCATGAACGGCAAGGCGATGATCGTCTGGCAAGCCGCCCTGGCCTTCTGCAATCACATTTGCAAGCAGGAACTCGAAGCCAGGAAACTGAACGGTCCAGGAATCGTAAATCGAGTCGCCGAAATCATGTTCGGCGCTTGGTAGCGGGCTCAGTAAACGCACCAAGCCACGTAACGGAACTAGGATTTGCCGTTTTCCAGATCGCTTATTGCGAGGTCGTTAGCGATTTCGCGGAATTGTTCGAGGGCGGCTTCGAAGTCGTCGACGAATTCCCGGGGCGCGAAGGTCAGGGCCAGGAAGATTGTCGCATATTTTCCGGCTTTCATCCCTGAGCCAAAGCTGTCGAAGATGGTTTCGTCCTGGTGGAAGCCGTTTCCATCCGCAACAACGTTTGTACGGCTAGTCGCCGGTCACGACGACTGCTCATTGTGCCAGCATTCATCTAACATATTACGAAACAACCCGTTCAACTTCTCTGAATCCGGCGCCGCATCAGGCCGGTTGGAGGCCGTTTGTTCGAATCGCGCCATTTCCTTTTCCATAAAGTCGCTAAGGGCTGCTATCCGAGGTCCACGCTCAAGTTCAGCTCCGGCCCGTTTTGCCGTGACGAGATTCCCGATAGCGTTGAGCACCGTTGGATCATCAAGCGTGGCGTCGACAAGCTTCTGGAACTCAATTGGGACAGGACCCCGTCCTTGATCGATCCAGCGCATCGCGAGAAGCGGGCGCAGCACATAGAAGTACTTCTTGCGCCAGACCGTATCGCCCTGGAGATATTCTCTAAGGTTCCCTTTGGCCATGTGCAGGTAGTGATAGAAGCTGGATTTAGGCGAATAGAATTCCGGCAAAAGCGCGCGAAGCCGGTTAGCAAACGAGAATCGCTCACGATAAACAATAGGGCACTGAAGCCATTCCAATAGCGGCGGATTGGATTTGTGAAAAAGCTTAAGCGCCTTTCGAATGTCCCAACCGCTGAGGTCGATCTCATCTGCCAGCGGCTGTTCGATGACATCCCGTCGGCTTTCCAGGTCGATCGAAAGGTACCATTCAGGTCGTCGAATGTAGATAAAACGAACATCATAGTCCGAATC